>CAYVHH010000265.1:0-5145 GCA_964450175.1 uncultured bacterium | reverse complement strand
CTACCGCCGGCTGCACGTGATCGTCGGCGACTCGAACATGTCCGAGGTCGCGACGTACCTCAAGATCGGGACGACGGCCCTCGTGCTCGACATGATCGAGGACGGGTTCTTCGATCGCGACTACTCGCTGCAGTCGCCGGTGCAGGCGATCCGAGACATCTCCCACGATCCGACGCTGCGCGAGGCCGTCAAGCTGAAGGACGGTCGCTCGATCACGGCGCTCCAGATGCAGCTCGAGTATCTCGAGTACGCCACCCGGTACGTCGCCTCGATCAACGCCGACGCGACGACCAAGGACGTCCTCGCCCGCTGGACCGACGTGCTCACCAAGCTCGAGGCCGATCCGATGCAGCTCGGCCGCGAGCTCGACTGGGTCATCAAGCGCCAGCTGATCGACAACTTCATGAACCGCCACCGCCTGTCGTGGCGGGATCCGAAGGTCTCGCTGCTCGACCTGCAGTACCACGACATCCGGCCCGACAAGGGCGTCTACTACCGGATGGTCGCCAACGATCACGTCGATCGGATCACCGACGACGAGACCATCGAGCAGGCCAAGCACGTTCCCCCGCAGACCACGCGGGCGCGCCTCCGGGGCGAGTTCATCCGGCAGGCCAACCTGAAGGGCAAGGACTACCGCGTCGACTGGGTTTACCTGAAGCTCAACGACCCGGAGCGCGAGACGATCCTCTGCAAGGACCCCTTCCAGTCGCACGACGAGCGAGTCGAGCGGCTCATCCGCTCGTTCTAGCGTCCTCGGACTCGAGGCATCGCCCCGGCCGCAAGGCCGTCAAGTCGGGTACAACCGGAAGCCGCTTCGAGGTGTCCACGCACCACCGGAAGGGGCGGGTCGCAAATGTTGACACCGTCTGTTCGGGAATGCTACGCCTGAAGATGCTGGGTTAAAGCCTCTCCCGCTCATCCGAGCGGCCTCACAGCGTAAGGAGTTTTCCGATGTTCAGTAACCAGAAGGGTGCCCAGAAGCCGGAGTCTCTGCCGGCGTCGGAGAACGGGCAGCCCGCCGCCCCGGCGATCCCGCTGCTCTCCGTGGTCGGCGAGCGCGCACGCATGGAGGGCAAGTTCGACATTGCGGACTCGATCCAGGTCGAGTGCGAGGTCGGCGGCGAGATGAACGTCGGCGGTAAGCTCGTCATCGGCGAGAAGGGCGTGGTCAACGCCAACGTCCAGACCGTCGACGCGGTCATCAAGGGACACTACCAGGGCAACATGATCGCGACCGGCAACGTCGAGATCACGGACTCGGGCCGGGTCACCGGGAACATCACGACCGATTCGCTGGTGATCTCGAAGGGCGGCTTCTTCAACGGCAACGTGTCGAAGATGAACGAGCAGCCCAACGTCCAGCGGCCGATCTATCTGATGGACGACCTGCGGGCCGCGCAGCTCAGCGGTCAGAGGTAGTCGGCCCCCGCCGGGCCGAATCCCATGCGGTGGCGCAAGGGCAAGCAGACGAGCCGGAGCAGCGATCTCACCGCCTTCATCGACGAAGGCTCCGAGATCGAGGGCAAATACACGTTTCAGGGCACCGTCATGCTGAACGGCAAGTTCAGCGGCGAGATCAACTCCAGCGACAGCCTCATCATCGGCGAGAAGGGCGTCGTGAGTGCCACCGTTCGCGCCGGTGTGGTCCTGATCAACGGGGAGGTCATCGGTAACGTCTTCGCCACCGAGCGGGTCGAGTTGCGGGGTACGGCTCGCGTCTACGGCGACGTCGAGGCCCCGGTGATCGTCGTCGAGGAGGGCGTGCTCTTCGAAGGCCACTGCAAGATGACGAAAGGCCGGTCGGCGGACACGACGTCCGCCGACCGTGACGCGATCGGACTGAGCCGGTAGCGCCCGCTCACTCCAGGGCACCGATCGCGGCTTCCACCGCCGCGAGCACGACGCCCTCCTCGCACAGCTCCAGCGCGGCATCGAGATCGGCCTTCAGATAGCGATCGCGGTCGAGCCGCGCGATCCGCTGCCGCACCGCCGCACGCGCCGCGGCGCTCCCGTGCCCCGGTGTCAACGGCGCGCGGAAGTCGAGCGCCTGGGCCGCCAGCAGGAGCTCGATCGCGACGACCCGACGCGCGAGCCCGACCGCGCGACGCGCCTTCAGCGCCGAGCCGGCCGCCATCGAGTTGTAGTCCTCCTGGAGCCCCGAGGTTGGAATCGATTCGACGCTCGCCGGAACGGCCTGGGTGCGGAGCTCGGACGCCAGCGCCGCGGCGCCGTACTGCGCGATCATGTAGCCGGAGTGAACGCCGCCGTGCGGCGAAAGGAACGGCGGCAGTCCCTCGTTCGTCAGCGGGTTCACGAGCCGGTCGATCCGGCGCTCGCAGATTCCGGCGAGCTGGCCGAGCCCCAGGGTCAAGGTGTCGAGTGCCAGGCCCAGCACCTCGCCGTGGAAGTTGCCGCCGCTCAGCACGGCGCCGTCCTCGGGAAAGACGAGCGGATTGTCGGAGACCGACGCGAGCTCGCGCTCGATCACCGATCGCGCAAATCGGACCGCTTCCCGAGCGGAGCCGTGCACCTGCGGCATGCAGCGCAGGCTATACGCGTCCTGGACGCGGGTGCAGTCGCGGTGCGAGGCGATGATGCCGCTCTCCGCGGTGAGACGCCGCAAGTTGGCGGCGGTCGCGAGCTGGCCGGGATGGGGCCGCAGCGCGTGAATCCGCGGATCGAACGCGGCGTTCGAACCCATCAGCGCCTCGAGCGACATCGCGCCGGTGACGTCGGCCAGCCGCGTGAGCCGCGCGGCATCGAGCACCGCGAGCGCGCCGAGCCCGGCCATCAGGTGCGTGCCGTTGAGGAGCGCCAGACCTTCCTTGGTCTCGAGCGCGAGCGGCCGGATTCCGGCGCGCGAGAGCGCCTGGGCCGCCGGCTGCTGACGACCCTCGTCCCACACCGAGCCCTCGCCGACGAGACAGAGGGCCACGTGGGCGAGCGGCGCCAGATCGCCCGAAGCGCCGACGGATCCGAGCTCGGGCACGATCGGGTGAACGCGCCGGTTCAAGCACGCGATCACGGTCTCGACGACCACCGGCCTCACGCCGGACGCGCCGCGCGCGAGCGACGCCGCGAGCAGCAGCATGATCGCGCGGACCTCGGCATCCGGCAGCGGCGCCCCCATGCCTCCGGCGTGGCTCACCACGAGATTGCGCTGGAGCTCGACGCGCTGGCCCGGGGGGATGACGACGTCCTTGAGCTTTCCGACTCCGGTCGTGATCCCGTAGATCGGCTCGGCGCCGGCGGCCAGCCGATCGACGAACTCGCGCGAGGCGCCGAGCCTACGGATCGCCGCCGGGGCGAGCGTCACTTCGTCGCCGCGCCGGGCGACCGATTCGACCGCCTCGAGCGTGAGCGCGCCGCCGTCCAGCTCGATCATGACCGGTCGGCGCGCCCGCGCGCCGCGACCGCTACCGGCTCGGGGACGCGCCAGTCGCGCGTCAGCTCGCGCACGCGCCCGAGGAGCTCGTGCTCGTCGAGCGTCACGAGGCGGCCGGCCTCGACGACGTGTCGCCCGTGGACCCAGACGTCCGTCACGGCGCGATCCGACATCGCGAAGACCACGGACTTCAGCGTATCGACACGCGGGTGCATCGACGCGTCGCCGAGGTCGACGGCGGCGAGATCGGCGAGCAGGCCCGGCGCGATCGCGCCGGCTGGAAGGCCGAGGATCTCGGCGCCCGACCGCGTTCCGAGCTCGAACGCGGTCGCCGCGTCGAGCGCGCCGCCGTCGAGGAGCCGCACTCGCTGCAGGAGCGCCGCCATCCGCATCTCCTCGAAGACCGAGAGCCGATTGTTGGTGCAGCCCCCATCGGTGCCGAGGCCGACCCTGACACCCGCCTTCCGGAGCTCGGGGAGCCGGGTGATGCCGTCACCCAGGAACATGTTCGAGCTCGGGCAGTAGGCGAGCGCGGCGCGGCGCGCGCCCATCAGCGCGATCTCCTCGTCGTCGAGCCACACGCAATGGACCCCGATCATCCGCGGGCCGAGGACGCCCAGGCGGTCGAGATAGCGGATCGGCGTGGCGCCGTGCTCGCGCAGGGTTCGCTCGCCCTCGTAGCGTCCCTCCGCCACGTGGATGTGAAAGCGCGTCGCCTCCGACTCGGCGACGTCGAACCCGGCGCGGATCATCGCGGGCGACGCCCCGTGAGGGCTGTGCGGAGCCGGCTGGACGAGTGTGGTCTCGTCACGGCGGTGGGCGCCGATCAGCTCGCGCGTTCGCCGCGCGGCGTCGCCCGGGGATTCGCGATAGCGCCCGGGGGCGCCCGGCCAGTCGTACATCGTGCGCGCCAGGACGAGGCGGATTCCGACCGCGCGGGCGGCCTCGATCACCGCCTCGGCGTTCTCGTTGCCCTGATCCTGAAGGTAGAAGAAGTCGACGCACGTGGTGGCGCCGTGGCGGAGCATCTCGGCGAACGCGAACGAGGCGCCGAGCGCGATGCCGCGGCGGTCGAGCCGCTCGGAGAACGGATAGAGGACGCGATCGCGCCAGCCGGCGAAGTCGAGGTCGTCGCCGAGGCCGCGCAACAGCGACTGGAACGTGTGGCAGTGGGCGTTGACGGTGCCGGGCAAGAGTGCCTTGCCGGCGAGCACGACGTCGCCCGGCGCCGGCCGACCGATCGGCTCGATCGAGCCGATCCGGCCTCCGGCGAGCGTCACCGCGTGCCCCGAGATCCAGCCGCCCTCGGTCAGGACGAGATCGGGGACGAGTCTCAGGGTCACTCCGGCGCCAGCCAGACGGCGTCGAGCTGGTTGTGGAGGAAGTGGCTGGGCGTGATCGTCCAGCCTCTCAGCCGGGCGTTGTGCGGGACGATCCGGTGCCACTGGAACGTGAAGATGTCGTGCATCTCGTCGTCGAGCAGCCGCTCCTCGAATTCCCTGATCGCTCGGCGCCGCTCCCCGCGCTCGGCCGCACGGCTCTGGCGCTGGTGGAGCTCGTCGAGGCTCCGGTCGGTGTAGCGGCTGTAGTTCACGTGACTGACGTCGGCCGACTGGAGCTTGAACAGTGCGAGGTCCGGCTCGACGATGTCGCTGCAAAGCGTCGCCAGCTCGAGCGTCTCCACCTTCACCGTGAGGCCGATCTTAGGGCTTGCCGCGGTCCCAGTAGGCCGGTTCTTTCGGCCGGTCCAGGGCGAG
>CAYVHH010000264.1:0-5680 GCA_964450175.1 uncultured bacterium | reverse complement strand
CGACAAGAGAATGGTTTCTGTCTCGTGCGGCTTTCGCGCGCAGGTTGCGGGGGGCATCCGCAGCTCGCCGCTCGGCGCCCGCCGCGTGTAGTAGAGTGACGGTGTGCTCACGGTCGAGGACGCGCTCGAGCAGATTCTTTCACGCGTAAACCCGCTCTCGATCGAGCGGGTCGAGATCATGGCGGCGCTCGGGCGCGTGCTGGCCGAACCGGTCGTCTCGCGCGCGACGATTCCACCCTGGCCGAATTCGTCGATGGACGGATACGCCGTCCGATCGAAGGATACGAACGGACCCGTCGAGCTCGCCGTCGTCGGCCGGATCATTGCCGGCGCCATGCCCTCGCGCGCGCTCGGGGCGGGCGAGTCGATGCGGATCTTCACGGGCGCGCCGCTTCCAGAGGGCGCCGACGCCGTCGTGCCTCAGGAAGACGTCACCGCCGACGACAAGCGGGTGACGGTCCGCGGGCGCATCGCCCCCGGCGCCTATGTGCGTCCCGCGGGCGAAGACGTCCGTGCCGGCGACGTGGTCGTCGAGCCCGGCGGCGTGATCGGCGCAGCGGAAGTGGGGCTGCTCGCGACGCTCGGATACTCGCAGGTTCGGGTCTACCGCCGTCCACGCGTCGCGATCCTCTCGACCGGCAACGAGATCGCGGATCTCGGAACTCAGCCGGGGCCGGCTCAGATTCCCAACACCAACACGTATTCGCTGATGGCGCAGGTGATCGAGGCGGGAGCCGAGCCCGTCAACCTGGGCGTCGCGCCCGACCAACTCGAGGCGATCACCGAGCGGGTGCGGTGGGGGCTCGCGTCCGCGGACGTGCTCGTGACGTCGGCGGGCGTGTCGGTCGGAGAGCTCGATCTGGTCCGCGAGGCGCTCGAGCGGAGCGGCGCCGAGCTCCATCTATGGAAGGTGTCGATGCGGCCGGGCAAGCCGATCACGTTCGGCACCCGCGGCATTCGGCCGGTCTTCGGGCTGCCGGGCAACCCCGTGTCCGCGATGGTGACCTTCGAGCTCTTCGTTCGCCCCGCCCTGCGCCGGATGGCCGGCGCGCACGTGCTCGACCGTCCGCGGCTTCGGGCGCGTGCGCTCGAGCCGATCGCGAACCCGGGATCGCGCCGCGGGTATCTCCGTGTCACCCTCAGAGAGGACGCGCAGGGCTACGGCGCTCGACTCACCGGCGACCAGGGCTCGGCGATCCTGCGCTCCATGGTGCTCGCCGACGGTCTCGCCGTCGTCGCGCCTGACACCACGATCGCCGCCGGCGAGGCGGTCGACGTCATCGTGCTTCGCTCGCTCGAGCCACGAGCACGCTGAGGCGTGTTGATGGCAAGTGAGTTGGCCGCTGCTGTTTGACACGTGATCTGACCGCTCCTGTTTGACACGTGATCTGACCGCTCAGGCCGCGGCGGGCGCCACGCGCTGGCCGCTCGGTGAGTAGCGCCCGAGGCACCGGGTGCCCCACCAGATCGCATGCGTGCCGTTGAGATAGCGCCGAATGACGACTTGGAGGCCCGCGCAGGTGCGCCGACCGCGCTGTTTGGCGATCTGTAGCACCACGCCATCCAGCCGGACGGTGTTGTCGAGCGCGACCGTCCGCGGCTCTTCGTGACAGAGAATCTCATCGGGGTCGACGCGGCCCAACGGCACGAACGCCGGGGCGGGGTCCGCCGGGGGCCGAGCGAACTCCGCGTTGAACGCCGGCAGGAAGTGATCGCGCAGATACCGGTTGGCGGCCGGCAAGGTGCGAATGTCGGCCACGCGCAATTCGTTGACCAGGCGGTCTTGTAGGGTGCGATTCACGCGCTCGCTGCGGCCACGCGCCTGCGGTGAATACCCGAGGATGTGTTCGATGCCGAGGCGCTGCAGCGCGCGGCCGACCTGGGTGAGTTTGCGACGATCGGGGCCGCCGCCCGCCGTCGGCGTATGGACGGCCCAGCCCGCCCGGTCGGTATACAGCGCCATCGGCAGGCCATCGGTCACCAGCACGGCGCGCAAGGCGGTCATGATGGCCACCACGGATTCGCCGCCGGCCACCAGCTGGGCATACAGCAGCCGCTTCGTCGCGTCATCGACGACGGCCAGCAGCGTGGGCCGGCTGGCCGGGACCAGCGCCAGCCACACATGCCGGCTGCCGTCGAGATGCAGGAGCTCCCCGAAACAGGGGCGAGGCTCGCGGCGGCGGCGATGGCGCCCGCGGGCGCGATACTTGGGGAGGAGTCCGGCCTGCTGGAGCAAGCGTTTCACAAACGTGTAGCTGAGCGTGACGGCGTGCTCCCGCCGCGCGAGCTGGTAGAAATGCCGCCCATTGAACCCGCGCTACCGCTCGCGATACAGACGTAAGATCCGCTCCACTTCCGCCACCGGCGCGCGCTTGGGCGAGGGTTTGACGCACCGGCCATCGTAGAGACCGTCATACCCGTATTGCGCAAAGCGCAGCCGGAGTCGACGGATGCTGCGCGGACTGCGCCCCAGGATATCGGCGGCCTGGAGCCACGTGCTGTCGCCACTCAAGGCTCGGAGGATGACTTCGTGAACTCGCATGGCTCGCTCTCCTGCCGCGCGCGTGAAGGGCATCGCCACCTCCCGGAAGGCGATATCCCATACGGCTCGGCGTTCGAGCGGTCATCTCACGTGCTCTTCCCGAGCGGCCAAATGATGTGCTCTCTACACGGCACGCCGGGCCGGTTGCGGTCGACCGGTGGTTCTGCTACGGTTCCCGCGTTGTTCGCGCCCGCGGATGCCCGCGAGGGCCCAGGGAAGGCGGTAGAAGCCGCCGCGACCCCGTCACTGTAATCGGGGACGAAACCCGCAAGTGCCACTGGCCGGCGAGGCCGGGAAGGCGCGGGGAGTAGGACGATCCGAGAGCCAGGAGACCTGCCCGGGCGCGATCTGTTCACCGGTCTTCGAGGGAGGATCCGGGCAGGTGACCTCATCGCTGTTCGTCGTCGGAGGCGCGCGCAGCGGCAAGAGCCGCTTCGCGATCGAGCGGTTCTCCGCGGACGCCCGCATCGTCTTCGTCGCCACCGCCGAGGCGCGCGACGAAGACATGGCCAAGCGTATCGCTCGCCATCGCGCCGATCGCCCGGCGCGCTGGTCGACCGTCGAAGAGCCCTTTGATCTGGTGTCGCGGCTGCGCGGTCTCGACGGCACGAGCGACGGCATCATCGTCGACTGCCTCACGCTCTGGGTCTCGAACCTCCTGCTCCGCGGCGACCGAGACGAGGCGGTCCTGGAGCACGCCGACGCGCTCGCCGGAGGGATCCGCGGTCGTCGCTCGCGCATCACCCTGGTCTCGAACGAGGTCGGCGAGGGCGTGCACCCGGAGACCGCCGCAGGCCTGCGGTTCCGCGACCTGCTGGGCCACGTGAATCAGCGGGTCGCCGCCGCGTGCGAGACCGTCGTGCTCATGGTCGCCGGCATCCCGCTCACCGTGAAGACGCCGGGGCGCGGGCGTGAGTGACCTCGCCCGGCTGCTCGACTCGATCTCCGCTCCGGCACGGGACGGCGAGGCGGCGGCTCGTCACCATCTCGACAGCCTGACGAAGCCGCCGGGCAGCCTCGGCCGGCTCGAGGAGATCGCGCTGCGCCTCGCGATCCTGCGCGGCCGGGCGCCCGCGGTCACGCGTCCGGTCATCTTCACGTTCGCGGCCGATCATGGAGTCGTCGCCGAGGGCGTCAGCGCGTATCCCCAAATCGTGACCGCGCAGATGGTCGAGAACTTCACGCGCGGGGGCGCGGCGGTGAACGTGCTCGCGCGCCAGGCAGGGGCGCGCGTCGTCGTCGCCGACTTCGGGGTCGCGAGCCCGCTCGGGCGCTCGCCCGACCTCGTCGAGTGTCCGATCGGGCCGGGGACCGCGAACATCGCGGTCGGACCCGCCATGACACGGGAGCAGGCGATCCGCGCGGTCGAGACCGGAGCCCGCCTTGCCGACGAGGCCATGGACGCCGGCGCGGATCTCCTGGCGACGGGCGAGATGGGCATCGGCAACACGACCTGCGCCAGCGTGATCACGGCGGCCGTCACCGGCGCGTCGGCCGAGCAGGTGACCGGGCGCGGAACCGGCGTGGACGACGCGACCTTCGCGCGCAAGGTCACGGTGGTGCGCCGCGCGCTGGAGGTCAACCGTCCGGACCCGCGCGACGGTCTGGACGTGCTGACGAAGGTCGGCGGCTTCGAGATCGCCGGCCTTGCCGGCGTGATCCTCGCGGGCGCCGCGCGCCGTGCTCCGGTGGTGCTCGACGGATTCATCGCCGGCGCGGCGGCGCTGGTCGCCGTCACGCTCGCGCCGGCCGCGCGCCACGCGCTCTTCGCCTCCCATCGCTCGGCCGAGCGCGGTCACGCGCGGGCCCTCGAGCACCTCCGGCTCGATCCCTACCTCGACCTCGGCCTGCGCCTCGGCGAGGGGACGGGCGCCGCGCTGTTCATCCATCTGGCTCGAGCGGCCGCGCTCGTCTGGAGCGAGATGGCCACCTTCAAGACCGCCGGGGTGAGCCGATCGGCGCCCGAGGAGCGGTCATGACGACGCGGCCCTTCGCGGTCGTCGCCTCGGTCATCGCGGTCACGCTCCTGGGGGTCGCATCGGCGGCGGCGTTCACCACGCGCGACATGCTCGGCCGTGACGTCACGCTCGCGGCGCCACCCAAGCGCATCGTGTCGCTCGTGCCGAGCGTCACCGAGATTCTCTACGCGCTCAACGCAGAGTCCGCGCTGGTCGGCGTGACCGACTTCTGCGACTTTCCGCCGCAGGCGCGCCGCCAGCCGAAGGTCGGCGGAATGGTCGCGCCGAGCCTCGAGGCGATCGTCGCGCTGCGGCCCGATCTGGTGATCGCCACCACCGAGGGCACGCGCGAGGACACGTTCACGCAGCTGACGCGCGTGGGAGTGCCCGTGTACCTCGTCGCCGCCCATCACGTCGCCGACGCGATGTCGCTCATGCGGCGGCTCGGGGAGTTGACCGGCCGCGAACCGGCGGCCGAGCCCGTGGTGGCGCGCCTGGAGCAGCGGATCGAGGCCGTGAAGTCGGCCGTCGCGCCGTTCGGGCGCCCCCGCGTGCTCTACGTGCTGTGGCCGGAGCCGCTCATCGTGCCCGGCCGCGGGGCGCTCGTGACCGAGCTGATCGAGCTGGCCGGCGGACGATCGCTCACGGCCGACGACGCCGACGCCTGGCCGCGATACAGCCTGGAGGCCGCGGTGGCCAAGAGCCCCGAGGTCATCCTGCTGGCCGACCACGGCGCGGGCACCGGCGCGGTCTCGATCGAGAAGTGGCAGCGCCTCGCGTCGCTTCCCGCCGTCAAATCCGGGCGGCTCATGTCCGTCAGCGGCGACCTGATGCATCGCTACGGGCCGCGTCTCGTGGACGGTCTCGAGCAGCTGGCACGCGCGATCCATCCAGAGGCGTTTCGGTGAGCCCGACCCGGCGGCTGGTCCTGGTGCTCGGCGTCTTGTCGGGTGTGCTGGTGCTCGTCGCGGCCGGCGCGCTCTTTCTCGGGAGCGCTCAGCTCTCGCCGAGCGCGGTCCTGTCGGCGGTCGCCGGCCGTGCCGCGCCGGAGTCCGTCGAGAGCGTGGTGACCTTGTCGATCCGCTTGCCTAGGATCGCGGCCGCCGTGCTGGCGGGCGGCGCGCTCGCGGTCGCGGGTGTCGCGTTCCAGGCGCTCACGCGGAACCCGCTCGCCGAGCCC
>CAYVHH010000263.1:0-8457 GCA_964450175.1 uncultured bacterium | reverse complement strand
CGATCAGCGTCATTCAACTCGAACCGCCCATTCGGTCCGAGCTATTCAGCGTCGAGCGATTGGAGCAGCATGCTGAAAGCCTCGCTGCCGCCCAACAAGTGACGTCGAAGCGCATGCGGGGGCGGCTGCTGAGCCCGCGCCTTTACGACAATACGAAAGTTCTCACGGAAAGCTATCGCGCCATCGTTAGCGCTGCAGCGGCGCACCGGGCGATCACGCCCGCGGCCGAATGGCTGCTCGACAATTTCCATATCATCGACGAACAGATCCGCGAGATTAAAATCGATCTGCCGGAGGGCTTCTATCGCATCCTGCCCAAGCTGGCGGATGGGCCATTGCAAGGTTATCCCCGCGTGTTCGGCGTCGCGTGGGCTCTCGTCGCTCACACCGACAGCGGTTTCGACGTCGAGAAGCTGACGCGGTTTGTCGTGGCGTATCAAAAGGTACAACCGCTCACGATCGGTGAACTGTGGGCGCTCGCGATTACCCTGCGTATTACCCTGGTAGAGAATCTCCGCCGGCTCGCGGAGTCGGTTGTGGAGGGCCTTGCCGCACGACGATTGGCAGACGCGCTGGCCGATGGCTTTCTCAGTGACCATCAGGAGCCCGCGTCTGCGATTGCTCAAAAACTCGATGACGCGCCGTGGTCCGCCGCATTTGCCGTACAACTGGCGCAACGATTGCGTGATCGCGATCCCAACACGACGCCCGCCTTGCGCTGGCTGAACCAAAGATTGGGCGCGGAGGGCACGACAACCGACGACATCGTGCGCGAAGAGGTCCAGAACCAGAGTGCGATGAACGTGACCGTCCGCAACGTGATCATGAGCATGAGCTTGATGTCCGCGTTTGACTGGACGGAGTTCTTCGAGAGCGTCAGCCTCGTCGACGAGGTCCTGCACGCAGGCCCGAACTACGCCGCGATGGACTTCGCGACCCGCGACGCCTATCGGCACGCGGTCGAAGAACTGGCGCGAGGCTCGCGCCAGCACGAGCTGCAGGTCGCGCGCGCGGCCGTGGCCCGCGCGGACCGCGTGGCCGGGACCGGCGATGATCGGCGGGCCGATCCCGGCTTCTATCTCATAGGCACCGGGCGCCTGGCGTTCGAGATGACGCTCGGCTATCGAGCGCCGCCCTTGCGCCGGCTGCTTCGCCTCTATGTCGCGGCGGCGACGCCCGGATATCTTGGAACGATCGCCGTCCTCAGTGGCTTCCTGCTTGCCCTGCCCCTCCTCGCGGCAGCGGCGTCCGGCGTGGGACCGGTGGGCCTGCTCGTGCTCGCCCTGCTGGCCATCGTCCCGGCCTCGGACCTGGCGATCGCCTTGCTGAACCGAAGCGTCACCGCGCTGGTCACGCCGGCCGTGCTGCCGCGCCTCGAGCTGCGTGACGGGGTGCCGCCGCATCTGCGAACCATTGTCGTCGTGCCGCTGCTCCTGACCGACAGCGCGGAAATCACCGAGCACATCGAGCGGCTCGAAGTGCACTACCTGGCCAATCCGAGCGGCGATCTGCGCTTTGCGATCCTCTCGGACTGGTTGGACGCGCCCGCGGAGATCATGCCGAGTGATGACGAGACTCTCGGGGCCGTGCGCGAGGGGATCGCCCGACTGAACCGACGCCACGGTGCCGCGCCGGATGGAGGCGAGCGATTCCTGCTCTTTCACCGCCGGCGGCTCTGGAACGAGAGCGAGCGGGCGTGGATGGGGTGGGAGCGCAAGCGGGGCAAGCTCCACGAGCTGAATCGTCTGCTGCGCGGGGCGTCGGACACGAGCTTCGTGGCCACGGGCAGCGTCGCGCCTCTCGGCATCCGCTACATCATCACGCTCGACGCCGATACGCGGCTCCCCCGAGGGGCGGTCGATCGACTGGTCGGAACGATGGCGCATTCCCTCAATCGACCGCGGTTCGATATCGGAGGTCACCGCGTCGTCGAGGGCTACGCGGTGCTTCAACCCCGGGTGACCCCGCCGCTGCCGGGACGCGAGGGCTCGTTCTTCCAGCGTCTGTCGTCGGGCCCGGCGGGCATCGACCCGTACGCATCGGCGGTGTCCGACGTCTACCAGGACCTCTGGGAGGAAGGATCGTACACCGGCAAAGGCATCTACGACGTGGACGCGTTCGAGACGGCGCTGGCCGGACGGGTGCCGGACAATGCGCTGCTGAGCCACGATCTCTTCGAGGGTGTGTTCGCGCGCGCCGGTCTCGTGACCGACGCCGAGCTCTTCGAGAGCGCGCCCTCGCACTATGGCGTCGCGGCGGCCCGCCAGCACCGATGGGCGCGTGGCGATTGGCAGCTGCTTCCGTGGATTCTGGGACGCCGGATGCCGCTGGTCGGACGCTGGAAGATGCTCGACAACCTCCGCCGCACCCTGTCGGCGCCGGCCGCCTTTTTGACGCTCGTGGTCGCGTGGGTGATGCCGGGTACCTCGCCGACGGCCTGGAGCGCCTTCATCCTGGCGACCATCGCCGTGCCCACGCTCTTGCCGGCGCTGAGCGGTTTGCTCCCGCGCGGGCGCGGCATCTCGAAGCGCAGCCACCTTCGCGCGGTCGGCCGGGATCTCTTCCTGGCTGGCTCACAGTGCGGGCTCACGATCACGATGCTGACGCATCAGGCCTGGCTCATGAGCGACGCGATCGTGCGGACACTCGTCCGCGTGTACGTCACGCACCGCAACCTGCTGGAATGGGTGACCGCGGCGCAGGCGAAGGCCGGCCTCCGTCTCGATCTCCTTGGCTTCTGCCGTCGAATGGTCGGGGGCGTCGCGCTCGCCGCCGCCGCGGCGGTGGCCGTCGCGTGGGCGCGACCGGAGGCCTGGCCCGCCGCGCTGCTCTTTCTCCTGCTGTGGATTCTGTCGCCGGCGGTCGCGCGCTGGATCAGCGTGCCGCGGAGCACCGAGCCCACGCAGCCGCTCTCGGCGACGGACGCGCGAGCTCTCCGCCTGATCGCGCGGCGGACGTGGCGCTTCTTCTCGACGTTCGTCGGTCCGGAGGACCACGCACTACCGCCCGACAACTTCCAGGAGACGCCGAGTCCGGTGGTCGCGCATCGCACATCGCCCACGAACATCGGGCTCTACCTGCTGTCGACGGTCGCGGCGCGCGATTTCGGCTGGGTCGGTACGCTCGACGTCGTCGAGCGTCTCGAGGCCACGCTCGAGACGCTGCACACCCTCGAGCGCTTCCGTGGCCACCTCTACAACTGGTATGACACGAAGCACGGCTACGCGCTCGAGCCGAAGTATGTCTCGTCGGTCGACAGCGGCAATCTGGCCGGCCATCTCATCGTGGTCGCGCACGCCTGCCGGGAGATGATCGAGCGCCCGCGCCTCGATCGGGCGGCGCTCGCCGGGATCGAGGACACCGCGCTGCTGGTCCACCAGGCGGCCGTCGCGGCGGCCGGCGCCGCGCGCCCGGGCCTGGCCAGCCACGGGCCCCTGGCGAACGCTCTCGACGCCGTCGCGGACGCGGTCCGGGAGCCTCCGGGCGACTCGGCCGGGTGGGTCTCACGGCTTGCGACGTTGAAGGCCCGCGCTCAGGCGGTGCTGAACGCCGCGCGAACGCTGGTCGACAAGGATCCCGGGAACGCGCACACGGATGTCCTCGTCTGGGCGGAGGCGCTCTGCGCCACGGTTGAAAGCCACGCGCGCGACCTCGATATGCCCGAGACCTTGGTTCGTCGTCTCACGATTCTGGCGCGAAACGCGCGGGCGATGGTCGGCGCCATGGATTTCGGCTTTCTCTTCGATCCGATGCGGCAGCTGTTCGCGATCGGCTACCGCGTCGCGGACGGAAGCCTCGACTCGGGGCGGTACGATCTCCTCGCATCGGAGGCCCGGCTCGCGAGCTTCGTCGCGATCGCCAAGGGCGACGTTCCCGTCTCGCACTGGTTTCGGCTCGGCCGATCGCTGACACCGGTGGAGCTGGACTCGGTGCTCGTGTCCTGGTCGGGGTCGATGTTCGAATACCTCATGCCGACGCTGGTCATGCCGGCGCCGGCGGGAAGCCTGCTCGAGCAGACCGCCCGGCTCGTGGTGGGACGGCAGATCCGTTATGGCGCGGAGCGCGGCGTGCCGTGGGGGGTGTCGGAGTCGGGCTACAACGCGCGCGACCTGGAAATGACCTACCAGTACTCGAGCTTCGGAGTACCGGGAATAGGATTGCGGCGCGGACTCAGCGAGGACGTCGTCATCGCACCCTATGCGACGGCCCTGGCCGCGATGATCGATCCGGCCGCAGCGGTCCAGAATTTCCGGCGCCTGGCGGCCGCCGGGGCCAGCGGCGCTTACGGCTTCTACGAAGCGCTCGACTACACCGCGCCGCGGCTCCCCGATGGCGCCACGGTCGCGGTGGTTCGCGCGTACATGGCGCACCACCAGGGTATGGTGGTCGTCGCGATCGGGAACGTCGTCCACGACGGCGCGATGCGCGCGCGATTCCGCGCGGAGCCAATCGTCCTGGCCACCGAGCTCTTGCTTCAAGAACGGACGCCACGGGACGTGGCGGTCGCCCGGCCCCGCGCGGACGAGGTACAGGCGGTCGGCGACGTGCGCGAGTTCGTTCCGCCTGTCGTGAGGCGCTTCGATTCACCGCACGGCATGCCGCCGCGCACGCAGCTGCTCTCGAATGGACGGTATGCGGTGATGCTCACGACGGCGGGCGCCGGGTACAGCCGATGGCATGATCTCGCCGTCACGCGGTGGCGGGAAGACGTCACGCGCGACGCCTGGGGCACCTACGTGTTCCTTCGCGACGTCGACAGCGGGGAGAGCTGGTCGGCCGGCTACCAACCGTGCGGCGGCGCGCCGGACAGCTACCAGGTCACGTTCTCCGAGGATCGGGCCGAATTCGCCCGGCGCGATGGCGCCATCGGGACCACGCTCCAGGTGATCGTCTCGCCAGAGGACGACGCGGAGGTGCGTCGCGTCTCGCTCACGAATCTCGGGACCAAGAGCCGGGAGATCGAGGTGACGTCGTATGCCGAGGTCGTCCTGGCGTCGCCGGCGACCGATGCGGCCCACCTGGCGTTTTCCAATCTGAGTGTCGAGACCGAATGCGTACCCGAGCTCGACACGCTGCTGGCGAGACGCCGGCCGCGGTCACGCGGCGAGTCTCCGGTCTGGCTGGCGCATGTGGCGGTCGTGGACGGCCGCACGGTCGGCGGCCTGCAATGGGAGACGGACCGGGCGCGATTCCTCGGCCGCGGGCACGGGATCCGGACGCCCGCCGCGGTGATCGACGGTCGGCCGCTGTCCAACACGACCGGCGCGGTGCTCGATCCGATCGTGAGCCTGCGCCGCCGTGTGCGATTGTCGCCGGGCGATACCGTCCGGGCGACCTTCTCGACGCTCGTCGCGCCGTCGCGTGCGGAGGCCCTCGGGCTCGCCGAGAAATATCACGATCCGGCGACCTTCGACCGCGCCGCGACCTTGGCCTGGACGCAGGCGCAGGTGCAACAGCACCACCTCGGCATGGGCCCGGACGAGGCGCATCTCTTCCAAAGCCTCGCCAGCCGCATTCTCTACTCGGATCGGACCCTGCGCGCTCCCGCGGAGATCCTGGCGCGTCAGACGGAGGGCCCCGCCGCGTTGTGGGCGCACCGGATATCAGGTGACCTCCCGATCGTGCTCGTCGGAATCGACGAGTCCGAGGACGTCGGCATCGTGCGGCAATTGCTCCGCGCGCACGAGTACTGGCGGATGAAGCGGCTCGCGGTCGATCTCGTCATTCTGAACGAGCATGCGCCGTCCTATGCTCAGGATCTTCAGGCGCTGCTGGAGACACTCGTCCGCACGAGCCAGTCGGTCGGGCCCCACGATGGCCATGAGGCACAGGGCAAGGTGTACATCTTGCGATCTGACCGCCTCACGGCGACGCAACGTGACGTCCTGCAATCCGTCGCGCGCGTGGTGCTGTCGAGCCGACGGGGGACACTGGCCGAGCAGGTGACGCGGGCGCAGCGACCCGACGCGGCGGCTCCGCTCGCTCAACCGCGACGGGCGGCGGCGCGGCTGCCGGCGCCCACGGTTGTGGCGCCCCGGCGCCTGGACCTCGAGCTCGACAACGGGCTGGGCGGGTTCGCCGACGATGGACATGAGTACGTCACGGTGCTCGAGGACGGACGGTGGACGCCGTCGCCGTGGATCAACGTCATCGCGAATCAGGACTTCGGCTTCCAGGTCTCCGAGTCGGGTTCGGGGTACACGTGGTCGGTCAACAGCCGCGAGAATCAGCTCACCGCCTGGTCGAACGATCCGGTCAGCGATCCGCCGGGCGAGGTCATCTACGTCCGCGACGACGAGACTGGAGATCTGTGGGGGCCGACGGCGCTCCCGATCCGTGAGGAGGGCTCGCCCTACGTCATCCGGCACGGGCAGGGCTACACGCGGTTCGAGCACGTCTCGCACGGCATCGCGCTGGAGCTGCTCCAGCTGGTGCCGCTCGACGACTCCCTCAAGATCTCACGTCTCACGCTGACCAACGAGTCCGGGCGACCGCGGCGGCTGTCTGTGACCGCCTACGTCGAGTGGGTTCTCGGTGTGTCACGGCCCGCCGCCGCGCCGTTCGTCGTGACCGAGATCGACGGCAAGACCGGGGCGATGTTCGCGCGGAGCGCATGGAGGGGCGAGTTCGGCGCTCGCGTCGCCTTTGCCGACCTCCGAGGGACCCAAACGGCGTGGACCGCCGACCGGACGGAATTTCTGGGACGCAACGGCTCCCCGGATCGTCCGGCGGCGCTCGCCGCACGCCACCGATTCTCCGGACGCGTCGGTGCCGGTCTCGATCCGTGCGGCGCTTTACAGACGACGATCACGCTGCCCGCTCGGGGCAGCGCCGAGGTCGTGTTCTTCCTTGGCGAGGCGGCGAACCCGCAGCAAGCGAGGGAGCTGATCGTTCGCTACCGGACTCTGGACGTGGCGGCGGTTCTCCGAGCCGTCGGCGAGCGCTGGGGCGAGTGGCTCGGCGTGGTGCAGGTCAGAACGCCGGACCGCTCGATGGACATCCTGCTGAACCGCTGGCTGGTGTACCAGACGCTGGTCTGTCGCGTGTGGGCGCGGTCGGCGTTCTACCAGGCCGGCGGCGCGTATGGGTTTCGTGATCAGCTTCAGGACGTGGTGGCGCTCGCCGTCGCCGAGCCCGCGCTGGCGCGGCAGCACGTGCTGCGGGCGGCGGCGCGGCAATTCGAGGAGGGTGACGTCCAGCACTGGTGGCACCCGCCCAGCGGCCGCGGCGTCCGCACGCGGATTTCCGACGACCTGCTTTGGCTGCCGTACGTCGTCGCCCGCTATGTCGAGGTTGTCGGTGACGGCGCCGTCCTCGATGAGAACATCTCCTTCCTCGGAGGAGCCAAGCTCGAGGTCGGACAGCGCGAGTCGTACTTCGAGCCTCGCGTGTCCGACGAGCGAGGCTCGCTCTTCGAGCATTGCGCGCGCGCGCTCGATCACAGCTTGGCGGTCGGTACCCACGGCCTGCCGCTGATAGGCACCGGGGACTGGAACGATGGGATGAACGAGGTCGGCGCCGACGGAAAGGGTGAGAGCGTCTGGCTCGGATGGTTCCTTCACGCCGTGCTCTCCGAATGGGCTGACCTGGCTGACGCGCGTGGGGAGGGCGAGCACGCCGAACGGTGGCGTGGGCATGTCAGCGCGCTCAAGGACGCGCTCGAACGCGAGGCCTGGGACGGTGACTGGTATCGCCGCGCGTACTTCGACGATGGGACGCCCCTCGGGGCCGTCGCCAACGACGCCTGCCGCATCGATTCGATTGCGCAGTCCTGGAGCGTGATCTCGGCGGCCGGCGACCCGGCACGGCGAGCGCGCGCCATGGCGGCCGTCGACGAGCAGCTGGTGCGTCGCGCCGACGGGGTCGTCTTGCTCCTGACACCGCCATTCGACGGCACATCGCTGGAGCCCGGCTACATCAAGGGGTATGTGCCCGGTGTCCGAGAGAATGGCGGGCAGTACACGCATGCGGCCATCTGGTCGGCGATCGCCTTCGCGGCCCTCGGTGACGGGGACAAGGCCGCCGAGCTGTTCGCGATGTTGAATCCGATCAACCACGCCAGCACCGCGGCGGCTGTCCAGCGCTACAAGGTCGAGCCGTACGTCATCGCGGCGGACGTCTACACCGAGGCGCCGCACGTGGGCCGTGGGGGCTGGACGTGGTACACGGGATCGGCGGGGTGGATGTATCGGGCCGGGCTCGAGTCGATTCTCGGGTTCCGACTCCGCGGCGCGCGGCTCGTGATCGACCCGTGTATCCCGCGGGCGTGGCGCGGTTTCGAGCTGGTGTTCCGCTATCGCTCCGCACGGTACGACCTCGTCGTCGAGAACCCTCGAGGCGTCTCGCGTGGGGTGTCGTCAGTCGAGGTCGAAGGCGTTCCCCTGGCCGGTGATCTCAGCATCCGGCTCGTCGATGATGGGAAGACACATCACGTCCGCATCATCCTCGCCTGAGCTG
>CAYVHH010000262.1:0-6808 GCA_964450175.1 uncultured bacterium | reverse complement strand
GTGGAGAATTGCGGACCTTCCATGCAGATGTAAGTGCCCTTACGGTGGACGGGAACCGCAGATGAGACACACGCGTCAGCAAGAATACCGGAAAGCTGGCCGCAGGTGGGTTTGTCGAAAGTGACGTGAGCGACGATGCCGTTGCCGAAGAAGGTGGAGATGCGTCCTTTCGTGCGGTCGAAAAACTGATCGACAATGAGAAACTCGCCCGGGCGCAGGTTTTCCTGGAGGGAACCAACAGCACTAACGGAGATGATGCGCTCGACACCGAGCAGCTTCATGGCATAAATATTGGCGCGGAAGTTCAGCTCGCTCGGCGTCACCCGATGGCCGCGGCCGTGGCGCGGCAGGAAGATCACCCGCTTGTCGGCAAACCGGCCGACACAGTACGCGTCGGACGGCGCGCCGAACGGCGTCCGGACCTTCTGCCACTTGACGTCGGTCAACCCCTCGAGCTCGTAGAGACCGCTACCGCCGATGACGCCGATCGCGGGCTCGCTCGCCTTCATCGATCGCTCGCCCCATCCGCGGCCAGCTCGCCGATCGTCCGATCGTCCTGAACGCCCGTGATGCGAATCGTGGCGAGCGTCCGCGCGAGCCGCGGCGGACCGGCGAAGACGGCTTCGACGAAGTTGCCGGTCAGCCCCACGAGCCCGCCGCTCGCGCGGTCCGGGGTCTCGAGCACCAGGACGTCCTCGACGTGACCGATCAGCCCGCGCCGGAACTCGTCGCTCTTGGCGCGCCCGATGTCTCTGAGGATGGCGCTGCGGCGTGTCGTCACGCGCGAATCCAGCTGCCCCGCGAGCCCGGTCGCCTCGGTGCCCGCACGCGCCGAGTAGGGAAAGACGTGCAGGTACGAGAACGGCAAGTCGCGGACGTAGGCGACCGTGTCGGCAAAGTCCGCGTCGGTCTCGCCTGGAAAGCCCGCGATGACGTCGGCGCCGAGCCCGAGCCGCGGACGCGCGGCGGCCAGGCGCTCGACCAGCGCTCGATACATCTGCGTGTTGTACGGACGGCGCATCGCCTTCAACACCCGATCACTCCCGCTCTGCAGGGGGATGTGGAAGTGAGGCGCCACGACCGGCGACGCCGTCGCGATCTCCAGCAGCTCCGGCGTGAAATACGCCGGGAGCAGGGACGACAATCGCACCCAGCGCAGGCCGGGGATCTCGCCGAGCGATCGGACCAGCGCCGCCAGGCTCGTTCGCGGCACGAGATCGGCTCCGTAGTGGCCGAGGTCCACGCCGGTCAGCACGATCTCCGGGTGTCCGGCCTCCACGAGCTGGCGGGCCTGATCCAGGACGAGCGTGAGCTCGAGGCTGCGACTGGCGCCGCGCGCCAGCGGGACCACGCAGAACGCGCAGCGATGCTGACAGCCGTCCTGAACCTTCAGGAACGCGCGCGACCGACCGCCGAGCCGCGCCGCCGGCGTCACCTCGAGCGCCCGCACCTCCCCGATGTCCGAGACGTGCACCCGCTCGGCACCGACCCGGTCGAGCAGCTCGGGCAGGCGATGCTTGTCCGCGTTGCCGACCACGAGATCGACGTCCGCCATCCCGGCGACCGCTCCCGGGCTCGTTTGCGCCCAGCAGCCGGTCACGACCAGCTTCGCCCGCGGACTCACCCGTGCGGCGCGGCGGATGGTCTGACGGTCGGAAAGCTCGGCACGCGCCGTGACCGTGCACGTGTTGACGACGACCACGTCCGCGGGCTCGTCGAAGCCGACGGTGCGGAACCCGCGCGCTTCGAGCATGGTCTGGATCTGCTGCGTGTCGACCTGGTTGAGCCGGCAACCGAGGGTCGCGAACGAGACGGTCCGGACTGCGTTCAACTCAGCTGGCACCCGCGGTCGCCACCGCCGACGGCTCCCGGAGCTGACCGCAGGCGGCTCCGATGTCCTCGCCCTTGCTCCACCGCACCGTCGTCGTGACGCCGGCGTCCAGCAGGACCGACTGGAACGCGAGGATCCGGGCGAGGGGCGGCCGCCGGAACCGCGCGCCCTCCCAGTCGTTGAACGGGATCAGGTTGACCTTGGCCTTCACGCCGCGCAGGAGCCGCACCAGGCGCTGCGCGTCGTCGACCGTATCGTTGACGTCCTCGAGCATGACGTACTCGAAGAACACGCGCTGGCGGGAGGCCAGGGGGTAACGCTTCACGGCGCCCATCAGCGCGGCGAGATCGAAGGACCGGTTCACCGGCATGAGCCGCGCGCGGACATCGTCGGTCGTCGCGTGGAGCGAGATCGCCAGATTCACTTTCAGATCCTCGCGACCGAGCTTGTCGATCCCGGGAACGAGCCCGACGGTCGACACCGTGATCCGACGCGGCGAGTAGCCGAGGCCGAGCTTGAGGTCGGTCAGGATCTTGATCGCCTTGACCAGCGCCGCGTAGTTCGCGAGCGGCTCGCCCATGCCCATGAAGACGATGTGCGTGGCGCGCCGGCCTTCCTCGAGCAGACGGTTGGCCGCGAGGACCTGGCCGACGATCTCGCCCGAAGTCAGGTTGCGCTCGAGCCCCATCACGCCCGTCAGGCAAAAGCCGCACGCGAAGCCGCAGCCGACCTGCGTCGACACGCACAAGGTGATCCGCTCCTCGTCGGGCATCAGCACCGAGCTGATCCGGCTTCCGCCGTCCAGCACGTAGACCAGCTTGCGGCTGCCGTCCGCCGACGGCATCTCGCGCTCGGGCTCGGCCACCTCGACCACGGCCCGCTCGGCGAGCGCCTGGCGAAAGTCTTTCGGCAGGTCGCTCATGGCGTCCAGATCGAAGACCGACTTGCGATACATCCAGGTCGCGAGCTGGCGGCCGCGATAGCGCGAGGCGCCGAGCTCGACGGCGAGGTCTTCGAGCTCGGAAGGCAAGAGCCCGACGAGGTTGACGCGCGACATGAAGTGGAGGATATCACGGCCACTGCGGCGGAGCTTTTGCCCCGGCTGCGCGCACGTTGTCCACCAAAACTGTGCCCGAGGCGTGGATAACCGTGTGCGTGGCGAGGTCGCGCGAGCGGCTTTTCAGCCGCTTAGACCACCTCGCTCATTCGATGAGCACGTCCGACCCGGACAGGAGTGAATCGATCTGGTGCGGGAGCCCGAACAGCCTGAGCCGGTCGCCTCGCCGCAGCACCGTGTCGGCCGTCGGATCGGCGACGACCTCACCGGTCGCGCGAGTCACGCTGACGACGGTGACCCCGAAGCGCTCCCGCATACGCGCTTCGCCGAGCGACTGGCCCATGAGGTGGCCGCCACGGAGACCGATCTCACGGAGCTGCGGCAGTCCCGTTCCAGCCTCCTCGGCCTTGGCGCGCTCCGTCGTGCCGCGATAGCGGTTGAGATACGCGAGCACGCGGTCGCGCGGAAGCGAGAGCCGCTCGAGAGCGTGACGGATCAGGGTCGACGCCGCCTCCTCTTCCGGCTGGATCACCTCGGCGGCGCCGGCCTCGAGGAGGCGGGCGCGCCAGGCGAGATCGTGCACGCGCGCCAGGATCTGGACGGTCGGGTTGAAGGCGCGAATGCGGCGCACGGCCTGCCGGGCGCGATCGTTTTCCGGGATCGCCAGGATCACGAGCGCGGCCTGATGGGCCTGAGCGGCTGCCAGGATGACCCGCTGCGCGGCGTTGCCGAACACGGCAGGGACGTTGCGGGCGCGCAGGCTCTTCACGATGTCCGGATCGGTCTCGATCGCGATGTAGGGCACCCCGAACGTTTCGAGCGCCTCACCGATCGCGCTGCCCACGCGCCCGAAGCCGCACAGGACGACGTGGCCCTCGATCGCTCCTACCGACGGCAGTCCGAGTGCCGGCGCCCGCCGCCCGTCCAGCCGCGCCGGACCGATCCAGCGCGGGACCAGACGGACGAGTGCCGCGTTGATCAAGATCGTCACCAGCGAGGCGGCCAGGGTGGCGCTGTAGACGTCCGCGCCGACGTGGCCGGCCTGGCGGGCCACCTGCACCAGGATGAACGAGAACTCTCCGATCTGAGCCAGGCCGACGCCCACCAGCAGCGCGGTCGACAGCGGCTCCCGGAAGATCAGGCTCACCACCGTCCAGATCGCCCACTGGCCGACCACCACCAGCCCGACCAGCACACCGAGCAGCGGGAGGTTGTCGACCACCGCGCGCAGATCGATGAGGACGCCGACCGTCACGAAGAAGAGCGCGACGAACGCGTCGCGAAGCGACAGCATGCGCGCGAGCATCTCGTGGGCGTAGTCGGACTGGTTGATGAGAAGCCCGGCCAGGAACGCCCCGAGCGCCAGCGACAGACCGACCGCCTGCGTGACCGCGGCGGCGCCCAGACCGACGGCGAGCGTCACCAGCAGAAAGAGCTCCTCGTTCCGCGTCCGCGCCACGCGCGCCAGCACTTGCGGCAGGATGCGCGAGGCGAGATAGAAGAACGGCACCAGGATCGCCGCCGACGTCAGCAGTGCCTTGGCGACCGCCAGGACCCGGTCACCCTGCAAGGTCCCGAGCGCCGGGATCAGGATGATCAGGACGACCGCCGCCAGGTCCTCGACGAGCGTGATCCCGATCATGATCCGGCCGTGGCGGCTGTGGAGCTCGCCGCGATCCAGGAGCAATCGCGCCAGCACCATCGTGCTGGCGGGCGAAACGACCATGCCGATGACCGCGCCCGCGACCGGGCTCCAGCCGAGCAGGCTGCCGACGACGACGCCCATGGCCGTCGACAGGACGATGCCGATCGGCCCGCCGACGAGCGCGATCCACTTCACGCCCATCAGGTCCTTGAGCGAGAACTCGATGCCGAGCGAGAACATGAGCAGCACGACGCCGATCTCCGCGAAGAGCTCGAACGTGTGGACGTCGGAGACGGCCGGCCCCGGTGTCAACGGGCTGATGAGGAGCCCCCCGACGACGTAGCCGAGAATCAGCGGCTGGCGCGCGAACCAGGCCAGCGATCCGCCGAGGATCGCGGCGACGAAGACGTAGGCGAGGTCCCTGAAGAGGATGGGATCGGCGCTCACGCGCTCACCGCCAGATACAGATCGAGCAGGTTCGTCCGGGTCGGGCCGGACACCACCAGGTCGCCGCTCGCCCGCAGAAACGCATAGGCGTCATTGTCGCTCAGCGCGCGCAGGGCGTTCGCGCCGGCGGCGGCGCCGCGCTCGACGCTGCCGGCATCGACGATCGCGCCCGTCGCGTCGGTCGGGCCGTCGGTCCCGTCGGTGCCGGCGGCCAGGATCGTGATCCGCTCCGACGGCCGGAGCTCGAGCGCCGCGGCGAGGGCGAACTCCTGGCAGCGCCCGCCCTTTCCCTGTCCCCGGACGGTCACGGTCGTCTCGCCGCCGGCGACGAGACACGCGGGCGGCGCGAGCCCGCGCGCGCGCGCGACGAAATCGCGCGCGACGTCGCGGGCCTCGCCCTGAAGCTCGCGCGTCATGAAGTCGGTCCGAAAGCCCAGACGCCGCGCCGTCGCGACCGCCGCATCGGTGACGAGCGCGTTGTTGCCGATGACGACGTTCTCGACACGGTCGAAGAGCGGGTCATGCGGCTTCGGCGTCTCCGCGATCTCACCCGACCGGCCGGCCTCGAGCCGCCGCACGATCGCGCTCGGCACGCGCGCCGAGACGCCGCGCCGCGCGAGCACCTCGAGCGCATCGGCGAACGTGGTCGGGTCGGGCGCCGTCGGTCCGGAGGCGATCACGTCGAGCGGGTCGCCGATCACGTCCGAGAGGGCGAGCGTGCGCACCGTGGCCGGCCAGGCGGCGCGGGCGAGCTGGCCGCCCTTGAAGAGCGATAGATGCTTGCGCACGGCGTTGAGCTCGCCGATGGTCGCACCGGACGCCAGGAGCAGGCGCGTGAGCTCCTGTTTCTCGCCGAGCGTGATCGGCGGCGCCGGTGCCGGCGTCAGCGCGGAGCCGCCGCCCGAGACGAGGAACAGGACCAGGTCGTTCTCGCGCGCGCCTCGCGCGACTTCGAGGAGCCGAGCCGAGGCCGCGAGCCCGCGCGTGTCGGGCACCGGATGGCCCGCTTCGGCGGTCTCGACGCGCCGCAGCCGCGCGGCGTAGCCGTCCTTGACGACGACGAAGCCGCCCGCGACCCGATCGCCGACGATCTCCTCGGCCGCCGCCGCCATGGCGCCGCTGGCCTTGCCGGCGCCGAGGAGGAAGACGCGAGCGTACGGGCGATCGAGGCGAAGGTGGGCTCGCACCAGCGGCGTCACGTCACCCGCCGCCAGCGCCGCGTCCCAGATGGCGCGTATCGCGTCGCGCGGGGTCACGAGCCGAGCTTGAGGAGGCGCTCTCCCGCATCCCGAAGCATGTCGTCCGTCTTCGGGAAGCAGAACCGGATCTTGGTGCGGCCGAGCTCGGGGTGGGCATAGAAGGACGAGCCCGGCACGGTGGCGACCCCGACGTTCTTGATGAGCCACATCGCGAACGCGGTGTCGTCGGGGACGTCGTACCGCTTCATGAAGTGGGCGACGTCCGTCAGGATGTAGTAGGCGCCCCGCGGCTTCCACGCCACGAATCCCGCCTTCTCGATGTAGCCCCAGAGGAGGTCGCGGCGCGCCTGGTAGCCCTCACGAAGGCGGACATAGTAGGAATCGGGCAGCCTGAGGGCCGTGACCGCGGCCTCCTGCAGTGGGTGCGGCGCGCCGACGGTGACGAAGTCGTGGGCGCGTCGGATGCCGATCGCCAGCTCGGCCGGTGCGATCGCGTAGCCGACCCGCCAGCCCGTCACCGAGTACGACTTCGAGATGCCGGAGATCGTGATCGTGCGCTCGGCCATGCCGGGCAAGGTAGCGATCGGCGTGTGGCCGAGGCCGTCGTAGACGATGTGCTCGTAGATCTC
>CAYVHH010000261.1:0-6109 GCA_964450175.1 uncultured bacterium | reverse complement strand
ATCGTGGACCAGCAGTGGCCGAAGCTCGGCGAGCAGGACTACAACCCGTTCATCAACGCGCAGATGGCCAAGAAACCCGAGGCGATCTTCTCGTCGATCTGGGGCGGGTTCTTCGTGACGTACTCGAAGCAGGCCAAAGCTCTCGGCGTCTTCGACGCGATCAAGTATAACTTCATCGGCGTCGGCGAGGCGGCCACCCCGGAGACGACGAAGTCGATGGGCGCCGACTACCCGACCGGGATCTGGGGCAACTCCTACGACGCGTTCTATTGGGGCGAGACGCCGGCGCATCGCGACTACACGGCGCGGCTGTCGAAATACTTGAAGGACGAGTATCCGTCGTCGTGGGCGGTCCAGGGCTACATCGGTATGCAGTTCCTGGCCGAAGCCATCAAGAAGGCCGGCAGCGCGGATTCCGACAAGGTCGCCAAGGCGCTGCTCGGGCTGACGGTCGAGACGCCCGTCGGGCCGCTGACGATCCGCGAGAAGGATCACCAGGCCAACCGCGGTCAGCTCTACGGCAAGACGGTCAAAGATCCCAAGTATCCGTTCGCAATCATGAAGCCGGTGACGTACGTCGATCCGTCGAAGTTCATGGACTAGGTAGTGCCCGACGCGTCGTTTGTCTTCGCGCAGAGTCTGAGCGGCCTCACGGCCGCGATGTTCCTGTTCCTGATCGCGTCGGGCCTGTCGCTGATCTTCGGGGTGCTGCGCGTGCTCAATTTCGCGCACGGCACCTTCTACATGCTGGGCGCGTATCTCGCGTACCAGTCGATGCTGTGGCTCGGGCCGGGCCCGGGTCGCTTCTGGATCGCCGCCCTCGGCGCGGCCCTCGGCATCGCGCTGCTGGGCGGCGTCGTCGAGCGCGTGCTCTTCCGGCACCTCTACGGCAAGGAGGAGCTCTACCAGCTCCTCTTCACCTATGCGCTCGGCCTGATCCTCAGCGATGCGGCGAAGATCGTCTGGGGCACGCAGCAGAAATCGGTGAGCCGGCCGCCGGAGCTCGCCGGCTCGTTCTCGCTCTTCGGCACGACCATTCCCCAGTACAACCTGTTCATCATCGTGCTCGGCCCCAGCATCGCGCTCGCGTTCTGGTTCGTGCTGCAGCGTACGCGGGCCGGCCGCTTCATCCGGGCCGCCGCGCTCGACCGCGAGACGCTCGGCGCGCTCGGCGTCAACGTCACGGCGCTGTACACGGGGGTCTTCATGCTGGCGTCGTTCCTGGGCGGCCTCGGCGGTGCCTTGATCAGTCCGATGCGGGCCACCACGCCGGGGATGGACACCGAGGTCATCGTCGAGGCGTTCGTGGTGGTCGTGATCGGCGGGCTCGGATCGCTCTGGGGCACGTTTCTCGGCGCGGTCGTCTACGGACAGGTGCTCTCGTTCGGAATTCTCTTCTTCCCCCGCTTCTCGATCTTCGCGGTGTTCGCCCTCATGGCGGCGGTGCTCATCATCCGCCCGTGGGGGTTACTGGGACGGCCACTCCGATGAAGCCGCGCGGGCTCGCGGGCCTCGCCGTATTCGTGGCGGCGCTGCTGGTTCCGGCGTTCGGCTCGCGCTTCTATACGTTCCTGGCCAACGACGTCGTCATCTGGGCGCTCTTCGCGACCAGCCTGAACCTGCTCGTCGGCTACACCGGGCTCGTGTCGTTCGGCCACGCCGCCTACTTCGGCGTCGGCGCGTACGTCACCGGCATCCTCATGAAGCAGCTCGCGGTGCCATTCTTCCTGGCGTGGCCGGCCGCCGGGATCTTCGGCGCGGCGTGCGCGCTGGTCTTCGGCTTCTTCTGCGTGCGGCTCACGCGTATCTACTTCGCGATGCTCACCCTCGCCTTCGCCCAGATCGTGTGGGCGATCTGCTTCAAGTGGAACGAGCTCACCGGCGGCGAGCAGGGCATGCCGGAGATTCCCTATCCGGACTTCGGCTGGCTCGAGCGCGTGGGCGCGAGCGTTCCGCTGCTCAGCTGGCGAACGGCCGAGTACTTCTATTTCCTCACGGTGGTGCTGGTGGCGGCGAGCCTCTGGGCGCTCCATCGCATCGTCAACTCGCCGTTCGGCCGCATGCTGACGACGATCCGCGAGAACGCCGAGCGCGCCGAGTTCATCGGGGTCAACGTGCGGCGCTACGAGCTCGCCGCCTTCGTGCTGGCCGGCGCGTTCGCCGGGCTCGCCGGCGGCCTTTTCGGCATCTTCAACCGCGGGGTGTTCCCGGATTTCGCGTACTGGACGAAGTCGTCCGAGGTGCTGATCATGACCTTGCTCGGGGGCATGGGGACCTTCCTCGGCCCGAGCATCGGCGCCCTCGTGCTGATTCTGCTCAACCAGCAGATCGTCTCGTACACCGAGTACTGGCCGCTCGTGCTCGGCACCGTCCTGGTCGTGCTCCTGTTCGGCTTCCCGGGCGGCATCGCCGGCGCCGTCGGCGCGCTCTCGGGGCGTCTCATCCGTCGGATGCGCAGTGCTTGAGGTGCGCGACCTCGCCAAGAGCTTCGACGGCTTCCAGGCCGTCGGGGGCGTGAGTCTCGACGCGCCCCGCGGCAGCATCGGCGCCATCATCGGCCCCAACGGCGCCGGCAAGACGACGCTCTTCAACCTGATCACCGGCCACCTCCAGCCCGATCGCGGCCACGTGAAGCTCAACGGCCGAGACGTGACCGGCATCGCGCCGCACGATCTGTGCCGGCTCGGGGTGGGGCGCTCGTTCCAGCGGACCAACATCTTCCCGCGCCTCACGGTCTTCCAGAACGTCCAGGCCGCGTTCCTCTCGCATCGCGGGCGCGGCTGGAACCTCGTGGCCCCGGTCGAGCGTCTCTACCGCGCCGAGACGCTGGCGTTGCTCGACTCGATCGGGCTCGTCGATCGGGCGGGCGAGGTCGCCGGCTTTCTGTCGCACGGCGGCCAGAAGCAGCTCGAGCTGGGGCTCGCGCTGGCCCTCGAGCCGGAGATCCTGCTGCTCGACGAACCGACCGCCGGCATGTCCGCGACCGAGACGCGGGAGGCCATCCGGCACATCGAGCGCATCGCACGCGAGCGCGGGCTCACCTTGCTCTTCACCGAGCACGACATGGAGGTCGTCTTCTCGATCTCCGAGCGCATCACGGTGCTCCACCAGGGCCGGGTGATCGCCAACGGGACGCCCGACGAGGTCCGGCGCGACGAGGGCGTGCGCCGCGTCTATCTCGGCGAGCGCCACTGATGGCCCGGCCGTCCGAGCCGATCCTCGCGGTCGAGGACATCCACACGGCGTACGGCTTGTCGCGCGTGCTGTTCGGCGTGTCGCTCCGCGTGGCGCCCGGCGAGTGCGTGTGTCTGCTCGGCCGCAACGGCGTGGGCAAGACCACGACGATGCGCTCGATCATGGGACTCACGCCGCCGACGAGCGGCCGGGTCGTGTGGAAGGGCCGCGACATCACGCGAGAAGCGCCGTTCCGCGCGGCCGGCCTGGGCATCGGGTTCGTCCCAGAGGACCGCCGGATCTTCTCGGATCTGACCGTCTGGGAGAACCTCGACGTGGCCGAGCGCCGGACGCGGCCGGACGGCTTCACGACCGAGCGAGTGTTCGACCTGTTCCCGGCCCTCCGCCAGCTCCGCGACCGGCCGGGCGGGTTCCTCTCCGGCGGCGAGCAGCAGATGCTGACGATCGCGCGCACCCTCATGGGGAATCCGGAACTTCTGCTGCTCGATGAGCCCTCGGAAGGACTCGCGCCGCTCGTGGTGGATCACCTGCAGGAGCAGATCGGCCGGCTCAAGGCCGACGGGCTGACGATCTTGCTCGCCGAGCAGAACGTGGACTTCTCGCTCGACCTCGCCGATCGCGTCTACGTACTCGAGAAGGGGCACATCCGCTACGAGGGTACGTCGCGTGAGTTCCGCGAGAACGCGTCGATCCGTCAGCAGTATCTGGCGCTCTGACGCGTAGGCCCTCGCGCGTCCGCTCACGCGGAGCGACGCGGACGTCCCAGCTTGTAGACCTCATACCAGAGGGCGCCCACCGCCCCGGCCGCTGCGGAGACGGCGAGCAGCTGCGGCGTGAGCGGCGCAAACTGAAACACGATGGCAACGGGTCGCGCGTAGATGGCCACGGCGAGCGCCGCCAGCGTCGCGCCGGTGATCCACCAGAGAACGGTGTTGGAGGCGCGGAGGGCCTGAACGATCAACCGATCGCGCGATCGGGTCGCGTGGATCATGGTGAGATTCCCCCACACGAGTGCCGCGAAGCCGAACGACCGGATCTCGCCGCTCGAAAAGCCCCGGGCGACAGACCACCAGCACGCGAAGAAGACCATCGTCAGCACCGAGAGACCGAGCAACAGGCTCACCCCGACCATCTGAGAGCTGAAGAGTCGCTCGCGCGGATTGCGTGGCGCCCGGCGCATGACGCCGTCGTCGCTTGGTTCAGCTTCGAAGACGAGCGAGCAGGCGGGATCGATCACGAACTCCAGGAACACGATGTGCACCGGGTACAAGAGCACCGGCCAGCCGAGCAGCAGCGGCAAGAACGACAGGCCAATGATGGGCACGTGGACGGCGAGCAGGTATCGCATCGCATTCCGAATGTTCTCGTAGACTCGCCGGCCGAGCCGGATCGCGGCAACGATCGACTGAAAATCGTCGTCAACCAGCACGAGCGCGGCCGCTTCGCGAGCGACGTCCGTGCCGCGCCGCCCCATCGCGATCCCGATGTTCGCGGCCTTCAGGGCGGGCGCATCGTTCACGCCGTCGCCCGTCATGGCCACGACCTCGCCACCCGTCTTATACGCGGTGATGAGCTGTAGCTTCTGCTCCGGCCGGATGCGCGCGAAGACGTTCACGCGCTTGACCGCCTCCGCGAGCGCGGGACCGTCCATGGCCGAGATCTCGGCGCCAGTCAGCGTCCCGCCTTCGGTCGAGATCCCCGCCTGCCGCGCGATAGCGAGCGCGGTTCCCGGATAGTCACCGGTGATCATCACCACGCGAACGCCGGCGGCGCGACACTGCGCGATGGCGCCGGGCACGTCGGCGCGCAGCGGATCGGCGAGCGCGACGTAGCCAAGCCAGGTGAAGGGGTACACGCGAGGGTCGTCCGGCCACGCCGGCGCGTCCCAGGCGGCCTCGGCGACCGCGAGGAGTCGCCAGCCGTTCGTCGTTGCCCGCTGCACCTCCTCCAGCGCACGGTCCATCGAGGCCGGATCGAGCCGACACAGCCGGATCACCGTCTCCGGCGCGCCCTTGATGACAACCCGGCGCCCGCCCGTGGGCGCTCGCCAGGCGTGGCACACGGCAAGGAACTCCGACGTGAGCGGGTAGTCGCGGTCGAGGACCCACGTGGCGCGGATCGCCTCGCCAGGCGCACCGGCGGCCGCGATGATCGCGCGCTCCATCGGATCGAACGGATCGAGCTCGCAGGCCAGAGCGGCCGCTTCAATGACGTGCTGAGCGGTCGTCCCGGCGGCCATGGTATCGACGAGCGCCATCCGGTTCTCGGTGAGCGTCCCGGTCTTGTCGACGCACAGGACCGTGGCCGCTCCGAGGGTCTCGATCGCCGGCATGCGCCGGGTGAGCACGCCACGGCGGGCGATGCGCCACGCGCCGAGCGCGAGGAAGACGGTGAGCACGAGCGGAAACTCTTCGGGAAGGATGGCCATCGCGAGCGTGATGCCCGACAGCACGCCGGTGAGCCAGTTACCGAGCACCACGGCCGAGTAGATGGCCAGCGCCACGCAGGCACCGCCCCCGAACGTCGCGACGGCCCGCACGATGCGCGCCGTCTCACGCTGGAGCTGAGTTCTCTCGATGTCGAGATCGAGGAGCGAGAGCCCGATCCGTCCGAATTCCGTGCGGGGGCCCGAAGCGGTCACCACGCCTCGGCCCTGGCCCTTCACGACCAAGGTCCCGGCGTAGGCCATGGCATCGACGTGTTTCTCGATGGGCAGCGACTCGCCGGTGAGGAGCGATTCGTCGATCATGAGATCATTCGCCACCACGATCCGCACGTCGGCGGGGACCCGGTCGCCTTCGGAGACGACGGTGAGATCGCCTCGGACGACGTCCGCGCCGGGAATCCGGACCGGCGTGCCGTCGCGGATGACGAGCGCGCGCGGACTCGAAAGATCGCGCAGGGCCGCCAGCGC
>CAYVHH010000260.1:0-4126 GCA_964450175.1 uncultured bacterium | reverse complement strand
AGGGATTCAAGGACGTCGCGGCGTACGTCGTCCTGCTCATCGTGCTCGCGGTGCGGCCCCAGGGCATGTTCGGCACGATCACCCGGAAGAAGGTCTGACGCGTGCGCTTCATCTTCAAGACCACCTACGATCAAGATCTCGGAATCTTTCGCGACGAGGTCCAGCGCAACTGGTATCTGGCCCTGCTGCTGGGCTTGCTGGTCCTCCCGCTGCTGATTCCCGCCTATCTCGTCGACGTGAGCCTCGTGTTCATCTACGGGCTCTGCGGGCTGTCGCTCATGGTGCTCGCGGGCTACACCGGTCTCGTCAGCCTGGGCCACGCCGCGTTCCTCGGGATCGGCGCCTACACGCACGTCTACGTCATTCACGATCTCGGGCTGCCGTGGATCGTCGGGGTCGCCCTCGCCTGCGTCGTGACGGCGGGGGTCGGCGTCCTGGTCGGCCTGCCCGCGCTGCGCATGACCGGCGTGTATCTTTCGATCGCGACCCTGGCCTTCGCGCTGATCATCCAGGAAGCGCTGACGCGATGGGAGCGAGTCACCGGCGGGCTCAGAGGCAAGGCCGTAGACAAGCCGGTCGTCTTCGGCGTCAACGTCGGCGGCGACGCCGCGTTCTACTTCCTGTGCCTGGCCTTCCTGATCGGTGGCCTGTGGCTGACCGGCAACCTCTTGCGCGCGCCCACGGGCCGAGCCTGGGTGGCGATCCGCGACAGCGAGATCGCGGCGCAGTCGATGGGCGTGAACCTCGCCGTCTACAAGACCAGCGCCTTCGCCTACTCCGCCGCGCTGATGGGCGTCGCTGGCGCGCTGTTCGCGCACAAGATCGGGTTTCTGGCGCCGGACATTTTCACCGTGCTGCTGTCGATCCAGTTTCTCCTGATGGTCGTGGTCGGCGGTCTCGGCAGCCTGCACGGGGCGCTCTTCGGCGCCGTGTTCGTGGCGCTGCTTCCGGTCGCGATCTCGCAGGCCCGCGACTCGATCCCGGCCTGGGCGAGCGGGCTCGCCGCTCTGTTCGGGAAGGACGCGGGCAGCGCGGCGTTCCGGGCGGTCGATCAGTTCGTCAAGAAGCCCGGGCTCGAGCCCGGGCTCTTCGGGTTGATTCTCGTGCTGTTCATCCTGTTCGAGCCGCTGGGCATCTACGGGCGGTGGCGGAAGATCCAGCTCTACTTCTCGACCTTCCCGCTGTACAAGCGCGCCACCTTCAGGCGGCAGAAGTCGTACATGCGGTCGGAGCGCCTGCGGTGAGCCTGTTCGCCGCGGACGGCCTCGTCATGGACTTCGGCGGTCTCAGGGCCGTCGACGGGGTGAGCTTCCAGATCGAGCCGGGTGAGGTCTTCACGATCATCGGCCCCAACGGCGCCGGCAAGACGACGATCTTCAACCTGGTTTCGCGCATCTACGAGCCGACCGCGGGCCGCCTGGTCTTCGACGGTGAGGACATCACGCGCGTGCCGCCGCACGAGGTCGCCCGCCGTGGCATCGCGCGGACGTTTCAGAACATCGAGCTGTTCGAGCACGCCACCGTGCTCCAGAATCTCCTCCTCGGTCGCCACGCCCACACGCGCTCGCGGTTCGTGGAAGAGCTCCTGTTCCTGCCGCGCGTGCGCGCGCTCGAGCTCGAGCACCGGGAAGCGGTCGAGAAGGTCATCGACTTCCTGGACCTGCAGCCCCATCGTGACAGCCTCGTCGTCAACCTGGCCTACGGCGTCCGCAAGGTCGTCGAGGTGGCGCGCGCGCTCTGCACGCGTCCGCGTCTCCTGCTCCTGGACGAGCCCTCGTCGGGGCTGAGCGTCGAGGAGACCGAGGACATGGCGTTCTGGATCCAGGATATCCGGACGATCCTGGGAGTCACCGTGCTGATGGTCGAGCACGACATGAGCCTCGTCAGCTCCGTGTCGGATCGGGTCCTCGCGGTGAACTACGGGCGGCCGATCGCGCTGGGCACCGCGCGCGAGGTGCAGGAGCATCCCGACGTCATCAAAGCGTACCTGGGCGGCTGACGAATGGCCGAGGCGCTGCTGGCGGTCGCGAACCTCGAGACCTACTACGGTCCGATCATGGCCATCCGCGGCGTCAGCTTCGCGGTGCCGGAGCGCTCGGTGGTCACGATCCTGGGCGCCAACGGCGCCGGCAAGAGCACGATCCTCAAGACGGTCTCCGGCGTGATGGATCCCCAGAAGGGCACGGTGACGTTCGCGGGCCGCGAGATCCAGGGCATGGATCCCGACAAGGTCACGCGGCTCGGCATCAGCCACGTGCCGGAGGGGCGCGAAGTGTTCCCGTTCCTCTCGGTCCGTGAAAACCTGATGATGGGCGCGTTCACGCGGCGAGATGCCGGCGGGGTCGCCGACGATCTGGAGCTGGTCTATTCGTACTTCCCCGTGCTCCGGTCGCGGGCCGAGCAGCGCGCGGGCTCGCTCTCCGGCGGCGAGCAGCAAATGCTCGCGATCAGCCGGGCCTTGATGACGCGGCCGCGGATGATGCTGCTCGATGAGCCGTCGCTCGGCCTCTCGCCGCGGCTGGTCAAGGAGATCTTCGAGATCATCGCGCGGATCAACCGGGAGCGCGGCGTGACCGTCCTCCTGGTGGAGCAGAACGCCAACATGGCGCTCCACCTCGCCGACTACGGCTACGTGCTCGAGGTCGGCCGCATCGTGATGGAGGACACGTGCGCGCGGCTCCTCGAGAAAGAGGACATCAAGGAGTTCTACCTCGGGATGAAGGAGTCGGGCGTCCGCGGTACGCGGCGCTGGAAGAGGAAGAAGACATGGCGGTGACGACCGGCACTGCGACCACGGTCTTCGGCCAGGACACCCTACCGAAGCTCTTTCGCCACGTCGTACGCGAGCGCGGGGCCCGGGTGGCCATGCGCGAGAAACAGCTGGGCGTGTGGCGGGCCGTCAGCTGGCACGAGTACGGCGAGCGGGCGAAGCACGTCGGGCTCGGGCTGGTCGCGCTCGGTCTGCGCCCCCGCGACGTGGTCTCGATCATGGCCGACAATTGTCCGGAGTGGCTCTACACCGACCTCGGCACCCTGTCGGTCGGCGGCGTCACCAACGGCATCTACACGACGGACTCGGCGCGGCAGGTCGCGTACATCGTGAACGACAGCGGCACCCGCTTCTTCTTCGCCGCCGACGAGGAGCAGCTCGACAAGATCCTCGAGGTCCGCGGCGACTGCCCCCAGCTCGTGAAGATCATCGTGTTCGACACCGAGGGGCTCCACGCCTTCAAGGACGAGCAGGTGATGTCGTTCGACGAGCTGCTCGAGCTGGGTCTGCGCCACGAGGCGGAGAATCCCGGAGCCTTCGAGCGCCTGGTCGAGCTCGCTCGGCCCGACGATCTGGCGATCCTCGTCTACACGTCGGGCACGACGGGACCGCCCAAAGGGGCCATGCTGAGCCACCGCAACATCCTGTTCCAGATCGACTACTCGGACTACGTCGCCGAGCTCCGGGAAGGCGACCAGCAGCTTTCGTTCCTCCCGCTCTGCCACATCGCGGAGCGCACGGTCACCGTGTTCAATCCGCTCCGGACCGGCGCCACCGTCAACTTCGCCGAGAGCATCGACACCGTGCCGGACAACCTCCGCGAAGTCGCTCCCGCGCTCTTCTTCGCGGTCCCGCGGATCTGGGAGAAGCTCTACTCGGCGGTCGCCCTCCGGATGCGGGATGCCACGAGCCCGGGACGGCTCGCCTACCACTGGGCACTCTCCGTCGGCGCGCGCCTGGCCGAGCACCGCGTCGCCGGCCGTCGGCCCGGGGCCGGTCTTCGCGCGCTGTTCCGCCTCGCCGATTTCTTCGTGCTCGACAACGTCAAGCGCTCGATGGGCCTGCACCGCGCCCGAGGCACCGCGACCGGCGCCGCGCCGATCGCGCCCGACCTCATCAAGTGGTACATGGCGCTCGGCATCGACATGCGCGAGGTCTACGGCCAGACCGAGAATTGCGGGCTCGCCACCGGCATGCCCGGCGACCACATCAAGCTCGGCACCGTCGGCATCGCGCGGCCCGATACCGAGGTCAGGATCTCGCCCCAAGGCGAGATCCTGCTCAAGGGGCCCCATGTCTTCATGGGCTATTACCGCGATCCGAAGCGGACGGCCGAGACCATCGTCGATGGCTGGC
>CAYVHH010000259.1:0-11030 GCA_964450175.1 uncultured bacterium | reverse complement strand
CACCTGCGCCACCTGCGACCGCTTCTTCTTCAAGGACCAGAACATCATGGTCGTCGGGGGCGGGGACTCGGCGCTGGAGGAAGCGCTGTACCTCGCGCGTCTCGGCCGCCATGTCGATGTCGTGCACCGGCGCGACACGCTCCGCGCCTCGAAGATCATGCAGGACCGCGCGCAGAAGAACCCGAAGATCGAGCTCATCCTGGACACGGTGGTCGAGGACGTCCTCGGCGTCGATGCCGGCAAGGTGACCGGCGTCCGCCTCAAGAACGTGAAGACCGGCGCCCAGCAGGAGAAGGCGGTCGACGGGCTCTTCGTGGCCATCGGCCACCAGCCCAACACGCAGATCTTCCGCGGCCAGGTCGAGCTACTGCCGAACGACTACATCAAGGTCAAGCCGGGGAGCACCGAGACGAGCGTACCGGGTGTGTTCGCCGCCGGGGACGTGCAGGACTTCACGTACCGCCAGGCGGTGACGGCGGCCGCCACCGGCTGCATGGCCGCGCTCGAGGCCGAGCGCTACCTCGAGGCCACGGAAGCCCGCTAGGTGCGCTATCATGCTTCGCGCGGCGAACGTTAGATCAGGGAGGAACGAGCAGATGGCCGTCCCGGTCACTGTCTACAGCAACGTCGGCTGAGGGCCCTGCCACAAAGCGATGGAGTATCTATCGCAAAAGGGCATCGCGTTCACCGAGCGCAACGTCGGGAAGGACCCGAAGGCGCGCGAGGAGCTGATGGCGCTCGGCTTGCTATCGCTGCCGGTCATCATCATCGGCGACAAGCGCCTGACCGGCTTCAATCCGAAAGCGATCGACGCGGCGCTGGGCGCGTCGTAGTCGGGGAGACCGCATGCAAGAGCCCTCGGCCGCCAACGTCGACAAGATGTGGGCATACGCGCGCAAGTACGCCGAGAAGTCGGGCACGTCGCTCCATCCCGACCGGGCCGTGACCGAGACCGTGGTGACCGGGCTCGCCCGGCACATCGAGCAGGTCGGCAAGCCGCTCTGCCCGTGCAACTTCTATCCGGATCCGGCCGCCGAGGCCAAGCAGCGCCGCTGGATCTGCGCCTGCGACGAGATGCAGAAGTACAAGTACTGCCACTGCCTGCTGTTCGTCAGGTCTGACGGGCTGCCGATCACCGAATACTTGCCCGAAGACCACGAGGGCCGCGACGCCTACGGAATCACGAAGGACGAGCATCCGGACAAGGGCCGCGCGATGGCGAAGGTCCTCGACCGGCACCAGGCCGAGCCGACCAGCCGCGACTAGCTTCGCGTCAGGTCCCGACGCGGAGGGTCGCGGAGAGGTCTCGCAGGAACGCGATCGTCGACAGGTAGGACAGCTTTCCGGTTCGAGGATTCTCCGATGGAACGTTCTCGATCTCGATCGTCAGCCGCCCGAATTCTCCCTGCACGATGATCCGATGGCGGTTCAGCGCCTGCTCCGGCGACGCGAAAATGCGGATACGCGTCTTCTCGGGCCCGATGCCGGCCAGGGAGAGAGCGGCCACCACGTTGACGTTCGCCGGGAAGGCGCGGCACGCCTCGGTGGCCGAGCCCTCGAAGATCAGCGTCTCCCGCGTGATCGAATCGAGATCGATCTTTTGTGACTCGATCCATGGCGCGCCGGCGAGGCCGCGCGGCGGCTTGCGCGTCTCCATCGTGACCGAGTCGATCGCGCCGACCTTCGCGCCCTTGACGCCGTCGAGCCCGGCGATCGCGGCCGAGGGGACGTAGATTCGGCAGCGGTTGGCCGCGGCGAGGTCGATCCAGTCCTGACGGCCGATGAGCCCGCCGCACGAAAGCACGACGAGGTCCTTGCCGGCGCCGAGCGTCCGGGGCGCGATCTCGTCGCGCAGGTGCGCCTGCGTCGATGCCTCGATCACGAGGTCGGACGCGCGAATGAGCTCGTCGAGCGACAGGAAGGGCGCGGGGGAGCCGAGGCTCTTGAGAAAACGCTCGGCTTTCTCGCGATCGCGTGCGGTGGCGCCGGCGAGGTGGAGGCCCGCAATGCCGTCATCGAGCGCGCGGCACAGTGGCCGGCCGATCGCGCCGAGCCCGACGACGCCGACCTCCATGATCGCGCATGGTATCATGCCGCCAGGCACTCGAATGACGGCAGCGCAGCGTCTGCGGCAGCCGCTCGAGCGGCTCTATCGTGAGTTCGACTACGGCGCTCGTGTCGAGCTCGACGCCATCCGATTCCCCCTTCGCTACGCGGCCCCGCGCGATCGCGAGCTCGTCGGCCTGCTCACCGCCTGCCTCGCGTACGGCCGGGTCGAGCTGTTCAGCGGCCAGCTCGAGGGCATCCTGGCGCGCATGGGGCCGTCCCCCGCCGCGTTCGTCGCCGGGTTCGATCCGCGGCGCGATGCCGGCGCCTTCGACGACTTCTGGTACCGCTTCAATCGGCCGCGCGACCTCGTCGCCTTCTCCGTCGCCGCCCGTGATCTCCTCGCCCGCTTCGGCACCCTCGAGAAGTGTTTCCTGGCCGGCGACACCGAGGCCGCCGGCCCGATCCGCCCGGCCCTCGAGCGATTCGCCCGCGCCTTCCTCGAAGCCGACCTGCGCGAGGTCTTTCCGCGCGGGCGGATCTCGCGCGGCTACCGCCATCTCTTCCCGCTGCCGTCGCTCGGCGGCCCGTGCAAGCGGTTGCACCTGTTCCTGCGCTGGATGGTCCGCCGCGAGTCACCGGACTTCGGTCTGTGGACGTCGGTCTCGCCGTCGCGCCTGCTGATGCCGGTCGACACCCACGTGGAGAACATCAGCCGCTCGATCGGCCTCACGCGGCGGCGCTCGCGCAACTGGCGGATGGCCGAGGAGATCACGCGGCGGCTCGGGCTGGTCGACGCCGCCGATCCCGTGAAGTTCGACTTCGCCCTCTGCCACAAGCGGATGTCGGGCGACTGCCTCGATCGGCGTGACGCGAAGGTCTGCGGGCCCTGCGGCTTCAAGACCGTCTGCCGTCACTGGCGAGGGAGAGCCGCGCGTGCTTGAGGCGGCCCTCGTCGTCATCGCGCTGGCCCTCGGCGCCGGGGTGGCGTGGCTCGCCCTGTGGACCCATTTCTCCTCGCGCGGCCACGCCGAGCGTCGGACCCGCGACGTCCGGATCGCCGAGCTGGAAGCGCGCGGCGACGAGCTGCGTCGCCAGCTCACGGAGAAGGGCTCGGAGGTCGAGAGCGTGCGACGTGAGGTGGCGGCCGAGCGGAGCCAGCGCGCCGACTCCGACGCGCGCCTGGACGAGGCGCGCAAGAGCCTCGACGAGCAGCGGCGCGTCTTCGACGAGGCGCGGGTGAACCTCAAGGAGACGTTCGAGGCGCTGAGCCACCAGGCGCTGCGCGCGAGCAACAGCGAGTTCCTGAAGCTCGCCGAGGAGCGGCTGGGCCAGCGCCAGAAGGAGATCGACGCGAGCCTCACCCCGCTGCGGAGCGCGCTCGAGCGCTACGAGGGCGGGATCCGCGGCCTCGAGCAGGCGCGCGACCAGGCGTACGGCAGCCTGAAGACCGAGGTCGAGCGGCTGGCGCGTCTGAGCGAGCGGCTCCAGGGAGAGACCGGCAATCTCGTGAACGCGCTCCGCTCGCCTCAGGTCCGCGGACGCTGGGGCGAGGTGACCCTGCACCGCGTCGTCGAGCTCGCGGGCATGACCGAGCACTGTGATTACGTCGAGCAGGTGACGATCGAGACCGACGGGGGGCGCCTGCGACCCGACATGGTGGTGAACCTCCCGGGCGGGCGCACGATCGTCGTCGATGCGAAGGTCCCGCTCGCCGCGTATCTGGAGGCGACGTCCACCGCGAGTGACGACGAGCGGCGCGGCGCCATGGTGCGCCACGCCCGCCAGGTCCGCGATCACATGGGCGCGCTCGCGGCGAAGGCGTACTGGGAGCAGTTCACGACCACGCCGGAGCTCGTGGTCATGTTCATCCCCGGAGAGTCGTTCGTCAGCGCGGCGGCCCAGGCCGATCCCGCGCTCATCGAGGACGGCATGAACCGGCGCGTCGTCGTCGCGACCCCGACGACACTCGTCGCACTGCTGCACGCCGTCGCCTACGGCTGGCGGCAGGAGCAAGTCGCGACCAACGCCGAGGGGATTCGCAAGCTCGGTAGCGAGCTCTACGATCGGCTGCGCACCCTGGCCGGCCACTTCGACTCGGTCGGCGGGGCGCTCGGCCGCGCCGTCAACGCGTACAACGCCTTCGTCGGCTCGATGGAGACGCGCGTGTTGCCCTCGGCGCGGCGCTTCCGCGACCTCGGCGCCGCGACCGGCGACGAGATCGCGCCGCTCATCCCCGTCGAGCAAGCGCCGCGGCAACCGGACGCACCGGAGTATCCGCGACAGCTCACGACGAGCGAGACCACCGAGGAAGGACGCGCGTAGTTTGCGCGGCGTCTCCGACCCGAGCGATGAAATCGCGCGTGGTATGATCGGCCCATGACCCCGCCCATCCCGATCCAGGTTTACGGAATCAACCTCCTGGTGCGTCTGATGGCAGAGGGCCCCGCCGACGTACGCGTGCACTGCCCGAAGGGCTCGCCGATCCGCTACGGCGAAGTGACCGCGCGTGGCGACGGCTTCGACGAAGGCGCCAATGCGTTCCGGGAAATGCCGGACCTGAAAGCGGTCGTGGCCTTCGAGGAGTCGGCCGAGGAGGTCGAGGGGCACTATTTCTACATCGCGGGCGAGGAGTATCGCGTCATCCGGCTCGACGCAGTCATCCTGTCCTTTCCTCACGAGTAGTTCTCGGTGGCCCGCGCGGGCGCCACGACCGTCAAAGCGGCGCTGGCGTGTCTCGACGAAGCTGAGCTGATCGACCTCACCCGAGCGCTTATCCGGATATCCAGCGTGGTCCGTCCGGGCGACGCCAGCGCCACCGAGGCCGCCGTGGCGCGCCATGTGGAAGCCTGGCTCACCAAGCAGGGGTTCGACCTGGAGATCCAGGACGTCGCGCCGGGGCGCCCGAACGTCATCGCCTGGCTCGGAGAGAAGGGCGGCGGCAAGAGTTTGCTCCTCGAAGGCCACACGGACGTCGTGACGGAGGGCAATCCCGCCGAGTGGACGCATCCGCCGTTCGCCGCCGATCTCGTCGAGGGGCGGATCTACGGTCGCGGCGCCGCCGACATGAAAAGCGGCCTCGCGGCCGCGATGGTCGCGGCGACCGCCATCAAGCGCAGCGGCGCATCGCTGAACGGGCGTCTCGTGGTCGGCGCGCTGGTCGACGAAGAAGGCGACATGATCGGCGTCAAGCACCTGTGCGCGACGCCGATCGGCCGCGAGCTCGACGCGGCGATCATCTGCGAGCCTGAGCAGAACGAGCTGTGCCTCGAGCAGCGCGGCGTGGTGTGGGCGCGGATCGCGATCCGCGGCCGCATGGCCCACGGTGCGATGCCGGAGGCCGGCGTGAATCCGATCACGGCGCTCGGGGCCCTCCTGCAGGAAGTCCCGGCGCTCGAGCGACGCCTGCGGAAGCTCTGCCGTCCAAGCCCGCACCTTCGTCCGCCGACGGTCACGCCCACGATCGCGCGCTCACCGGTGCAGGGCGTCGAGCAGTCGAACGTGATTCCCTCGAGCGCGCGGGCGCTCCTCGACGTGCGGCTCACGCCCGGCCCCGACGAGACGGCCGTGGCGCGCGAGATCGACACGGCCTGCCGCCAGGCGATGGCCCGCTGCCCCGGGAGCACGATCGAGTGGGAGCCCGTGAACGGGTTCCGGCTGGCGACGCGGGTCGAGCGCAGTGAGCCGCTGGTGAAAGCGATGGTCACCGGAGTTCGCCAGGCGACCGGGCGGCGCGCCGTCTTCGGCGGCGTCCCGGGCTCGACCGACGGGACGATCCTCCGGATGCAGCTCGGCATCCCCATCGTGACCTGCGGCCCGGGTCACCGGCTCATTCCCCACCAGGCGGACGAGTACGTCGAGGTGAGCGAGCTCGTCGACGCGGCAAAGATCTACGTCGCCTCGGTGCTGAACTTCCTCACATGAGCGCCGCGGCTCCCCGGCTGCGGGCGGTGGAGTCCTTCCCCGTCGAGCACGAGGGAAGGTCGTGCGTCGCGCTCCGTGATCCCGGTGGCTACACGGACGCGATCGTCCTGCTGCACGGCGCCTTGCTCGAGATCGTGTCCCTGTTCGACGGCGAACACACGGTCGCGGACATCCAGGCCGCGGTCATGCGCCGGCACGGTCAGCTCGTCGAGCGCAGACAGATCGAGGAGATCGCCGAGGCCCTCGACCAGCAGGGCTTTCTCGACAGCCCCGCCTTCGCCGATCGGCGCGCCGTCATCGACGGCGGGTTTCTCGCCTCGCCGACCCGTCCCGCCGCCCACGCCGGCGGCGCCTACGCGGCGAATCCCGACGAGCTACGCGGGATGCTCGACGGATTCTTCGCGCCTCCAGACGGGCCAGGGGTGATCGACCTGACCGCGGCGGCAGCCCCCGAGGTGCGCGGCGTGATCGCGCCCCACATCGACTATCATCGCGGCGGTCCTGCGTACGCGTGGGCCTATCGCGAGCTGGCCGAGCGAAGCCGGGCCGATCTCTTCGTGATCTTCGGGACCTGCCACGCCGGCATGGAGCATCCGTTCGCGCTCACCCGGAAGGACTACGCGAGCCCGCTGGGCGACGCGCCCGTCGACCGCGACTTCGTCGATGCCCTGACCAAGCGCGCACGTCAGGACTGCTTCGGCTCGGAGCTGGCGCACCGCGTCGAGCACTCGATCGAGCTTCAGGCCGTATTCCTGCGTCATCTCTTCGCCGGGCGTCGCGACGTCCGCATCGTGCCGGTACTGGCGAGCTTCGCCCACGAGGCGATGCACCGGGGCAGGCGCCCGGACGACGACCCGCGCGTGCCCAGGTTTCTCGAGGCACTCGCCGAGACGATCGCCGCCAGCGGGCAGCGCGTCGCCGTGATCGCCGGCGCCGATCTCGCTCACGTCGGGCCGCGCTTCGGCGACCCCGAGCCCGTCGGCTCCCCCGAGCTGGCGCTGATCGAGCGTGAGGACACCGTGATGCTCGAGTCGGTGGCGGCCGGTGAGCCGGACGCGTTCTTCGAGTCGGTGGCGAGCGACGGCGACCGGCGCCGCATCTGCGGCTACTCGCCGATCTACGCCCTCCTGCGTTCACTCGGCTCCACCACCGGACGCGTGAAGCGCTACGGCCAGTGGCCCGATCCCAGCGGCGTGGTCTCCTTCGCCAGCGTGGTGTTCGAATGACCGCGCCCGGCGACGGCCGCAGCACCGAGCAGCCCGACGCGCCATTACCGTCGGAGTGGCGGCTGCCCCGCCTCCGGGTCGACGTCGACGGCGATTGGTTCGACGACGACGTCGCGATCACCCACGCCGGGATCCTCGCCAACCTTCGGTCGATTCTCCAGCGCGACGCGCAGGGCTACTTCATCCAGACGCGCGTGCGCATTCCGGTCGAGGTCGCGGACGTCCCCTTCGTGGTCAGCCGGATCGAGCGCCGCGGCGAGACCTTGCACGCGTTCCTGAACGACGGCTCTGACGCGGACGTCGATCCGGCGAGCCTGCGGGTCGGCCCGGACGACGTGCCGTACTGCGCGGTCAAGGGCGGCGCCTTCGAGGCGCGCCTCTCCCGCGCCGCGGCGTTCCAGCTCCTCGCGATGGCCGACTACGACGAGGCCACGGGACGCGGCGCGCTGCGCCTGGGCGGCCGCGACCATCCCTTGGTTCGAAGCGCGTGACGAAGGCGATCGCCCTGCTCCTGGCCGTCGGGTTGGCCGCCGGCGTGGGCTGGTGGATCGCCGCCGACGCGCAGCCCGTGACCGTCGACGAGATCGGCGACGAAAACCAGACGGTGCCGCGGGGCCAGCCGCCGCTCTTCGCGGCCAGGGGCGACGCGGCCCGGCTCTACGCGTTTGCGGCCGACCACGCGGACACGCTCCGCTGGATGCCGTGCACATGCGGCTGCGTCGGCTTCGGCCACACCTCGAACCGATCCTGTTACGTGAAAGCCGAGTCGCCCGGCCGCGTCACCTTCACGAGCCACGCCGCCACCTGAACCGTGTGCCTGGACATCACGCGTGACGTGATGCGTATGAAGGGCGAGGGCAAGCCGCTCGCGGAGATCCGGGCCGCTATCGACGAGAAGTACCTTCGCGTCGGCCCGGCGACGCCGACCGCGCGGCCACACTGAGCGTCGGGAAGCCCGACGACGAGGTGACGCGCGAAGAGTAGTATGCTCGGCGCATGAACGTCGCCGCCGTCCTCATGGAGATCCTGCGCGCCGCCGGTGTCCGCTATCTCTTCGGCAACCCCGGCACGACCGAGCTGCCGTTCCTCGACGCGCTGCCGGATTCCGGCCTCGAGTACGTGCTCGGGCTCCAGGAGGCCACCGCGGTCGCGGCGGCCGATGGCTACGCCCAGGCGTCGGGGCAGGTCGGCGTGGTCAACGTGCACGTCGCGCCCGGACTCGCGAACAGCCTGTCGATCCTCCACAACGCGGCGCGATCCAAGACCCCGCTCCTGGTGACCGCCGGACAGCAGGACACGCGCTTTCTCATGGACGAGCCGATCCTCGCGGCCGATCTGGTTCGCATGGCCGAGCAGTTCACGAAATGGTCGTACGAGATCCGGCGGGCCGACGAGGCTCCCGTCGCGCTGCGGCGCGCCCTGCAAGTCGCGCTGACGCCGCCGACGGGGCCGGTCTTCCTGTCGCTACCGATGGACCTCATGCGTCCCGCGGTCGAGGACACGGGCGCGGGACCGACGCCGATCGCCGCGCGCGGCCGGCCGGACCCTGGAGCCGTCGCGCGAGCCGCGGAGCTGCTCGCGGGCGCCCGGACGCCGATCGTGATCGCGGGCGACGGTGTCGCGCGCTCGCACGCCGTCGCCGAGCTGACGGGGCTGGCCGAGCTGGTGGGCGCCCGAGTGCACGGCGAGCCCGTGTACCGGCGCACGAACATTCCGGGCGATCACGCGCTCTGGCGGGGCGGCCTCTTTCCCTCGCCGGCAGGTGTGCGCAAGGCGCTCGAGGAATGCGACGTGCTCCTGATCGCCGGCGCCAACGTCTTCACCTGGTTCCTGCACACCGAGGGCGGGCCGTTCCCGCGCGGGCTGCGCGTGATCCAGATCGACGACGATCCATGGGAGATCAGTCGGAGCTATCCCGTTTCGCTCGGCATCTGCGCGGACCCGAAGACGACCCTCGCGGAGCTGGCGAATGCCCTGCGCGGCCGGATGACCGAGGCCGAGCGACACGCCGCCGCCGCGCGGGTCGAGAAGATCGGCCAGGCCAGGGTCGACGTGATGGGGCGCGTACGGGCCGCCGCCCGGGCCGAGGCCGAGCAGACGCCGATCGGCCAGGCGCATCTGATGCACACGCTGGCCGGTCTGCTTCCGCGCGACGCGATCGTCGTCGACGAATCGGCGACGTCGCTCCCGTTCGTCCTCCGTTACATGCCGTTCTCGACCCCCGGCTCGTTCTACGGCGGGAAAACCGGCACGCTCGGATGGGGGATGGGCGCGGCGATCGGCGTGCAGCTCGGCGCGCCGGGGCGCAAGGTCGTCGCGACGATCGGCGACGGCTCGCTGATGTACGCGCCGCAGGCGCTGTGGACGGCGGCACACTATCGGCTCCCGATCACCTACGTCGTCCCGAACAACTCGTCCTACGCGATCCTGAAATCCGGGATGCTCACCCTCGACCTCGCGTCGGCCAAGCGCGGGATCTATCCCGGCATGGACCTGGTCGAGCCCGCGATCGACTATGTGGGCCTCGCCCGCTCGCTCGGCGTCCGGGCCGAGCGCGTCGAGAAGCCCGCCGGCTTGCGCGATGTGCTCGCCGCGTGCCTCACCGATCCCGGGCCGACGCTCGTGGACGTCGTGATCGATCGCGGCTTCAAGGCGATGTAGTGGACGTACGAGACGCGGCCGCAGGAGGGGCGGGCCGATGAATCGAGTCACGCGCACGGGCGGCGAGTGGGTCGTCGATGCGCTGAGGGCCGAGGGCGTGCGGCATGTCTTCGGGATCCCCGGCGTTCACAATCTGGCGATCTACGACGCGCTCATCCGACAGTCGGAGATCACGCATGTGCTGGCGCGCCACGAAGCCGGTGCGGCCTTCATGGCCGACGGCTACGCGCGCGCCTCCGGCGCGCCGGGTGTCATCGTCGTGACCACCGGCCCGGGCGCGACGAACGCGCTGACGCCGCTCGTGGAGTCCTACGCGGGATCGATCCCCGTCGTCGTCGTGATGTCCGACGTCGCCTCGTCGCTGGTCGGCCGCGACATCGGCGCGCTGCACGAGGTTCCGAACCAGATCGAGTGCTTCAAGCCGGTCACGCGGTGGGCAGAGGCGGTCACCGAGGCCGCGGCGGTCCCGGCGACGGTTCACGGGGCATTCGATCTGCTTCGCACCGGACGCCCCGGGCCGATGGCGATCTCCATCCCGAACGATTTCCTGACCGCCCGCTTCACGGCCGAGCCCCGCGACGGCGGGCACGGCCGGCGACCACCGTGTCATGTGGACGCGATCGGCGAGGCCGTGCGGCTGCTGTCGGAAGCGTCCAGGCCGCTGCTGATCGCCGGCGGCGGCGTGATCGCCGCCGAGGCGCAGGCCGAGCTCGCGCGCCTCGCGCGTCGACTCGGCGCGCCCGTGATCACGACGGTCATGGGCAGGGGAGCGGTGAGCGAGCGCGACCCGCTGTGGCACGGCGTCCTGCCGAACAGCCGCGCCACCGAGGCGGTCATCAAGACGGCCGACGTGATTCTGGCGGTCGGTTGCCGCTTCGCGCACCGCTCGACGCAGGGACTGCTCCTGAACCTCTCGTTCGAGCCGTCGCAGACGTTGATCCATCTCGACCTCGATCCGACGGTGATCGGGCGCCTCTTCAAGGCGCAGCTTCCCATCGTCGGTGACGCGAAGGACGGGCTGACGCGGCTGCTCGAAGGCCTGGGCTCCGGACCGGCGCGAGCCGTCTGGGACCATCGCTGGCGCGAAGGTCTCCGCCCGGCGGCAAGCGCCCGCTACACACCCGAGGTCGCCCACCTGATCGAGATCTTGCGCGCGGCGCTGCCCGACGACGC
>CAYVHH010000258.1:0-11030 GCA_964450175.1 uncultured bacterium | reverse complement strand
AGCAATCTCTCGTCGGAGGCCGAGATCTTCGCGGTCAAGCAGACGTACGGCGCCAAGGCCGAGTACAAGAGCGCCGGCCGCGAGCCGATCGACTACGTCAACTCGCGGCTCATCCTGATGTGGGGCTGGAGTCCCGGCGACGGGACGTTCGGCACCGGGACGATGCAGTACCTCAAGCGCGCCAAAGACCACGGCGTGCGCATCGTCTGCGTCGACCCGCGCCTCACGCGCTCGAGTCATCAGCTGGCCGACGAGCACATCTTCATCCGCCCCTCGACCGACGCGGCCGCGCTCATTGCGATGGCGTACGTCATCACGAGCCATGGGCTTCAGGACCAGGCCTACCTCGATCGCTACGTGCTCGGCTTCGACGAGGCGCATCTGCCGCCGAACGCGCCGGCCGGCGCCTCGTACCGCGCCTACCTCACGGGCGAAGCGGACGGCGTGCGCAAGACGCCCGCGTGGGCCGAGCGCATCACCGGCATGCCGGCCGACGCGATCGAGCGGCTGGCCATCGAGTTCGCGACGAGCAAGCCGGCGGCGCTCCACTGCGGCTACGCGCCGGGACGCACGATTCACGGCGAGCAGTTCCATCGCGCCGCCTACGCGCTCGCCGCGATGACCGGCAACGTCGGGATTCCCGGCGGCAACGCGGGCACCAGCAACGGCGCGACCGGACGCTGCGGGATCCGCCTCCTGCCCGCCGGCTCGAATCCCACGGGCGCGCGCGTCGCCACCGCGATGCTCGCCGACCTGCTCGATCGCGGCCGGGCCGGCGGCTACCCGGCCGACATCAAGATGGTCTACTCCGTGGCCGGCGACCTCTTCAACCAGGTGCCGAACGTCGGCCGGATCGTCGCGGCCGCCCAGCGTCTCGAATTCATGGTGGTCCACGATCACTTCCTCACGCCCACGGCGCGCTACGCCGACATCGTGCTCCCGGCGACCACGTTCTGGGAGCGCAACGACGTTCACACCCCCTGGGCGGGCGCCGGCCACTATGCGTTCTTCATGAAGAAAGCGATCGAGCCGATGGGCGAGTGCCGGAACGACTTCGACATCTGCGGCGAGCTGGCGCGCCGGCTCGGCATCGCCGGCTACAGCGACAAGACCGAGGACGAGTGGTTGCGCGAGCTGACCGACGGCGTGATCGACGATTTCGACACGTTCCGCGAACGTGGACTGGCGCGACTGCCGGCGCCCGAGGACGCCGTCGCCTTCGCGCGCGAGATCCGCGACCCCGAGCGCCATCCGTTCACGACGCCGTCCGGAAAGATCGAGATCTACTCGATGACCCTGGCCGCCAAGCCCGATCCGTATGGCCTCGGCGTCATTCCGCCGATCCCGACGTGGATCGAGGACGAGATCGACTCGCGCTACCCGCTGCGCCTGGTCACACCCAAGTCGCGCGCGCGCACGCACTCGATCCACGGCAACCAGCCGATCCTCTCCCGCGCCGACTCCAACGACGTCTGGATCAGCACCACGGACGCCGCGGCGCGCGGGATCGTCGACGGCCAGACCGTCCGCATCTTCAACGCGCGGGGAGAGACCAGGTTACCCGCACGCGTGACAGATCGGATCGCGCCGGGCGTCATCTCGATCAAGGAGGGCGCCTGGTTCACACCGGACGCCTCGGGAGCGGACACGCGCGGCTGCGCCAACGTGCTTACCGCGGACCGCACCTCGCCCGCCGGCGCGGCGCCGTTCAACTCCTGCTTCGTGGACGTGGCACCGGCGCTTTCCTGACCACGTCCGATCGCCTCGAGAGCCATGGAGCCGGGACTGAGAACCTACATCCTCAAGCGCGTCGGCTTCGCCGTCCTGATGCTCGTGGGTGTCTCGATCATCCTGTTCACGATCATGCGGCTGGCTCCCGGCGGGCCCGAAGCCGTGCTGATCGGCGGCGAGTTCTCGCCGGAGGCGGCGGCGCAGATCCGCCAGCGGCTCGGCCTCGACCGTCCGCTCGCGCTCCAGTACCTCGGGTGGGCCGGCGGCGCCTTGCGCGGCGACCTCGGTCGCTCGTTCAAGACCGGCGACCCCGTGGCCGCGTTGATCCTCGACCGGCTGGGGCCGACGCTCCAGCTGACGTTCGGCGCGCTCACCCTGGCCCTCGTCGTCGCGGTACCCCTCGGCGTACTGGCGGCGGTCCGGCGCGGCACGATCTGGGACACGCTCGGCTCGGCCGTCGCGCTCTTCGGCGTGTCGTTTCCGAGCTTCTGGCTCGGCATCATGCTGATCCTCCTCTTTTCCGAGGTCTTCCACCTGTTGCCGCCGTCGGGACTCAGCGAGTACGGGCGCGAGGCCGAGCTCTCCGCGCGCGTCCGGCACGCGATCCTGCCAACCCTGACGCTCGGCCTGATCCAGATGGCGTCGTTCATGCGCTTCACGCGCTCGAGCCTGCTCGAGGTGCTGCGGCAGGACTACGTCCGGACCGCGCGGGCCAAGGGGCTCGGCGACGGACGCGTCGTCTGGCGTCACGCGCTCCGCAATGCGCTGATTCCAGTCGTCACGGTCGTCGGGCTCTCCCTTCCCGCCTTGGTCGGCGGCGCCGTGCTCACCGAGACCGTCTTCGCCTGGCCGGGCATCGGGCGCCTGGCGGTCGGCGCCGTCTTCGAGCGCGACTATCCGGTGATCATGGGCGTCAACCTGATGGTCGCCACCGTCGTGGTCGGCGCGAATCTCCTCACCGATCTGGCCTACTGCGTGATCGATCCGCGGATCTCGTACCGGTGATCGCGCCCGCGCGCCCGGAGCGGCCGTCGGTCTTCAGTCGGTTCACGCGCAATCGGCGGGGCCTGGTCGGCGGCGCGGTCGTGGTGCTCATGCTGACGGCGGGCGCCCTGGCGCCGGCGCTGGCGCCGCAGAGCTATTCGGCGCAATCGCTGCTGCACCGATTGCAGCCGCCGAGCGCCGCCCACTGGCTCGGCACCGACGGCTTCGGCCGCGACGTCCTGAGCCGGGTGATCTGGGGCAGCCGCGTCTCGCTCGAGATCGGCCTGTTCGCCACGGTGCTCTCGCTCGTCGTGGGCACCGCGGCGGGGAGCGTGGCCGGCTATTTCGGCGGCGGCGTGGACACGGCGATCATGCGCGCCGCCGACGTCTTCCTCTCGGTCCCGGCGCTGTTCCTGATCCTCATCGTCATCGCGCTCTTCGGCGCGAGCCTCGCCAACACGGCGCTGGTCATCGCGCTCGTCACCTGGGCGCCGGTCGGGCGCATCGTGCGCAGCGAGTGCCTCGGCCTGCGCAACCGGGATTTCGTCCACGCGGCCGCCGCGCTCGGCGCCGGACACGCGCGGATCCTGGGCCGTCACCTGCTCGTGAACGCGCTGCCGATCGTCATCGTCCAGGCCAGCTTGCTGCTCGGCCAGACGATCCTGATCGAGTCGGGCTTGAGCTATCTCGGCCTCGGCGCCCAGCCGCCGCTGCCGAGCTGGGGCAACATGGTCGTCGAGGGACGGCAGTTCCTGGCCTCGGCCTGGTGGATCGCGACGTTCCCCGGCCTGGCCATCTTCGTCACGGTGCTGGGATTCAACCTGTTCGGCGACGGGCTGCGCGACGCGTCGGATCCGACCTTGCGCGGCCTATGAACGGAGGACCGGCGGTGATCCACGCCATGCTGCTCGTGCTGCTCGTCGCGCTCACCGGCTTGACGCCCACGGCGAGTCTCGCCGCCGGCAAGGATTTCGTCATCGGGCTCAGCGGCGACGCCACGTCGTTGAATCCGGTCATCGCCACCGACGGCCAGTCGTACATCGCCGAGTGGCCGCTGTTCGACAGCCTGCTCGAGCTCGATCAGGGCCTCAACGTGAAGCCACTCCTGGCCGAGTCGTGGGAGGTGTCGCGCGACGGGCTCACGTATACGTTCAAGCTCAAGCGCGGCGTGAAGTGGCACGACGGCAAGCCGTTCACCGCTCGCGACGTGGCCTTCACGTTCTATTCGGTCCTCGATCCCAAGGTGACGACGCCCCATCGCGCCTACTTCGACGCGCTCGCCGGCTTCCCCGAGCTGACGGCCAAGGAGAATCCGAAGCGGCCGGAAGAGCTCGCCGTCAAGCCGATCGAGGTCGTCGACGATCACACCGTCCGCTTCCGGCTCCGGTACCCGTCGGGCTCGTTCCTGGCCGTGCTCGTCAACCCGCGCGCCGGCATCGTGCCGGAGCATCTGCTCAAGGGCGTCGATCTCAACACCGCGGAGTTCAACCGCCATCCGGTCGGGACCGGGCCGTTCAAGCTCGTCGAGTGGCGGCGCGGCGAGCGCCTGGTGATGGAGGCCAACGATCAGTACCACGCCGGCCGGCCCGCGCTCGACCGCCTGATCCTACGGATCATCCCCGACAGCGTCGTGCTGCTCCAGGAGCTGCGCGCCGGCGGCGTCGACTTCATCGAGAATCCGCCGCTGACGGAAGTGGCGCGCCTCAAGCAGACGCCGAACCTCAAGGTGCTCGTGGCCGACAACACGTCCTATACATATTTCGGCTGGCGCCAGGATCTCGCGCCGTTCACGGACGTCAGGGTGCGCCGGGCGCTCTATCACGCGATCGACGTGCCGAGCATCGTGCGCGAGGTGCTCCAGGGCTATGCCGCCGTCTCGACAGGACAGTTTCCCCCGTCGAGCTGGGCGTTCGACCCGAGGGTGAAGCCGTACACGTACGACCCGGCCCGCGCCAAGGCGCTCCTGGCCGAGGCCGGCTTCAAGCCGGGTCCGGACGGTGTCCTGACCAAGGACGGCAAGCGGTTCAGCTTCTCGGTGCGTCACGACCAGGCCAACCAGAGCGTGAAGGACACCGCCGTCATCATCCAGGAATACCTCAAGCGCGTCGGCGTCGAGGTGCAGCTCGAGCCGCTGGACTGGCCGACGTTCGTGAAGAAGCTCTTCGCCTCGGACTTCGAGGGCATCGTCGTCGGCTGGACCAATCACCACGATCCCGATCCGTTCGCGTACACGATCTGGCACTCGAGCCAGTGGAAGGGCCGCAACTTCGCCCACTACAAGAACGCGCGCGTGGACGAGGCGCTCGAGGCGGCGCGGCGCACCGCCAATACCGCCGAACGCAAGAAGCACTACGCGGAGTTCTCGAAGCTCCTGATGGAGGACGCGCCGTACGTCTTTCTCTACTTCCAGCAACAGGTGTACGTGACGCGGGCCGGGTACGAGGGCTTCGTGCCGATTCCGACGTTCGCCGGGATCTACCAGTCGCTGAAGGGGGTGCGCTGGACCGGGAAGTAGCGGTCAGCGCGCGGGTGCCGCCACACCGAGGAACGCCGCCAGCCGCCGGGTGAACGCGGCGCACTCCTCGATCTGCGGCGAGTGGCCGCTCTGCTCGAATACCGCCAGCTCGGCGCCCGGCACGAGCCGCGCGATCTCCTCGGCTTGATCCATCGGGCAGATCCAGTCGTGCCGCCCGACGGCGACCAGGGTCGGACACGCGATGCGCGCGAGCTCGGCCCGGCAGTCGTAGATCGAGTACTCGTGCTCGATGATGAACTTCCGCACGGCGAGCCGGTAGCGGATGTCGGCACGCACGGCGCTGTTCTCGACGGCGCGAGCCGGATCGAAGAAGTAGAGCGGCCGGATCGTGTCGAAGGCCTGCCGGAAGCTCGCATCGTCCGAGAGCGAGCCGTCCCAGAGCGCCCGGTAGGCGGCCCACTGCTCGGCGGTCGCGCGCCGGCGCGCGTTCTCCTCGGCGCGCCGCATGAAGTCGCGGCTGGCGGAGGCGCCGACCACGGCCAGGCTCCGGATCGACGCCTGATGGCGCGCGGCGTACATCAGCCCGAGGAAACCGCCCCAGCTGATGCCGAGCACGTGGATCGGGCCAAGCCCGAGCGCCTGACGGAGGCCCTCGATGTCGGAGACGAGCTGGTCCTGCGTGCACTGCTCGACCGGCACCCATTCCGAGCGGCCGTGGCCACGGTGATCGTAGAAGATCAGGCGGAGGTCGAGCTCGGCGGCCAGCGGCGCGAGGCTGCGCGCCAGCCCGGACGCGTCGGTGCCCGGACCGCCGTGCACGCACACGCACGGCGGCCCCTCGCCCACCGACTCGCAGAACATCGTCGCGCCGTTGACTCGTAGCTCCACCGCGATCTTTATAGCACGGCGGCGCGACGCCGATCTTGCGCCACGCCTGGGTGGGAGCTAGAGTCAGCCGAGCTGCAACAGGAGGAACCTCATGGCTCTCGACCGCTGCCTACGAACGATACCGTTCGCACTGCTGCTGATCCTGATCGGCACGGCGTCGGCCCAGCCGACGAAGTTCCAGGAAGCGCCGAGTCTCGCCGAGCAGGTCAAAGCGGGCAAGCTCCCGCCGGTCGACAAGCGCCTTCCCGCCGATCCTCTGGTCGTGCCGGTCGTCGAGCGCACGGGTCAGTACGGCGGCGTCTGGCGCCGCGCGTTTCTCGGACCGGCCGACGCGAACAACTACGTCCGGGTCGTGTACGACGCGCTCGTACGGTTCTCTCCCGACGGCGCCAAGATCGAGCCGAAGATCGCCGCGGGCTGGGAGTCGTCGAAGGACTACCGCGTGTGGACGATCAAGCTCCGCCGGGGCGCCAAGTGGTCGGACGGCGCGCCGTTCACCGCGGACGACATCGTCTTCTGGTATCAGGACGTCCTGCTGAACAAGGACCTGACGCCGGCGATCCCCTCCTGGATGCGGAACGCCGACGGCACGACGGCCACGGTCGAGAAGGCCGGCCCGACGGCCGTGCGCTGGGCGTACAAGCAGCCCAACACCTTGCTGCTCACGGCGCTGGCGAACCAGGACGGCGGCGATCGGACCTACGCCGCCTTCCTGCCCGCCCACTACCTGAAGAAGTTCCACCCCACCTACACCAGGAAAGAGGATCTGGACAAGCTCGTCGCGGCCGCTGGATTCAAGACGTGGACGGAGCTCTTCGCCGCGCGCAACGCGCCGCCCGAGAACCCGGAGCGTCCGACGATGGCCGCCTGGGCGCCGGCGACGCGAGTCAGCGATCAGGTCTTCACGCTCAAGCGCAACCCGTACTTCGTCGGCGTCGACCCGAGCGGCAACCAGCTCCCGTATCTGGACGAGGTGCGATTCACGTTCTTCGCCGACATCCAGGCACTGAATCTCGCGGCGATCGCCGGCGAGTTCGACATGCAGGAGCGGCACATCCAGATGACGAACTACCCCGTCTTCAAGGAAAACGAGAAGACCGGGAAGTATCGCGTGATCACGTGGCCGACCTTCGGCGGCGCCGACGCGGTGATCCAGTTCAACCAGACCTACAAGGCCGACGCGGATCTCGGCAAGCTCATGGCCACCAAGGAGTTCCGGATCGCCCTCTCGGAGGCCATCAATCGCGACCAGATCAAGGAGTCGGTCTTCCTCGGGCTCGGCGAGGCGCGGCAGGGCGTGCCGTCCCCGAACCATCCGTTCTTTCCGGGCGATCAGTACGCCAGGAAGTACACACAGTACAAGCCCGACGAGGCCAGCAAGCTCCTCGATCAGCTCGGCCTGACCAAGCGCGACAGCGACGGGACGCGGCTTCTCGCCTCGGGCAAGCGGGTGGTCCTCGAGCTGTCGGTGGTGCCCGCCTTCGCCGCCTGGCCCGACGTCGCGCAGCTGGTCGCGAAGGATTGGGAGAAGGTGGGCGTGAAGACCGTCGTCCAGCTCCGGGAGCGCGCGCTCCACTTCAAGATGCGGGACAACAACGAGCTCATGACCGAGATGTGGAACGAGGACACGACGGGCTTCCCCTTCACCGGCAACGCGAAGTTCGACCCGCGCAACTCGCCGATCCTCACGCTTGGCCCGCTCTACGGCCGCTGGGCCCAGACCAAGGGCGCCGAAGGCGTCGAGCCCCCGGCCCCGATCAAGCGCATCATGGAGATCGTCGATCAGGCCAAGGCGGTCGGGCCGGAGCAGCAGGCGAAGATGGCGCAGGAGCTGTTCCGGATCTGGGTCGACAACCTCTGGGAGGTCGGCACGATCGGCCTGACCCCGATGGTGCAGGGCGTGGTGGTGGCCAACACGAAGTTCAGGAACGTCCCGACGACGCTCGGCAACGACTGGCCGCTCCGAAGCCCGGGCAACGCGCGCGCCGAGCAATTCTTTTTCTCAAGATAGACACGCCGCGGCTGCGCTGACGACCGGGCTGGCCCCGGTCCGCGCCGCGCACATCGCGGAGCTGCGCGCCGCCGTGCTCGCGCTGCCCTAGACTCGTCCCCGCCGGTCTCAGCCGGCCATCAGGATCTCGAGCGGTCTCGCCTGCGGATCGCCGTCGACCGCGGCCGCGACCCCGCGCTCGGCCGCCCGCGCCGCGACGAACGCGATCGTCGCGGCGACCACGTCCGGATCTCGCAGGATTCGCCGGTGGCCGAGTCCTTCGGTCATCAGCATCTCCGCACCGCGCCACGCGCGCGTGATCGCCGCGCCGTGCTGCCAAGGGATCTCCGCGTCCCCGCGATCGTGGACCACGAGGAGCGGGGCCGCCAGCGCCGGCGCCAGCTCGACCGCGTCGAAGACCGACCACGACCGGCCGACACGCTCTTCAATCCGGCGATGCATCCGCTCCCTCACCTCGCGCGTGAACCCGAACGTCTCGCCGAAGCGGAGCGCCGGGGTCACCAGATCGGCGGCCGGTCCGATCAGCACGACGGCGCCCGCGGCGAGGCCGTCCCAGAGCGCCCGCACCGTGGCGGTCGCTCCGACCGAATGCGCGACGACCGCGGCGAGCGGACCGCGCGAGTCCGCGACAGCCCGAATCGCGCTCGTGATCTCCGGGATCGTCACCGTCCCCGCGTCGGACGCTCCGTGCCCCGGCGCGTCGAACGTCACGGCCGAAAAGCCTCGGGCCACGAGCGGACCGACCAGCGCGCCGAGCTGGGCCCCGCGACCGCCCCACCCGTGCACGAGCAGCACGCTCGGTCCGGCGCCCCACACCCATGTCTCGATGCGGCGCGCGCCAACCTGCATCGGCCGCGCCCGAGCCGTGGCGAGGAGCGCGATCTCCGCCTGGGGACGTCGCACTCGCGGCGGCGTCGTGAACAGCCGGCTCGCGACCCGCGCCGCGAGCTCGGGCGCGAGCGCGGAGAGCGCGCGGTGTCCGGCCCTGACGAGCGGAAGCAGCGGGGACGGCCTGAAGGATCGAACGATCGTGCTTTTCTCCATGTCGACGTATTCGAGGTCGGTCACGATGATGCTCCTTTCGGGGTTAGCGCCGCCGGCCGGCGGCGCGGCAGCTCTGCAGCAAGGTCTCGAAGGCGCGGGCGGCCCTTGCGTGGGCCTTCGGGTCGCGCATCAGGCGCGAGGCGTGGACGAACGCCAGGCCGATCCCCTGGCAGTCGTGCGCGAACTGTTCGCAGTCGAGGTCTGCGCGGAAGTGGCCCTCACTGACCGCGATGCGCGCGGCGCCGGCCAAGGTGTCCATCCAGTCACGGAGATTCTGGACGACGAAGTCGCGCACCGGCCCGGGCCGGTCGTCGAGCTCGAACGACGCCGCCATGAACGGGCAGCCTCCCGGCAGGCTCGGCGACTGTTCCCACGCGAGCCAGCGCTCGAACAGCGCGCGCACGCGGGGCTCGCCTCGTGGGGCGCTGAGCGCCGGCTTCACGACGCTCTCGATCATGCGAGCGCCCGCCATGCGGAGGATATCGAGCTGGAGCGCTTCCTTCGAGCGGAAGTGAGCGAAGAGCCCGCTCTTCGACATCCGCAGATCTTCGGCCAGCCGGCCGATGGTGAGCCCCTCGAAGCCGATCCGCGTCGCGAGCCCGAGCGCGTGGGCGAGGATCGCCTCTCGCGTCTGCTCGCCCTTGGACTGGGCCCGCGGCCGAATCGGGCTCTTGCTCGCCGTCGGCATCACCCTGAAAATAGTACGATCGTTCGGATCTGTCAAGGCCATCTCGAGGCCGTGCGAAGATAGGGCGCCGATGACCCGATACATTCTCAAGCGGCTCGTGCTGCTGCCGGCGCTGCTCTTTCTCTTCTCCGTGGTCGTGTTCGCGATCGTCCAGGCGCCCCCCGGCGACTTCCTCACGACCTACGTGGCCACGCTCGCGTCGTCCGGCAGCTCGATCAGCGCCGAGCAGGTCGACGCGCTCCGGCGAGAGTACGGCCTGGATCAGCCGGTCTGGATCCAGTACCTCAAATGGATGGAGAACCTGGCGAAGGGCAACCTCGGACTTTCGCTCGAGTATCAGCGCCCCAACGCCGAGCTCATCGGTGAGCGCCTCGTGCTCACGATGGTCCTGGCACTGTTGTCGTTCGTCTTCACCTGGGTCGTCGCCATCCCGGCCGGCATCTACTCGGCGATGCACCCGCGCTCGGCCGTCGACTACGTGCTGACCGTCGTCAACTACGTGGGGGTGGCCACGCCCAACTTCATGCTGGCGCTCGTTCTCATGTGGGGCGCCTTCGCGTACTTCGGCATCTCGGTCACGGGGCTCTTCTCGCCCGACTTCGTGGACGCGCCCTGGAGCGCGGCGCGCGTGCTCGATCTGCTCAGGCACGTGTGGCTCCCCGCGGTCGTCCTCGGCGTGGCCGGGACCGCACGGCTCACGCGGGTCATGCGCGCCAACCTGCTCGACGAGCTCAATAAACCCTACGTCACCACCGCGCGCGCGAAGGGGCTGTCCGAGTGGCGCCTGGTCGTCCGCTATCCGGCGCGGCTGGCCCTGAATCCGCTGGTGAGCACGATCGGCTGGTACCTCCCCGCCCTGTTCTCGGGGAGCCTGATCGTGGCGACCGTGATGAATCTGCCCAACATCGGCCCGCTCCTGCTCCGGGCGCTGATCAACCAGGACATGTACCTGGCGGGGAGCATCCTGCTCATCTATTGCTTCCTCACGATCATCGGCACGTTGATCTCGGACGTCTTGCTGGCGTGGCTCGATCCGCGAATCAGGTTCGAAGAGGGATGAGATGAGCGTGCTGGCGCCCGCGGTTCCGGCGACGGCCGAGGAGCGAGTCTCCGTCGCCTCGAGCTGGCGCCTGGTCTGGTGGCGGTTCAGGAAGCATCGTCTGGCGCTCGCGAGCGCGGGTGTCCTGCTGGCGCTCTACGTCGTCGTG
>CAYVHH010000257.1:0-22047 GCA_964450175.1 uncultured bacterium | reverse complement strand
ACTCGACGCGCGGACGTCCAGGGGGGGCACAACTACGTGCGCGCTGCGTTCGAGGACATCGCCGCCGGGCGCGCGGTGCAGATTCCGGTCACGCGCGCCTACGGCTGCACGGTCAAGTACGCGTAGAGCGCCCCGGCGCGTGACGGGCCCACGTTCGCCGCTGGCCGTCCGCCTGGCCGGGCTCGCCGCGTTCGTGATCTGCGCCACGGCCGCGTCGGCCCCACGGCTGGTCCCGGCGGCGTCCGCCGCGGACAAGCCGCGAGCCGAGCGCCCGGTCTATCAGGTCGGCGACAAGTGGATCCGCACCGACGGTATCTACGTCCTCGTGCGGATCGAGAAAGACATCTACGTCTTCTCGGCCGGCGGCGGCAAGGAGTTTCACCTCAGCAAGGATCTCGGCATCACCAAGATCATCCTCGACGGCCGGCCCGAGCTCGACCTCGAGCCGGCCCCGCGCCTGAGCTGGCCGCTCGAGGTCGGCAAGTGGGGCGTGACCCGCGGGCTCTGGCGCTCGCCGCCGCCGCAGCCCCTGGTCAACTTCACGGGCAGCGTCACCGTCAACTGGCAGGTCGACGCGCACGAGGATGTCCTGACGGCGGCCGGAACCTTCCGGGCCTTCCGGATCACGTATCGGCTCGAGACGATCAGCAGCTCGTTCAGTGGAAGTGGTCAGCAGTTCGGTCAGGTCGTCATGTGGTACGCGCCCGACGTCCAGCGATTCGTGAAAGCGCAGGGCAATCTGAAGGGGCTCAACTGGGAGCTCAATCGCACCACGACACCTGCGCCGCCTCCCGTCGTCGCGTCGCCGGCGCCACCGCCGGCCGAGCCGCCGCGCCTGCCGGTCGAGCCGCCGCGCCGAGAGCCGCCGCCCGCGACGCCCGCGCCACGCGCGGAACCGCCCAGGGGCGATGCCGAGGCGCCGAAGATCGCGATCAATCAGCCGGCGGCCGACGCCAGCGTCGCGGACGAGAAGATCCTGGTCACGGGCCTCGTCACCGACAACGTCGAAGTGGTCCGCGTCCAGGTGCTCGTCAACGGCGTCGAGGCGCCGTCGCTGCTGGACGTCGGCGTGGTGGGTCGCGGGGTCCCGGTGGGCGTGCTGGCCGAGCTCAAGCCGGGGCCGAACGTGATCGAGGTCGTGGCCACCGACAAGGCCGGGAACATCGCTCGTGCCGCGCGGAACGTGACGCGCGCCATCGGCGCAAGCGTGCCGGCGCCGGCGGCCGGCCCGAGGATCGCGAATCGCTGGGCCGTCGTCATCGGCGTCGGCGACTATGACAACAAGAACGTGCCGCGGCTCCGCTTCGCCGAGTCCGACGCCGACGCAATGTATCGCCTGCTCACGACACGGGCCGGCTATCCCCGCGAGAACGTCGTGCTCCTGACCGACAGGGCTCCCGAGAAGCCGACCCTGCAGAACATCCGGCTCGCGCTCGGCGACTTCCTGCCCCGGAAGACCACGCGCGACGACATGGTCCTCATCTACTATGCTGGGTTTGGCGCGCCGGAAGTCGATGCGTCGAGCAAAGAGACCGACGGCCTGGCGAAGTATCTGATCCCGCGCAACGTGCAGCCGGAATCGCTCCGCAAGACGGCGTTCGCGATGGAGGAGATTCAGGGAATCCTGGCCCGCATTCCCGCCGAGCGCGTGGTCCTGCTGCTCGACACCTCGTACGGCGGCGCGGCGGGCGGCCGCACCTTCACGCCCCCGAACGCGCGGCCGCGCAGCGTGAGCGATCAATTCCTCGAACGGCTGACGAAGAGCCGTGGCCGCCTGGTCATCACGGCGAGCGGAGCCAACGAAGTCGCGCTGGAGCCGGCCGATCTCGGGCATGGCCTCTTCACCTACTACTTGCTCGAGGGGTTGTCGGGTAAGGCAGATCGTAACGGCGACGGGATCGTGACGGTCGCGGAGCTCTATCCGTATCTCGAGGATCAGGTGGACCGGAAATCCCGCGCTGTCGGCGGCCGACAACGGCCGGTCATGAAGGGTGAGATCGAAGGGACGCTGCCGCTGTCCCGCCTGGGTCACTAGGTGACGCGGCTGCTCTCGGTGGATGCGCTGCGCGGTCTCACCGTCGCGGGAATGGTGCTCGTCAACAACCCGGGCACCTGGCGCGCCATCTACCCGCCGCTGCGCCACGCCGCCTGGCACGGCTGGACACCCACCGACGTGATCTTCCCCTTCTTCGTCTTCATCGTCGGCGTCGCGATTCCGCTGGCCCTCGGACCGCGGCTCGAGCGCGCCGGACGCTCGGCGGTCCTGCTCAAGGTGCTCCGCCGATCGATCGCGATCTTCGGACTCGGGCTCATCCTCAACGGGTTCCCGTGGTACGTCTGGGCCACCTTACGAATTCCCGGAGTGCTTCAGCGAATCGCCGTGTGCTATCTGGTGGCGGCGATCATCTACCTGTTCACCAGCACGCGCGTCCAGGCCGTCATCACGGCGGCTCTTCTCCTCGGATACTGGCTCGTCATGACCACGGTGCCGGTCCCCGGCTACGGCGCCGGCGATCTCAGCCCCGCCGGCAATCTCGCCGCGTACATCGATCGCGCGGTGCTCGGCCGCCACATCTGGCAATACGCGAAGGTCTACGACCCCGAGGGGATCTTGAGCACGGTCCCCGCGGTGGGCACGGCGCTCCTCGGTGTTCTCGCCGGCACCTGGCTCCGCAGCGGACGCAGCACCGACGTGATCGCCGGGCGGCTCGTCATCGCGGGCATCGGCGGCATCGCCGTCGGCGGGCTCTGGGGAGTGTGGTTTCCGATCAACAAATCCCTGTGGACGAGCTCGTACGTGGTATTCACCGCGGGCCTCGCCCTGATCGTACTGGCCGCGTGCTACTGGCTCGTGGAGGCTCGCGCGCAGCGCCGCTGGGCGGTACCGTTCGCCGTCCTCGGCGTCAACGCGCTCGTGCTCTTCTTCCTCTCGACACTGGCCGCGCGCCTGCTGTCGATCATCCACGTCGGGGCGGAGGGGCAGAGCCTTCAGACCGTGCTCTTCGATCGCGTCTTCGCGCCGCTGGCCTCGCCGGTCAACGCGTCGCTCGCCTTCGCGGTGACGTACGTCGTCGTGTGGTGGGCGATCATGTGGATGCTCTACCGCTGGAACATCCGGCTGCGCGTCTGAGCCGGATGGGCGCGCGCGGCGCGCGTCAGCTGCGGAGCTTGTTGTACGCGTCGAGCGCGGCGACCTTGTAGCACTCGGCGAGCGTCGGATAGTTGAACACCGTCCCCAGGAAGTAGTCGATCCCGCCGCCCAGGCCGAGCACCGCCTGGCCGATGTGAACGAGCTCGGTCGCCCCGGTCCCGATGGCGTGCACGCCCAGCAGCCGCCCATCCTCACGATGGAAGAGCATCTTGAAGAGCCCGCTGTCGTCACCGAGGATCTGCCCGCGGGCGATCTCGCGATAGCGCGCCACGCCGGTTTCGTACGGAACTTTGCGCTCGGTCAATTCGTGCTCGGGCACGCCGACCATCGAGATTTCCGGGATCGCGTAGATGCCGACGGGAAAGTGCGCCGCCATCGGACCGGCTTCGACGCCGAACGCCTGGCAGGCCGCCAGGCGGCCCTGCTCCGAGGAGGTGGCGGCGAGGCTCGGATAGCCGATCACGTCGCCGGCCGCGAAGATGTGCGGCACCTTCGTGCGGAACGTCTGGTCGACCTTGATCCGGCCCCGCTCGTCTGCGTCGAGGCCCGCCGCCTCGAGCCTCAACGGCGCGGTGGCGGCCACCCGCCCGGCCGAGAAGAGGACGACATCGGAGACGAGCCGCTTGCCCGACTCGAGGTAGATGATCGCCCGTCGCGGCGGACCGTCGGACACCTCGATCGACTTGACGGTCTCGCCGAGACGAAAGGTGACGTTGCGATGGCGCATCTGGTGAATCAGCTCCTCGACGATCTCCTGATCCAGGAACTCGAGCGGCCGCGGGCGCTTCTCGACCAGCGTGACCGGAACACCCAGCGCGGAGAACATCGACGCGTACTCGATGCCGATCACGCTGCCGCCGACCACGGCCATCGCGCGAGGCACCTGCTTGAGGCGCACCACGTCGTCGCCCGTGATCACGACTTCCCCGTCGGCGGCGACTCCCGGGGGCGGCGCCGGGTGGGTCCCGACGGCGATCACGATCCGCTCGGCCGAGATCTGGCGCGTGCCCTCGTCCGACCGGAGGGCGAGCGTGTGAGGATCGACGAACGAGGCCTCGCCTCGCACGACCGTCACGTCGTTGCGCCGGAGCTGATCCTCGATGACGGTCTGCTCTCGCGCGAGCACCTCGTCGACCTTGGCGAGAAGCTGCTCCGCGGTCGGGCGGGCGCCGGACGCCGCCCGGGCGCGGTCATGGCTCGCCATCCGGTTGAAGAAGAGCACGGCCTCCCGCAGGGTCTTGCTCGGGATGGTGCCGGTGCCCAGGCACACCCCGCCGAGACAGGGCTGCTTCTCGATGACGGCCACCCGCTTGCCGAGCTTGGCCGCCTGGACGGCCGCCCGTTGACCTGCCGGACCGCTGCCGATGCATACGAGCTCATAGTCGTATGCCGCGGTCGCGCGCGAGGCTCCCGGGGCTCTGGCGGCACCCATGTCGATGGCGGCGACGACTCTATCGCGGGGGGTCGAATTCGTCTATCTCTGGGGGCCCAGAACCTGGAAGATGAACAGGGTTGCGGAAGATTGCCCGAGGTGATCACCCGCTTGCGCAGTTTTTGATGCCCGAAGAGGACGTCTGCCCGGCGAAGCGCGTCTCGATCGCTGCATTTTCAAGCAGATCGGAGCTTGGCATCGGTGTTGCCTTACCGGTGAGACCGGGATAGACTCCGGCCCAAGCCGCCGTGAATCTGAGTGGGCCGGGCAGGTGCACGAGCGGTCGCGCGGCGCGACCCCGTGCGGCCGTACCTTCCGGAAGCAGAACGGAGGTTGGGAGGCCCGATGACCATGTCCGCGGCGCGTCGATCAATTCTGGCGGTGGGGCTCATGCTCAGCGCGGTCGCGTGCTCCACGACGCGACAGGCGCAGACCCCGGCCGAGCCCACCGCCGGCGCCCAGCAGCCCAGCCCGGGTCGGCCGGGCGCCAGGGACGCGGACGTCTTCGAGTCGCGCGATTTCGTCGTGACCATGGCGAGGCCGGGTGATACGCCCGAAACCCTCGCGGCCCGCCATCTCGGGGATCCCAAGAAGAAGTGGATGATCGAGGACTACATGGGTGTCCGCACGTTCTCCGACGGCCAGGAGATCGTGATCCCCAAGCGCGACTGGAATCCCGTCGGCGTCTATCCCTGGGGCTACCAGCTCGTGCCGGTGCTCGTGTACCACAACATCAGCGCGCAGGATAAGGGCAAGCTCTCGATCGCCGCGAAGACCTTCGAGGCCGAGATCCGCCAGCTGCACGACGAGGGATTCCAGGCGATCACCCTCGCCGACTTCGTGGCGTTCACGACGGGGCGCCGGCAGCTGCCGCGCAAGTCCGTCCTGCTCACGTTCGACGACGGCTACAAGTCGTTCGTCCAGTACGCACGGCCGACCCTGAAGGACTATGGCTTCGGCGCGACGCTCTTCGTGTACTCCGATTTCATCGGGGCCGGCAGCGGGCTGTCGTGGCAGGATCTGCGCACGCTGTCCGAGCAGGGCTACGACGTGCAGGCTCACTCGAAATCGCACGCGAACCTTCGCCGCAAAGAGGGCGAGTCCGAAGCGGCGTATGCCAAGCGGATCGAGGCCGAACTCGCCTTTCCCCTCACCCTCTTCAAGAAGCATCTGCCGCGCCCCGTCGACGCGCTCGCCTATCCGTATGGCGAGATGGACGACGAGCTCATCCCGTTCGTCGCGAAGTACGGCTACACCGTCGCGTTCACGGTCCGACGGCAGTCGAACCCGGCCTTCGTGTCCGTGCTCAAGATCAGTCGCTCGCAGATCTACTCGGACATGACCGCGAAGGACTTCACGAAGAACCTCGTCGTGTTCCACGATGAAGAGGTGAAGCTGGCGCGGGCCGCCGACGGCCGGCTCGCGGGCACGGGCGGTGCGCTGCCGGCTCCGTCCGGGTCCACGCCCTCGGGACCGTGGTCGCGCGACCGGCTCGTCGCGTCGCACAACGAGCGCTCCGAGCAGCTGGAGAAGCGCGGCCTGCTGCGGCAGGCGCTGGAGGAGCGCGCGATCGCGCTCACGATTGCCCCCGGCGACCGGAAGGCGCTGGACGCGCAGAAGCGCCTGGAAGGCCGAATCACGCAGGAGGTCACCGGCTTGCTGCAGGAGGGCCGAACCCTTCTCGACCGCGGCGTGCTCGGCGAGGCCCAGCAGCGGTTCCTCACGGCGCTCAGCCTCGATCCCACCAACCGGACGGCGTTCGAGACACTCCAGAACGAGGTCCGCGAGGTCATGTTCATCACCCACACCGTCCGGGCGGGCGACACCTGCGTGTCGCTGGCCGAGCTGTACTACGGCGACAAGCTTCGCTGCGAGGTCATCGCCGAGACGAATCGCTTTGCACTGAACGCGCCGCTGCGGGCCGGGCAGAAGATCCGGGTTCCCGAGATCCCGGGCGTCCCATTTCGCCTGCCGTGAGCCCAAAATGCGCCGCGATGAGGATCCGAGAGGACCTGGCGAGATGATCGAGTACTGTGGCCGCACCGACGTCGGTCGGCGGCGCGCCAGGAACGAGGACAGCATTCTGGTCGGCGAGCGGATTCTCGTCGTGTGTGACGGCATGGGCGGTCACCAGGCCGGCGACGTCGCGTCGCGGATCGGTGTCGATACCATCGGGGCCTTCATCAGCCGCTCGGAGGCCGATCCAGAGCTCACCTGGCCGTATGGGTTCGATCCGAGCATGTCGTTCGACGCCAACCGCATCCGCACGGCGATCAAGCTCGCCAATCGCGCGATCTACACGCGGGCCGCGGCCGAGGACGAGTACGCCGGGATGGGCACCACCGTGGTGGCGACGCTGATCGCCGCCGACGGCGAGCCGCGATTCACGTACGGTCACGTCGGCGACAGCCGTATCTACCTGATCCGGGCCGGTCGCATGCTCCAGCTCACCCGCGACGACTCACTGGCCAACAGCGCCTGGGCCGACGCGGATTCGGGCGTCGGAACGGTCATGAAGAACGTGCTCACCAAAGCGCTCGGCGTGCGGCCCGAGGTGGAGTTCGACGTGGCCGCCCACGACCTGCTGGCGGGCGACATCGTGCTGCTGTGCTCGGACGGGCTCACCAACATGCTCGACGATCCCGCGATCCTCGAGATCGTCGCGCGCGACGACGAGCATCTCGAGAAGACCTGCGACGAGCTCGTCGCCAGCGCCAACGCCCGGGGCGGCCGCGACAACGTCAGCGTCCTCTTGCTGCGGTACCGCGCATGATCCAGAAAATCGGGAAGTACCGGATCATCGAGCGCATCGGGCGCGGCGGCATGGGCAGCGTCTACAAGGCGCACGACCCGGCGCTCGACCGGCTCGTGGCATTGAAGGTCGTCTCGGCCGAGACCGATCACACCGAGGAGCTCCGCGCCCGGTTCTTCCGCGAGGGGCAGGCCTGCGCCAAGCTCAGCCACCCGAACGTCGTGACCATCCACGACCTCGGCGAGGCGGACGGTAACCTCTTCATCGTGATGGAGCTCCTCGAGGGCGACGAGCTCCGGCAGCTCATCGCACGGCGGACGATCCCCACGCTCGAGGAAAAGCTGCCCATCATGATCCAGATCTGCGAGGGGCTCGAATACGCGCACGAGAAGGGTGTCGTCCATCGCGACGTCAAGCCCGGGAACATCTTCGTGCTCAAGAACGGCCAGGTGAAGATCCTCGACTTCGGGATCGCGCAGATCGCCGCCGCGGAGACCGGTCTGACGCGCGCCGGGCTCATCGTGGGCACGCTCCAGTACATGGCGCCCGAGCGGGCGCGCGGCCAGGGCGGTCACGCCTCGGACATCTTCTCGGTCGGCGCGGTCTTCTACGAGCTCCTCACGAACCGCGCGCCGTTCAGCGGCGAGGACCCGATCGAGATCCTCGAGAAGCTGCGGAGCGAGAACCCGCCGCGGCTCAGCGAGGTGGAGCCGGGCGTGCCGGCCGAGCTCGAGGCGATCATCGAGCGGGCGCTCCAGAAGGATCCGACGCGCCGCTTCGCCAATCTCGGACAGATGCGCGCGGAGCTCCAGACCCTGCGCCGCAAGCGCACCGAGGATACCGAGCGGCTACGCCAGGACGTGCAGGGCCGGCTCCGCCAGCTCCACGAGCTGAAGGGCGCGCTCGAGGCACGGCTGGGCGGGCCCTGGGCCGACGAGACCGTCTTCGTCGTCGACGAGCGGGCGCCCCTCGCCACGATCGAGAGCGTCGGCCGCGACACGACGACGCGGATCGCCCGCCTCAACGAGCTGCTGGCGCGCGCGGATTCGCTGAAGCCCGCGCTGGACAGCGGCCTCGCGGCGCTCCGGGCGGGCGACTTCGATCGGGCGGTCCTCGAGCTCGATCGAGTCGTCAGTGAGATGCCCGAGCATGCGCACGCCGCCGAAAGCCTGCGAGAGGCGCAGCACCGCGTCGTGGAGAAGCATCAGGGTCGCGAGCAGCTCGAGGCGTTCGTGCGGCAGGCGCGCGAGGCCTACGACGCGGGTGAGTACGCGCGATGCCTCGAGCTACTGGCGTGGGTCGCCGAGCACGCCGCGCCGGAGGCCGAGCCGGCCGACGCCGCGCGGCTCCGAGGCGACGCGAAGGCCGCGATCGCGCGCGCGCAGGAGGAAGAGACATCGCGCCTCGCTGCGCGCCGCCGCGCCAGTGAGGCGGCCGCCCGCATGCGCGACCGGGCCGAGCAGGCGCGGCGGCTCGCCGAGGCGGCCGAGGCGCGGCTGGAGCAGCCGCACCTCTGGGGCCAGGCGGAGACGAAGCTCGCCGAGGGCCGCGCGGCCCTCGCGCAGGAGACGTACGCGCCGGCCGAGAAGCACCTCGACGACGCTCGGCAGCTCTACGATCGGGCCGAGGCGGCGGCCCGTGAGTCGCGAGCGGCGGCGCGCGAAGCCCAGGCTGCCGCAGCGCGCCGCGCCGAGGCGCCGGTGGCGGAGCCGGTGAGACCCACGCGAGCCTCCGACGAGACGGTGTTCGCCGAGGCGCCGACCGTCCTGGTCGAGACGCCGCCCGTCGCGTTCCCTCCGCCGGCGATGAAGCCGCGACCGACCCCGGTGCCGGTCGAGGCGAAGGCCGCGCCGGTCGCGGCAACGGCGCCGGCGGCCGAGCGCGCTCGGCCCGAGCCGTCGATCGTCACGCCGCGCGAGGTCCGCCGCACGCGCCCGATCTGGCAATCGTCCCGCTACGTCGTGCCGTCGCTCGCGGCGGCCGGCCTGGTCGTGTTCGGGATCTACTACGCGGCCTCGACCAGCAGCTCCGCGAAGCGGGAGAACCAGGAGCGGTCCGTCCGCGAAGCCGCAGATCAGCAGCGGGCGGCGCTGGACCAGCTGCGCGCCGCGGTGGCAGCCGCACGCGACCGCGCGAGCAAAGCCGACGCGACGGTGCTGGCCGTCGCGGTCATGTCGCGCGCACAGGCCGCGCAGGCCGAGGGCGAGCGTTTCTCGACCGCGGGCGACGTGAAGGCCGCGACGCAGGCGTACCAGGAAGCGGCCAACCAGTACGGCGAGGCCGAGCGGCTGGCTCAGGTGAAGCGGGAGCAGCGGACCGCGGCCGACGCTGCGCGCGCCCAGATGGCTGCGGCAAAGCAGCGCGCGTCGGCGGACGCTCCGGACTTCGCCCGCGCGGTCGAGAGCGAGAAGCAAGGCGGCGCGATGTACACGCAGACCTCGTTCCCCGAAGCTACCGCAAGCTTCCGTGCCGCGACCGAGCTGTTCGCGAAGGCGGTGCCGCCGGCCGAGCCGCCGAGAGCACCGGCGGGCGTGAGCACGCCGGCTGCGCCGGCCCCTGCGCCGGCGCCGACCGTGCCGCCCGCTGCGAGCAAGCCGACGGCGCCGACCCCGTCGAATCCGCGCGCCGAGGTGCGGGCGACGCTCGACAACTACGTGCGGGCCGTGGAGACGAAGGACATCGGGCTCCTGCGTCAGGTGCGTCCGGGACTGACCGACGAGGAAATCAGCCGGACCCGCGCGTCCAACGAGATCAAGCGGAGCCAGAAGGTCGACTTGAAGGTCGACGAGATCACGATCAACGGCGACGAGGCCCAGGCGATCGGCCGCCGCGAGGACGTCATCATCCTGAGAGACGGACAGCGTCTCCGGCAGGATCTCAAGTTCACGTACACACTCAAGCGCGGGTCGCGCGGCTGGGTGATCCAGGAGGCGCGCGAGTACGCGGACAAGGCTCCCCTGGGAACGAAAGCGCCCGAGCCCACGCCGCGTGCCGTCAGGAGGCCATAGCGTGATCGGTCCACGGTGGTCCGCGAGTCGCGTGCTGCTCCTGTGCGGCATCCTGCTCGCCGCCGGCTGCGGCAGCAGCCCCCCGCTGCTGCGCGGCTCGATCAACGTCGACCCGAACGTCAACCCGGACCGCGCGGGACGCCCCTCGCCCATCGTGGTCCGCGTCTACGAGCTCAAGTCGGTCGCCGCGTTCAACGGCGCCGACTTCTTTTCGCTCTTCGACAACGAGCAGGCCACCTTGAGCTCCGAGCTGGTCGGGCGTGAGGAATTCCAGCTTCAGCCGGCGGAGACGCGCCAGTATCGGCGCCAGCTCCAGCCGGATACCAAGTTCATCGGCGTGGTCGGCGCGTTCCGCGACCTCGACCAGGCGCGCTGGCGCCAGTCGGTCCCGGTGCCGTCGAAGCGGAGTCCCACGATCACGATCGGTCTCCAGGCGCGGGCCGTCACCGTGGCCGTGAAGTGAGCCGGCGGTGAGCTGGGACAATCGCATCATCTGGTCCGAGGGGACGTTTCTCCAGCCCCAGCACTTCCAGCAGCACGACCGTCATCTCGAAGCGCAGCTGGAACAGCGCACGCGGGCGCTGCGGCCACACGGCTACGGCTTCCTCGAGATCACGATCGACGAATCACTGCTGGAGCTCGGCAAGCTGGCGCTGCGCACCGCGCGGGGCGTGCTCCCCGACGGCACGCCGTTCGACTGCCCGGCACGCGATCCGCTGCCGCCGCCCCTGGACGTTCCTACCACGCTGCGCGACTCGCTCGTGACGTTGGCCTTGCCGGTCCGGCGGCCGGGCGCGGACGAAGCCGACCTCGGCGGGGCCGGCGCGGATAGTCTGGCGCGATACGTCGCGGGCGAGCTCGAGGTGAAGGACAGCAACGCGGCGTTCGATCGCACGGCGCTGATCCAGATCGGCCGTCTCCGGCTGCAGCTCCTCAAGGAGGCCGACGTCACCGCCGCCTACTCCGGCCTCGGCATCGCCAAGGTGATCGAGCGGCGCGCCGACAACCGCATCGTGCTCGATCAGGGCTACATTCCGCCGATGCTGGACTGTGGCGCCTCGCCGGCGCTGGCCAGCCTGCTGCGCGACGTTCACGGGCTCCTGCACCAGCGCGGGGACGCGCTGGCGACGCGCCTGTCGGCGCCGGGCCCGGGCGGGGTCGCCGAGATCGCCGAGTTCCTGTGGCTCGAGACGATCAATCGCTTCGAGCCGCTCTTCGCGCATCTGGCGGCGACGACGCCGCTGCACCCGGAGTCTCTCTACGCGACGTGTCTATCGCTCGCGGGCGAGATCTCGACGTTCACACGCGAGAACCGCCGGCCGGTCGCGTATCCGATCTATCGTCACGACGATCTCGCCGGCTCGTTCGCTCCGCTGATCGCCGACATCCGGCGGTCGCTGTCGATGGTGCTGGAGCGCAACGCGATCCCGATCGAGCTCCAGGAGCGCGCGTACGGGCTGCGGGTGGCGGCGATTCCCGACAGCGATCTCGTGAGAACCGCGCGGTTCGTGCTGGCGGCGAAGGCGCAGCTGCAGCCGGAGCGGCTCCAGGCCAGCCTGCCGACGCTCGTCAAGATCGGCCCGGTCGAGCGCATCCGGGATCTCGTGAACCTGAACCTGCCGGGGATCGCGCTCCGCAGCCTGCCGGTCGCGCCGCGGCAAATCCCGTATCACGCGGGATTCCTCTATTTCGAGCTCGATCGCAGCGGCGACCTCTGGAAAGTGACCGAGCAATCGCGGGCACTCGCAATGCACATCGCCGGCGAGTTCCCCGGGCTCGAGCTCGAGTTCTGGGCGGTGCGCGGTGCCTGACGATCCGTTCGCGGATCTGGGGGCCGACCGCACGGTCATCATGCCGATGCCGGGCGGCCGCATCGCGCCCGGACGCCCCGGTCCGGTCGAGCAGCGCGCCTCCGCCGCGGAGCAGGCGGAGGCCTCGGAGGCGACGGCGGTCGCCAGCGGCCTCAACCCGCTGCTGGCCGCGGCGAATCGACTGCTGAACGTCCTGCCGCAGCTCCGCTCGTCGGTCCAGCACCCGAATCCGACGGCGCTGCGCGACAGCCTCGCGCAGGGTGTTCGACAGTTCGAGGCGCAGGCGAGGACCGCCGGCGTGCCGACCGAGAAGATCGTGGCGGCCCGCTACGCGCTCTGCACGCTGATCGACGAGACGGCGACGAGCACGCCGCTGGGCGCGTCCGGCGCCTGGGCCCAGCAGGGTCTTCTGGCGTTGTTCCACGGCGAGACCGGCGGAGGCGAGAAGTTCTTCCAGCTCCTCTCGCGGCTCGCCGAGAATCCGCAGGCCAACCTGGACCTGCTCGAGCTGATGTACGTCTGCCTGGAGTTCGGCTTCGAGGGACGCTACCGGGTCACCGAGGGCGGCCAGCGCCAGCTCGAAGCGATTCGCCAGCGCCTGCTCCAGATCATCCGCAAGCAGCGCGGCGAGTACGAGCGCGACCTGTCGCCGAACTGGCGCGGCGTCTCGGCGGCGAACCAGCGGCGCCTCGGCGGCGTTCCGCTGTGGGTCGTCGGGGCGGTCACGGCCGTGCTCCTGGCGCTGATCTACGTCGGATTCGAATGGAGCCTCAGCCGGTCGTCGGACAAGATCACGGCGGACATCGCCGCCCTGCGCGTCGCCGCTCCGGTGCCGCCGAGGCCGGCGGCGACGCCGCGGCTGGCGGCGTTCCTGCCCGACGAGATCCAGCGCGGCCTCGTCAAGGTCGACGACCACGCCGATCGAAGCGTCGTCACGATCCTGGGCGACGGCTTGTTCAAGCCCGGCGAGGCCACCATCAGCTCGGACGACCAGTGGCTCCTCGGACGCATCGCCGAGGCGCTCCGGCGCGTGCCGGGGCAGGTCGACGTGATCGGTCACAGCGACAATGTCCCGATCCGCACGTTTCGATTCCCCTCGAACTGGGAGCTCTCCCGGGCGCGCGCCGAATCGGTCGCGCGGCTGCTCGCCGCCGCCATCGGGCCCGCGCGCGTCCGTGCCGACGGCCGCGGCGACTCCGAGCCGGTGGCGGGCAACGACACGCCGCAGGGGCGCGCCAAGAACCGCCGCGTCGAGATCACCCTCCACGTGCCCACCGGGGAGACACCTGCTGCGGCCGCCGCGGCGCCCCGGAAGCCATGAAGGTTGTCCGCTCGATTCTGAAGCTGATCTTCAACCGGTGGGTACTGCTCGCCATCGGACTGCTCGCGCTGGCCGTGCTGGTCTGGTGGATCGGCCCGACGATCTCGATCAGCAACTTCCGCCCGTACGAGCAGGAATGGGTCCGCATCATCCAGATCGCGTTCATCGTGCTGACGCCCGTGGCGCGCGCGCTCTGGCGGTACTACAAGGCCCGGCGCGCCAACGCCGCGCTGACGAGCGGGCTCCTCCAGCCCACACCGGGCGTTCAGCCCAGCGCATCGACGGAGGAAGCGGGCCAGCTCCGCCAGCGATTCGAAGAGGCGCTGGGGCTCCTGAAGAAGCTTCGGTTCGGCGTCGAGCGGCCGTCGATCTGGATGCGCCTGCGCGCGCTCGGCTCGCAGCAGCATCTCTACAGCCTGCCGTGGTACGTCTTCATCGGCGCGCCGGGAGCCGGCAAGACGACCGCCCTGGTCAACTCCGGGCTCCGCTTCCCCCTCGCCGATCGGCTCGGCCGCGAGGCCGTGCGCGGCGTCGGCGGCACGCGGAACTGCGACTGGTGGTTCACCGACGAGGCCGTGTTCCTCGACACCGCCGGCCGCTACACCACCCAGCAGAGCGACCGCGAGGTCGACGCCGCCGCCTGGAAGAGCTTCCTCGAGCTCCTCAAGAAGTCGAGGCCCCGGCGCCCCATCAACGGCGTGCTGGTGACGATCAGCGTCGCCGATCTCCTCCAGCAGTCGGCCGCGGAGCGCGAGAGCCACGCCCACGCCCTTCGCACCCGAGTGCAGGAGCTCTACGAGACGCTCGGCCTGCGCATTCCGGTGTACGTGCTGGTGACGAAGAGCGATCTCCTGGCGGGATTCAGCGAGTTCTTCGCCGGGTTCGGGAAGGAGGAGCGCGCGCAGGCGTGGGGATTCTCGCTGCCATACGGGAAGGACGCGCTCGATCCGGCCTCGATGTCGTCCGAGCTCCAACAGCTCGAGCGCCGGCTGTACGATCGCCTGCCCGAGCGGCTCGAGGAAGAGCGCGACGCGACGCGACGCGCGCTGCTCTACGGCTTCCCGCAGCAGTTCGCACTGCTGCGCGAGCGTCTCGTGCAGTTCGTCGACGCCGCCTTCGCCCCCTCGAAGCTCGAAGCCAAGCTCGTCATCCGCGGCGTCTATTTCACGAGCGGCACGCAGGAAGGCAGTCCTATCGATCGCGTGATGGGCGCCCTCGCGCGAGGGTTCGGTCTCGAGCGCCGGCTGCTGCCGGCCCAGCACGAGAGCGGTCGCAGCTACTTTCTCGCGCGTCTCCTGCGCGAGGTCGTGTTCCAGGAGGCCGGGCTCGCCGGATTCGATCTCCGCTGGGAGCGCCGCCGTCAATGGCTCCAGACCGGCGCCGTCGCCGCCTGCGGCCTCGTGCTGATCCTCTTGACCCTGGCGTGGTGGGTCAGCGCCGCGCAGAACCGGCGCTATCTCGCCGAGGCGACGGAAAAGTTCGGCGAGGTTCAGCAACAGGTCCTGGCGGTTCGCGCGGGCGCCCGAAGCGATCTGGCCGCGTTGCTGCCGACGTTGAGCGGCGTTCGGAGCCTCGCCGAGACGCCCACGACGCCGGACGGCAACGTGCCGTGGTCGATGCGCTTGGGCCTCTATCAGGGCGGCCGACTGCAAGCCTCGAGCGACGCGGCCTACCGGCGGATGCTGCAGGACACGTTCCTGCCGTCCCTGGCGAGCTATCTCGAGCAATACCTGCGACAGGACGTGGCCGCGAGCCAGGACGAGCTGTACGAGGCATTGAAGACCTACCTGATGCTCTACGACCCGAAGCATCTCGATCCCGACGCCGTCTGGCGCTGGTATCAGACGCGCGGCGAGCAGCTGCTCGGCACCGAGGCCGGGCCGAAGGCCCTGAAGGTCCACTTCGACGCGCTCTACGATCGCGGGTGGGTCGATCCGACGGTTCCGCGCAACGATGCGGTCATCGCGCGTGTTCGGGCGGTCATCGGCAGCGACTCCTTGCCGAATCGCGTCTACGGGCGGCTCAAGCGCGAGCCGAACCCGGACTTGCGCGAGTTCACCGTCGCCGACAAGGCCGGTCCCAAGGCGCTGCTCGTCTTCGAGCGGCAGAGCCGGCAGCCCCTCACGAAGGGAGTGCCGGGCTTCTACACGAAGGACGGCTACTACAAGTCCTTCCTGCCGCGCGTCGACGTGAGCACCGCGCAGCTCGCCGAGGAAGAGTCGTGGGTGCTCGGGACGTCTCGCGGCAACGCGCTGACCTCCACGCCCGGCTTCGCCGAGGCGGTCAAGCGGCTCTACCTCGAGGACTACCGGCGCATCTGGCGCCAGTTCATCGGCGACATCACGATCATCAAGGATCGTGACTTCACGCGGCTGGTCGAGATCACGCGCGTGCTGTCGGCGCCGGACACGCCACTGAAGCCCTTGATGAAGGCGATCGAGCGTGAGATCACGCTCTCGGTGCCGCCGGAGATCGGCGGGCTCAGCGGCAAGGCCCAGGAGTACGCCAGCAAGGCTCAGGAATACGCGAGCAAGGCCCGCGGGGCGGTGACGGGCGCTCCCGCGGGCATGCTCGAGAAATCGCTCGTGGACGACCAGTTCGACGACATCCGTAAATTCGTCAGCGGGCCCCCCGGCACCAACACGCCGCCACCGATCGACGGGATCGTGCAGCTTCTCGGCGAGGTCTACCAGTGGCTCGCCGCCGTCAAGGAGGCGCAGCGGACCGGACAGCCGCCGCCGCAGACCGGCACGAGCACAAAGCTGCGCGCGGATGCGGCTGGACAGCCCGAGCCGCTGCGCTCGATGCTCCAGGCGGTCGCGCAGGGCGCCACGCAGGGCACCGCGGGGAAAGAGCGCGAGCGGATCGACTCCGAGCTACGGTCCCAGGTGGCCGACTACTGCGTGAAGGCCACGGCGGGGCGCTATCCATTCGTGCGCAGCAGTAACCAGGACGTGACGCCGGAGGACTTCGCCAGACTCTTCTCGCAGAGCGGCGTGCTCGAAAGCTTCTTCCAGAAGTATCTGGCCCAGTACGTCGACACCGGTCAGAAGCCCTGGCGCTTCAAGGACCCGGCGATGGGGCAATCGGCGGCGCTGGCGGAGTTCCAGCGCGCACAGGTCATCCGCGACGTGTTCTTCCGCGGCGGCGGCGGCACCCCCAGCATCCAGCTCGACTTCAAGCCGATCGAGATGGACGCCTCGATCCAGCAGTTCATCCTGGACGTGGACGGCAAGCCCGTGAAGTATTCGCACGGGCCGCAGAATGCGACTTCCGTGCAGTTCCCCGGCCCCGGTGGCCGAAGCCTCGTGCGCGCGAGCATCTCGCCGACTCCGCCCTCCGGATCGAACGGCATGAGATTCGAGGGACCGTGGGCGCTCTTCCGGATGTTCGACGGGGTGCAGATCGTCGAGACGCGGCAGTCGGAGCGGTTCGTCGCGACCTTCAGCATCGAGGGCCGCCGCACTGTGTTCGAGATCTACGCCTCGAGCGTCCGCAACCCCTTCCGTCTACCCGAGCTCAGCCAGTTCCGCTGCCCCACGGCCCTGTGACCGAGGAGCCGCGCGCGGCGATCCCCGGGTGGTTCGGCAAGATCCCGAGCCTCGGCGACTTCGCGACTCGTCGGCTTCCGGTCGAGTTCGTCAAGGCGTGGGACGCCTGGCTCCAGGAAGTCATTCCGGCCGCGCGCGCGCTCGCCGGGGACGCCTGGCTGGATTCCTATCTCACGATGCCGATCTGGCGATTCGTCTTTCTCCCGGGGCTGGTCACCCAGAGCGGCTGGGCCGGCGTCCTGATGCCGAGCGTCGACCGCGTGGGTCGGCATTTCCCGCTGACCGTCGCCGTCGAGCTCTCGTCGCACGCGGCCGCGGCATACGCCGTGTTCGAAAGCGCGGCCTGGTTCGCAGATCTGGAGGACGCCGCGCTCGGCGTGCTCGATCCGACTCGCGGCGCCGACGACCTCGACGCGACGCTCGCGCAGAGCATGCTCACCGTCCCGCCGACCGCCGAGCACGACCGCGCGATCCGTCCGTTGCACGCGCTGCCGTCCGTCGAAGCCTTCGGCCCACTGGCCGAAGCCGAGGCCCTGCGCGCGTGGAGCGAGAGCACGGGCTGGCGGGCGCTCTGGTGGACGCGAGGGCGCGTGGACGGCCACTCGCTGATGCTCGGATGCGCCGGCCTCCCGACCGCCGAGGAGTTCATCTGGCTCCTCGAAGGCCGGCCGGCCGGCACGCCGTAGCCGCGGTCTACTTCGGCTTGGGGTGGTAGGGCCAGATCGTGCCGGTGACCGTGATCGTCACCGTCTTCGTCACGCTCACTCGTTCCATGCGTTTCGTTCGCGGGTGCGCGTGTTGCTCGATCGACTTGGTCACGACTTCGGGAACGTCGCGCGTGTAGAGGTACATGTTCTGGACGATGTCGCCCCGGGGCTTCACGTGCTGCTCGAGGGTCCGGACCCCGCCGTTCCCGTCGAGCTTGCCGTTCACGATCGCGGTGTGATGTCCGCGCTTCGCGGTGGTTTCTTTCTTCTCGGTCTCGACGGTGCCGTCCTGGAAGACGTACTCGATCGTGGTATTCGTGGTCACCAGGTGATCGCGGATCTGCAGGACGTCGCCGGGCTCGATCTTGCTGATGTCACTGATGGGGTCGCCCCAGACGTAGTCCGTGTCGGCCCCGACGGAGCCGAGATCGTTCGACGTGCTGGCGCCGGCCTGCTTCAGCGCCTGTTCACCGAGGTCCCAGCACTCTCCGCGACCGATCTTCTGGCCTAGCTTGCCGCGCGCCCACACCACGACCCTCTGATTGGTCGTGAGCGGCGTGCCCTTGCTCACCGGGCCGAGTTATCGCGCAACTGCTTCACCTGCGCTTCGTACGCGCGGCGGAAGGCCTTGCCGAAGGCGGCGTTGAAGTCCTCCCGCGCTTCCGCCGTGATCGCCGCGTGCCGCTCGGTGAAGAGATCCCAGAGCTTGCCCTTGCGATTCATCGGCAGCAGATCGTCGAGGAACGACTGGTCGGTCAAGCGCTTCTCCAGCTCCTGGGGCGAAAATCGCGAGAGCACCTCCTCGAGCGCCGCGCGCATGCCGGCGAGGAACCCGAGCTGGTGGGCACGCAGGTCGTCGTAGGCGTCCTTCATGGCGCGCAGCGGCGGCATGAACCCGTGCACCTGCGATGACAGCAAGTGTGTGAGCGCTGCCTCGACCGTCGGCGAGAACTTCAGCGGGTTGTTGTCCTGCGCCATGATCATGGTCATGTCGGCGCGCATCTCGCTCTTCGTGAGCCCGCGCGCCCGCAGGAGGTCGAGCGTGCCCTGCACGGCCTCGCGCAGGAGCTTGCCGATTGCTTCCATCGTGTCGGGCGTGAGGTTCTTCGACTGGATCGCGGGAATGCCCGCGCCCTGCAGGAACGCGCGGAGCAGCATCAGCTCCTGCGGGCCCGCGGGCGCGACGCTCACGGGCTGAGTCGGGGGACCGGACGGCGGGGGCGGGGCGCTCCGCTGCGGCGGGATCGGCGGCGCTTCCGCCTTCGGCTTCACCACGGGCTCGGCCTTTGCCGCGGGCGGCGTGAACGGCGTGAAGAGCTCGAGCCCGTGATCGGGAACGGACGGCGGCGGGACCGGCTTGACGATGCCCGAGAGAATGTCGAGCGGATCCACCGCACCACCCGCGGCCGGAGACGGCGACAACGGCTTGCCGAGAGGCTGATCCGGCGCCAGGAGGTCGGGCGCACCCGACGACTTGAGCCCGAACAGCTCGTCGATGCTCGGCTCGCGTCCGCGTATGCCGAGAAGCGGATCGTTCGCCGGGAATTCCGGAATGGGCGGCGTGCTGGCCGGCGGTCGGGCCGGAGCGACGGGCGGTACGAGCGGCGGGAGCCCCGAGTCAGCGCGCGGCGTCGAACGCTCGGCCGGCAGCAGGAGATCGGCGAAGGGGTCGAACGGGCTCGGCGCGGCCGGCAACGCGCTGGGAGCCGCCACGGGCGGCGCCAGGGGCGCCGTGACGACGACCTGCAGGATGTAGTCGCCGACCTTGATCTGATCGCCGTCCCCGAGCCGCGTCTGGCTCCCCGAGCCGAGCGGCCGCCCGTTCACGACGACCGGATTCTTGGTGCCGGTGTCCGTGATGACGTATCCGCCCGCCTGGAAGGAGATCGTGGCGTGCGTGCGCGAGATGAACCGCTCGGGATCCGCGAGCACCAGCGTGTTGCTCTCGCCTCGCCCGATGGTTCCGCCGGCCCCCTCGAATCGGGCCACCAGCTCCCGGTCGAGTGGCCGTCCCTTGAAAGAGACCGCGCGAATCGTCAGCATAGCGCCTACCTTTCCGGAAGAAATCAGAGAGTGGCGTACGGCGATTTTACTCCGATTGGGTCGAGCGCGTCCTCCCTCAATCTGCTGTACTTCGGCGACTTCGCAAGGCTAGACTACCCGCGCGTTCAGGAGGCGCCGGCATGAGCGGGGCGGACAAACGAGCGAAGGCGCTGACGTTTCAAGATCTCACCGAGCTCCGTCGCAAGACGGAAGCCGTCTCCAAGTTCTTGCACGACCAGCTGTCGGCGCACCTGGAAACACTACGCCCCGTGCTCTCCCCGGAAAGGCTCTTCAGCAAATTTCTCGGCACCAAAGGTGATCACGCCCTCTCCGACCGCGCTTTCGCACAGCTCCAGCAGAGCTACCGGCCCTTCTCGGGCCGCCCGTTCGACATCCCTTCGGAGTTCGATGCGCAGTGGCTGCCGCTGGTCGGCAACCGTCTCGCGCTGTACCCGTGGGAATATGCGCACGAGGCACGCACCGATCGTGAGACCAAGACGATCACGATGGCCTCGCCGGTCCGCTGGGTCGTCACCTTCACCGGCGCCTATTCGCTCGCGCAGATGCGGCAAGGCGTCGGCGGAAAGGGCGAGCGACGCATCGAGCACATCCGCCAGTTCGTCGTCAACGCGCTGGTCACCCAGGCGACGGTCAATCACGCCGCAGGTCTCGGCGCGCTGTTCGCCGATCTGCGCTATCAGCTTCAGACCGAATACTCGTCGGACCTGCCCAAGCTCCCGCTCACGACGATCACGTTCGGCCTGCCGGCGTTCCGTCCCGCGGACGATCTGATTCTCGCCGCGACGACGTTCTCGGGGATTCCGGCGTTCATCGAGCTGATCGATACGGACGCGGCGTCGCGGTTGCAAGATCCGCTGAAGACTCGGCTCCAGGAGCTGGTGCGCTAGGCTCGACCTCGCCGGCTCAGAGCGCTACGGCTTCTTCACGCGGAAGTGCACGCGCCGATTCTTCGCGGCGCAAGCGTCGGTCTTCTCCGGGCACACGGGGCGCTCCGACCCGTAGCTGACGGTAAACAGGCGCGTATCCGCCACGCCTTCCTTGAGCAGAAAGGTCACGACCGCCTTGGCGCGCCGTTCGCCCATCGCGAGGTTGGCCTCGGCGGTGCCCTTGTAGTCGCTATGGCCCTCGATGAGCACCAGGGAGGTCCGATTCTCCGCGATCCAGCGGACGTTGCCCCTCACGACTCGAGCACCGTTCCGGCCGATGTCGGCGCGGCCCGGGTCGAAGAACACGTCCCGGAGCGCCGGCTCGTCGGTGAACTCCTCGACGCTCTGGGGGGCTGAGGCGGCAGACGCTGATGTCGGAGTCGACGGGCCCGCCACCGACCGTGGTGCGGGGCCGGCCGGCGCGGCCGCCGGCGGCCGCTGCTCCTGGGTTGCTGGTTGCTCGACCGCCGGCGCTGAAGCTGTCGGGGGCGCCGGCTGTTCGGTGCTCGCGGTCTTTTGCCCGCATCCTCCCAGAGTGACGAGGAGGATCGAGATTGCGATGAGCGAATCACGAGTCGTCATTGACGACCTCCGTGCTCGGACGGGTCGAGCGCACAGCTTACGCGATTTCCGCGTCTTGGACGAGACGTCCAGCGTAGTGCGATTCAGCGGCCGTAGATCACGCGAGCGAGCTGAAGCGTCGTGCCGACGAGCCCGAAGATGAGCGCGATACGGATCCAAGCCCGGCGCGCCGGCGACGGTGCGCCATCCGTTCTGCGGTGGTCGCGAATCGTCACCGCCGCGAAGATCAGCGCGAGCCCTATGAAGAACCAGCCGATGGTCGAGGCCGCCATGCGTCAGGGCGTGACCGTGACGCGCGCGATCTCGAGGCTCTCGAGGCTCGACAGGCCGCAAACAGCCCTGAAGACCTCGTAGAAGACGCCCCGGTCGGGAACGAATACGAGCGTATCCAGCACCGTCTTGAGCGGCTCTTCAGCCAGCGGCGGATCATCCTGAGACGACGATCTCGTTCGGCCTGCCCTCGTTCCGCCCCGGGGACGACCTGATTCTCCCCGCGACCACGTTCTCCGGCGTCGCGGCGTTCGCCGAGCTGATCGACATCGACGCGCTCGCCTGCATGCAAGATCCGCTGAAGACGCGGCTGCAAGAGCTCGTGCGGTAGCTCCCTGATCTGAGACGGTGCCGTGGTCATGGCGTGACCGTGATACGTGCGATCTCGAGACTGTCGAGCGAGCTGAGCCCACAGACCGCTCTGAAGACCTCGTAGAAAACGCCTTGTTCAGGAGCGAATACGAGCGTGTCG
>CAYVHH010000256.1:0-7408 GCA_964450175.1 uncultured bacterium | reverse complement strand
TCCCAGGCCTCCATGGTCCGGAGCGCGCCCACGATCTGGTCGTAGTCGTGACCATCCGGCAGTGTGAGCACGTTCCAGCCGTACGAAGTCCACTGGTCGACCAGGCGGTAGCCGGAGAACTTGCAGGCCACAACGCCGCCGATCAGGGAATCGTCGATGCCGGCGTTGTTGTCGGACAGGAAGATCCGGAGCCGCTTGCCGACCTGCAGCGCGATGGCCTGGGTCTTGAGCTCCTGGGCGTGTCCCTCGGTCATGGCGAACTCGCCCTCGAGCGCGATGACCTTCGGTGTCCCCATGGGGGCGCCCATGATGTCCCAGAACGCCGCCTTTCCCGCGGCCGTCGCGACCCCGACGCCCGAGGGGCCGCCGTTGACGTCGTTGGTGAGATCGGTGGACTCGATGTGCCCGGACAGCGCCCGGATGCCGCGCCCCTTGGCCTGGGCGAATAGCGGATGGTCCGACAGCCCCTGGTTCGCGAGCAGCGTCCTCAGCGCGCCGGCGCCGCGGCGGAATCCCAGCGCGTCGACCGGGAGCATCGCGACGTCCGGCGCCACGTGAAAACGGGGATCGCCCGTCGCGTGATGCTTTCGGTAGAGCGCCTGCCCCAGGATCATCCACAGCGCGTAGCAGGTGGGTGCGCAGTGTCCCGCCGCCAGCATGAACTTGTCGCCGTACGGATGCTTGGGGCGCCGGTAGTCGTAGCGGAGCCCGCCCAGCTCGGGCCCGGCCAGGTGCGCCGCGACGTTGAACGGCGTGTAGGCCAGCGGGCCGCCGAAATGCCCGGTCTGGGCATAGTTGCCGAGCAGGGTGAGGGTCATGCAGGTCATGTAGCCGACGTCTTCCAGGCGGCGCCGGTCGTAGGGAAACCCCGGCGCCATGTCCGACCGTGGCGACGTGTGAACACTCATCGAAGCGCCCCGGCCGCGGCTGGTTCGCGCTGCGCGATCCGTGCGAGCGGCGCGAGCATCGCGGCGGCGCCGGCGAGCTCGGCGGGTCTCCAGTGGGCATGCATGTCGATCATGACCGTCTCCTCGTTCTGTCGTTCGGCGGACGATGTGTAGGCAATCTAACTCCAATTTCGGGGACGGTGCTCGGGTTCTTCTTGCCGGCGAGCACCTGGTGCCGGAGCCGCGCTATTCTACGCACGGGAGCGCGAGAGAGCCGACGTGACCCGGATCGCCAAGGTCAAGCCCCATCCGATCTCGGTGCCGTTGAACGATCCAGTCTGGACGGCACACGAGGAGCTGACATCGTCGAGCGTCATCGTGGTGGAAGTGCGCACCGACGACGGTCTCACCGGCTACGGGCAGATCCACGGCTCGCCGATGAAGGCGATCTGCGCCTGGGTGGAACGGTTCGGAGAGATCGTCCGCGGCGTGGACGCGCTCGCCCATGTCGCGGTGTGGGACCGGCTCTTCTCCCTGACGTGCCCGCGCCCCGGAGGCATCGCGGGCGCTGACGGCCTGCCGCCGCCACTGCCGCGCGGCGAACGGCCGCAGATCATGGCGGCCATCGCGGGCATCGACATCGCGCTCTGGGACATCAAGGGCAAGCACGCGGGCCTGCCGGTCTGGCGGGTGCTGGGAGGCGAACCGCGTCCGATTCCGACCTACGCAACGGGAGGCTACTACCGTCCCGGAGCGCCGGACAAGGTCTATGCCGAGGAGCTCGCAGGCTTCGTGAAGGCCGGGTATCGCGCCGTCAAGCTCAAGACCGGCGCCGGGAGCCCGGCGGACGAGGCGAGGCGGGTGCGGACGGTGCGCGAGGCCATCGGCAAGGACATCTCCCTGATGCTCGACATGAACGCGCCGTACGACGTCGACGGTTGCATCGAGTTCGCCCGCCGGGTCGAGCCGCTCGACATCTACTGGCTGGAAGAGCCGCTGCACTGGTATTTGCAGCCGGCGGATTTCGTGCGGCTGGCCGCCGCCACCTCGATACCCCTCGCGCACGGCGAGCGCGAGCTCACCCGTTTCACGGTACGCGACTTCATCGCCACCGGCGCGATCCGCTATGTGCAGTTCGACAGTACGCGCGCTGCGGGTTTCACCGAGGGCCTGCGCGTTGCCGCGCTGGCCGAGCAGCACGCGGTCATGATCGCGCCGCACACCGCGCCCGAGCTGCACGCGCATCTCGTCGCGGCCCTGCCGCGCTGCGGCTTCGGCGTGGAATCGCACGGCGATGCGGCGCGCAACCCCCTGTCGCACCACCTCCTGGTCGGCGGCCCCGAGACGCGCGACAGTTTCGTTCACCTCAACGACAAGCCGGGTTTCGGAGTGGAGATCGACTGGGACTACGCCAAGCGCTACGCGGTCTGATCGCGTGAGGCGCGAGAGAGGCGGGCAGGCATGCACTGCGGCGTGATGGTGACCGGCTACAACCAGGGCGACTGGGAGCGCCTTCTGGCGGAGGACTACAGCCGCCCGCCCGCGGTGTCGGACGCCGCGAACATGGACGACACCCTCGAGCTGGGCGAGCTCGTCGAGCCTCTCGGGTTCGACTCCATCTGGGCGACCGAGCACTACGGCTCCGCGTATTCCATGCAGCCGAACCCGCTTCAGTACCTCGCGTACTGGGCCGGACGCACCAGGCGAGTCGACGTGGGGACGGCGGTGATCGTGGCTCCGTGGTGGAATCCCGTGCGGCTCGCGAGCGAGATCTCGATGCTCGACATTCTGCTCAAGGGGCGTCGCCTCCACCTGGGCATCGGGCGCGGCATCTCTCCGCACGAGTACGCGTCGCTCGGGTACCCGATCGGAGAATCACACGCGTACTTCTACGACGTGATCGGAGCCCTCAGGGCGTCAGATGGAGCCGAGCGCTTCACCTTCGACGGCAAGGTCTACAAGATTCCGCCGACCACCATCCGCCCACAGGCGCGGCACAAAGGCCAGCTCACCACGCGCATCAAGGCGGCGTTCACCACCGAGGCCTCCGCGCGGATGGCCGCCGAGAACGGGCTCGGGCAGATGTTCGTCGCCGGCGCGGGCCTCGACGAGATGACGGCGCAGGTGCGGCGGTTCAATACGATCCGGGCGGGGATGGGGCTGCCGCCGGATCAGCCCACCACGCTCCTGTGGATGTACTGCGCGGAGACTTCCTCGGAGGCCGAGGAGGGATGGGAGTACTTCAGACACCAGCTCCTCGCGGCGCAGCACCACTACTTCGAGTGGAACAACCCGGGCTACGCGGGCATTCCCGGCTACGAGGAGTACCTCAAGCGCCAGACTGCCGACGTCGGTGTGGCCGACGCGAGCCTCGCGGCGCGCCGCGCCACCCAGCCGATCGGGACTCCCGACGAGATCATCGAGAAGATCAGAACGCTGCAGCACGCCATCAGCCTGGAGATGGTCGTCATCCACTTCTTCTACGGCGGGATGCCGCGAGCCAAGGCGGAGAAGAGCCTCCGGCTGTTCGCGGAGAAGGTCCTTCCCGCTGTTCAGGCGATGCCGACGCCGATCAATCCAGTGTCGCTGGGTCAGCCGAGGCGCTGACGCCCGCCGCGATGAGCATCGCGAGGGAGCTGGCGAAGTTTCTGACGGGGACGAGCGTCGACGACCTGCCGCCGCTCGCGCTGGAGCGCGCGCGGATGGCGATCGCCAGCACGATCGCGAGCGCGGCGATGGGCGCTGACATCGTGTCCTCGCGAATCGTCCGCGAGCTTGCAAGAGAGCGCGCAGGGGCTCCGGAAGCGACCGTGTGGTTCGACGGCGGCGGTGCACTGCCCGTCGCGGACGCGGCGCGGGTGAACGCGGTGATGAGCGATGCGGCCGCGTCGGACGACAGCGACCTGCGCAGCATCGCGCACATCGGCACGATCGTCTCGACGACGGCGATCGCGATGGCCGAGCGCACAGGCGCCAGCGGCCGCGGCGTGCTCGCGGCGATGGTGCTCGGCTACGAGATCGCGGGGCGCATCGACGAGGCGCTCACCCCGGGCCGCGGCGAGCGCGGATTCCACGGCTCGATCTCCACCATCTTTGGCGGCGCGGTGGCGGCCGGCACGCTCATCAAGCTGACGCCGGCACAGATGACGCAGGCGATCGCGCTGGCCGCGACCTCGATCGGCGGCCTCATGGTCGCCGCGAACACCAGCGTGGCTCGTGAGTACCACGCGGGACTCTCGGCCATGCTCGGCATCCAGGCGGCGCTCGCCGCGCACAAAGGATACGCGGCCGAGGAGAACGTGCTCGAGGTGCCGCGGGGCTTCTTCTCCGCATATGGCGGCGATCACCTGGAGGACGTGACGAAGGACCTCGGTACCTCGTGGGACATCAGCACGAACATGGCGATCAAGCTCGTGCCCGGCGGCCATCCGCACCACGCCGCGGCCGAGGCGGCGGCGAACGCCGCGATCGCGGGAAACGTCGACCCGCTGGACGTGGCAAGCATCGTGCTCTCGTCGGCGAAGTACCGTACCTTGCCTGGACCGAAGCATCCGACTGACCTGATCGGCGTCGCGCACAGCCCCGCCTACTTCATCGCGGCCGCCATCGCCGACCGGGGCTATGGCTGGATCCACGCCTCGCCGGGAAAGGTCGCCGACCCGGTGATCGCGCGGCTGATCGACAAGATCACCGTGGATCCGAATCCGCCGCCGTACCCGGACCGCTTTGCGCACCACCACGGCGCGACGGTTACGATCGCACTGAAGGACGGGCGCCGGTTCTCCGACCACGTGGACTTTCCGCGAGGCTCCGCGCCCCGCGGAATCGAGTGGGCCGACGTGGACGCCAAGTACCGGCGACTGGTGCCCCTGTCAGGGCTGCCTCAGGAAAAGATCGAGGCCAGCCTCGAAGTGGTGCACCGGTTCGATGCCGTCAAGACCGTGTCGGAGCTCACGCGCCTGCTGCATTGACGGCTCCGCCGAAATGGCCCTGAGGCGCCGCATGCCGTCTTCTGTGCTAGATTGCCGCCCTCATGACATCTCGTCGAGGAGGCGACCATGGCTGACCTGACGCGTACGATCGAGGTGAGGCCTCTCGCGCTGCACATCGGTGCCGAGATCTCGGGCGTCGATCTCGGTCGGCCGCTCGACGTGGCGACGCGGAAAGCAATCAACGACGCTCTCCTGCGCTGGAAGGTCGTCTTCTTCCGTGGCCAGCACCTCGATCACCGGGGCCACGTTGCCTTTGCACGACAGATGGGCGAGCCGACCATCGGCCACGCCGTGTTCGGCCATATCGAGGATTTCCCCGAGATCTACTCGGTCGCCAAGTTCCGCACGGCTCAGACCAATCGTGGTGCGCGCCCGCAGCGACCGTGGACCGGATGGCATACGGACATCACCGCCGCGTTGAACCCTCCCAAGGCTTCCATCCTGCGCGGCGTGACCATTCCACCCTACGGCGGCGACACGTTCTGGACCAATCTCGCGGTGGCCTACCAGGGTCTCTCGGAGACGATGCGTGGCATCGTTGACGGGCTGCGCGGCGTCCATCGGTTCCAGGCGCCCACCGGTACCGCCAAGAACCAGGCCTACGACGAGAGCGTCCGCCGACGGGAGATGGAGACCGAGCATCCGATCGTGCGCGTGCATCCCGAGACGGGAGAGCGCGTCCTGTTCGTCAGTCCGTCGTTCCTGAAGACGATCGTTGGCCTCACTGCCCGCGAGAGCGAGGTGATGCTCGATCTGCTCTGGGAGCATGTCGTGCGCCCCGAGTACACGGTGCGGTTCAAGTGGGAGGCAGGCGACATCGCGATGTGGGACAACCGGGCGACGTCGCACCTGGCGCCGACCGACATCTTCGATTCGGACTTCGATCGCCAGCTCTACCGGATAACGCTCGTGGGGGACGTGCCCGTGGGGGTGGACGGTCGCCCCTCGCTTGCGATCAAAGGGGAGCCTATCTTGGCGGTCGAGACCGAGCTCACAGCGGCAGCCGGCTGAGAGTTCCGAGTCCGTCTAACCCGCGGCCTTACCCCGCGTACTCGCCGCTGCCGCCGGACTGACGGTGGGCGAAGTTGAGGGTGAGCAGGCGCTGGGTGAAGGCGCCATAGGTGGTCGGCTCGTATTTCGGCGGGTTGTCGGGGCCGACGCAGCTCGGGACCGGTTCGACGACCACATCGTGGCTCGGCCCGAGGAAGAACGGGCAGGCGTAGCGCGAGCGATCGTTGCGATTGACGACGCGGTGAGGCGTCGCCCGGAAGCGATCGTTCGAGTAGCGCGCCAGCATCGCGCCGGTATTGACGACGAACGTGCCCGGCACCGCTGGCGGCCTGATCCAGTCGCCCTCCGCGGTGCGCACCTCGAGGCCCGGGAGCTTCGACTGCGCCAGGAACGTGATGAAGTTGTTGTCGGTATGCGGCGCGAAGCCGAACTCGTTGTCCTCGGGCGACGGGTGCGGCGGGTAGTGGATCAGGCGAATCGTGCAGTTCGGCTCGGCGAAGGCCGCCGAGAAATAGTCGGCCGGCAGGTCGAGTGCCAGCGCGAACAGGGGCACCAGCCGCGTCGTCATCGCCTCCATCGCCCGGTAGTACGCGGTCGTCGCGGCGCGGAGCTCGGGCATGTCCTCGGGCCAGCGGTTCAGCCCGACAAGCGGCTTGTCGTTGACGATGTCGGGGTGGTCGGGAGCGCGGTCGCGGGTGATGTAGAAGCTCTCACTGAAATTCGGCTTGGTGTTCTTGTTGACCGGCGAATGGCGCACGACCTGGCCGTTGAACGGCAGGTAGCCGATGTTGTACTTGCCGACCTTGAGCGCGAGCTTGTCCGGCTCGGGGCGCGCGAAAAACTTCTGGGCCACGGCGAAGGTGTCGTCGACCAGATGCTGCGGCACGCCGTGATTGGCGACGACGAGAAACCCGGTGTCTTCGCAGGTGCGAGCGACGGCACGCGCCAGCGGCGCTGCCGCTCCCGCCTCGCCGGCGAGATACGCGCCGATATCGAGCACCGGAATGCGGCCCTGGCCCTCGGGCTCGGTCTTGGCGGCAGCGAGTTTCATGTCATGTCCCATAGCGGCATGTTGGACGTTTCTACGCGGACGCGAGCTTCGCGACTCGAAGCCGCTTCCGACGTCGCTCAGCGTGCCAGAGGTCGTACTGTGTTTGCTGGTTCAGCCAGCTCTCGGATGTGGTGTCGAAGGCAATGGACAGCCGGACCGCCATCTCGGGACTGACGCCGGCACGACCGTTCAGAATTGCGGACAGGGTCTTGCGGCTGACGCCGAGAGCCTCCGCCGCTTCCGTGACGGTGAGGCCCAGCGGCTCAAGGCAGAGCGTCCTGATGATCTCGCCCGGGTGAGGTGGATTGTGCATCTTCATCGCCAAAGCCTCAGTGACAGTCCTCGGAATCGACGGCATCGGCGTCCTTGCCGATGAACTTGAACGTGATGCGCCAGTTGCCGCTCACCGACACTGCCCAGGTGCCCGTGCGGTGACCCGTGAGCCCGTGCAGTCTCAGCCCTGGAAG
>CAYVHH010000255.1:0-9390 GCA_964450175.1 uncultured bacterium | reverse complement strand
GGCGGTCTGAAGGGCCTCGTGCGCGACGAGGGCGGCGAGGTGCACCATCACGTGAGCATCTACGTGAACAGCGAGGCGATCGAGTCCCTCCAGGGGCTGCGCACGCCCCTGAAGGATGGTGACGAGGTTGCGATCATCCCGGCGCTCGCGGGCGGGGCGCGCGCGATCGTCACCGCGGAGGAGCTCGAGGCGATCCGCCGACAGGCCGTCGAGGAGTACCCGCGCGAGTCGTGCGGCGTCATCCTCGAACAAGGGCAGCTGCGCCGGCTCGTCCGGTGTCGGAACATCCAGGACGAGCTTCACGCCAAGGACCCTCAGCGCCACCCGCGCGACGCAAGGACCGCCTACTTCATCGACCCCAAGGATCTCCTGCGCATCGGACGTCTCGAGGGCGAAGGGTACGAGATCGCGGTGATCTATCACTCCCACGTCGACACCGGCGCCTACTTCTCACCAACCGATCGGCAGCAAGCGCAGATCACCGGCGAGCCCACGTACCCGTCGGCAACGTATCTGGTCACGTCCGTGATGGCCGGGCGCGCCGAGGCGGTCGCCGCGTTTCGATGGAGCCCGTCGGAACGCGACTTCGTCCAGGTCGAGCTCGACTCGGATCGCTGGCGCTGGCACGAGCGGCTCTCGTTCGCGGCCGGACGTGTGTGGGAGCGACTCGGCCTCGGCGCGCTGCTCGGAGGGACCTCGTGATGCGCGACTCGAAGAGCCTCTTCCAAGCCGCCTCGCGTGTGATTCCCGGCGGTGTGAACAGTCCGGTCCGCGCCTTCCGCGGCGTCGGCGGGGAGCCGTTCTTCGTCGCGCGCGGGGAGGGCGCTCGAATCTGGGACGTCGACGGCCGGTCGTATCTGGACTTCCTCGGCTCGTGGGGACCGCTCATCCTCGGCCACGCCGCTCCGACGGTCGTCGCGGCCATCATCGAAGCGGCCACCCGAGGCACGAGCTACGGCGCGCCGACCGGGCTCGAGGTCGAGATGGCCGAGGCGATCACCGCCGCCTATCCGTCGATCGAGCTCGTGCGCCTCGTCAGCTCAGGGACCGAGGCGGCGATGAGCGCGATCCGGCTGGCGCGGGGCGCGACCGGTCGTCCGCTGTTGCTCAAGTTCGACGGCTGCTATCACGGCCATGCCGACAGCCTCCTCGTGAAGGCCGGCTCGGGAGGCGCGACGTTCTCCATTCCGGACAGCGCCGGCGTGCCGGGGCCGCTGGCGCAGCTGACCGTGACGGCGCCGTTCAACGATCTCGACGCCGTCAAGGCGATCTTCCGTGAGCGAGGCCGCGAGATCGCCGCGGTCATCGTCGAGCCGGTGGCCGGCAACATGGGTGTCGTCCCGCCGCGCCCGGGATTTCTCGAAGGGCTTCGAGAGATCACGCGGGCGCACGACGCGGTGCTCATCTTTGACGAGGTCATCACCGGATTCCGCGTCGCGTACGGGGGCGCCCAGGCGCTCTACGGCGTGCAGCCCGACCTCACGTGTCTCGGGAAGGTCATCGGCGGCGGACTGCCCGTCGGCGCCTACGGCGGCGCGAGGCACTTGATGAACCACGTCGCGCCGCTCGGCGCCGTCTATCAGGCCGGGACCCTGTCGGGGAACCCGCTGGCCGTCGCGGCGGGCCTCGCGACCCTGACGCGGCTTCGCGAGCGCGACGTCTATCACCGTCTCGAGGCGCTCAGTGCGGACCTCGAGCGGGGACTCCGCGCCGGGGCCGCGCGGGCCGGCGTTCCGCTGACGGTCAACCGGGTGGGCTCGATGCTGACCGGCTTCTTCTGCGACGGACCCGTGACCGACTACGCGTCGGCCAAGCACTCCGACACCAAGCGCTACGCGCGTTATTTCCACGGCATGCTCGAGCGCGGGGTTTTCTTGGCGCCGTCGCAATTCGAAGCCGCGTTCGTCTCGCTCGCGCACACCGACGCCGACATCGCGCTCGCGGCGCGCGCCGCGGGTGAGGCGCTGGCGGCGGGCTGAGCTCGCGCGCGCACGCTCGAACCGCGTGAATAGATTGACGGCCGCCGGGACCGCGTGATAGCGTTCACGAGCAATCTAGAAAACCGCCGGAGGGCAATCGACCGTCGATGATGGCCAAGGCAGGAGTAGGCGCACTCGGCGCGGCGCTCCTAGCCGTTCTGGTCTTCCTGGCGATCTCATCGTGGAGCCGCCAGCCGGCCGCCGCCGCGAAGCCTTCGGCTCAGCCCATCAACTTTCCCCACAACGTCCACGCCGGGACCTACAAGATCGATTGCCAGTATTGTCACAGCGACGCGCGTCGATCCGAGTACGCGGGGCTTCCGTCCGTCGAGCGCTGCATGGGATGCCACCGGATCGCCGGCGCGGCCCTACCGGAGGTGAAGAAGCTCGCCGAGTACCAGGCGAAGAAAGAGCCGATTCCCTGGGTGCGCGTGAACAAGCTCCCGGAGTTCACGTATTTTCCGCACAAGGCGCACATCCGCGCCGGCCTGCAGTGCCAGGGCTGTCATGGTCCCGTCGAGACGATGACGACCTTCGCGGCGGACACCGGCCCGAAGCTGACGGTCGACCTGCTGCATCTCGTGGGCTTCAAGCCTACGTCGCCGCCCTTGACGATGGGCTGGTGCGTGGAGTGCCATCGCCAGCAGAACGAGACGGCCGGCAAACACGCGCCGCTCGACTGCGTGACCTGCCACCATTGAAAGACGGAGCCGGTGAGCTCGAGCCGCCCGCGACCCGGAGAACCCGTTAGATGAACCGACGCGACTTCTTCAAGATCGTCACGGTGTCCGGCGCGGCGGCGGCATCCGGCGGCTGCCAGCAGGCGAGCGAGACAATTCTGCCGCTGGTCGTGCCGAACGAACAGCTCGTGCAGGGTGTCGCGTCCTGGTTCGCCACCGTCTGCCGTGAGTGCCCGGCGGGGTGCGGCGTCATCGCGCGCAATCGCGAAGGACGGATCGTCAAGCTCGAGGGCAACCCGGATCATCCGGTCAATGCCGGTGCGCTCTGCATGCGCGGCCAGGCGGCGCTGCAGGGGCTCTACCATCCCGACCGGATCGCCGGGCCGCTCGCTCGCGAAGGAAGCGCCGGCCTCAAGCCCGCGACGTGGGACGCCGCGAGCAAGCTGGTCTCCGATCGGATCGCCGCGCTCAGGACCGGCGGCAAGGGGCGGGCGATCGCGGTTGTCACCCAGCTCGAGAACGGAAGCCTGGGCGGGATGCTCGACCGCTGGGTGCAGGCGCTCGGCGCGCGCCCGCGGATCACCCTGGAGCCGTTCGCCTACGAGTCGATCCGCGCCGCGAACCGGCTCACGTTCAACCGCGACGCGATCCCGTACTACGCGTTCGAAGACGCCGAGGTCGTGCTGTCGTTCGGCGCGGACTTCATCGAGACGTGGCTCTCGAACGTCAACTATGCGCGCACGTTCGCCCGCATGCACTCGTTCCGGGACGGACGCGCCGGGACGTTCATCCACGTCGAGCCGCGCCAGTCGCTGACGGCGTCGAACGCCGACGAGTGGGTGCGGAACGCGCCGGGGACCGAAGGGCTGCTCGCCCTGGCGATCCTCCGCGTGATGGTGGACGAGGGGGCGGCCGACAAGCGATTCGGCGAGGCGGTCGCGTCGGTCGACCTGAAGCGCGTCTCGGACGAGAGCGGGGTCGGCATCGAGACGATCAAGCACATCGCGAAGGTGTTCGCCCACGCCAAGCCCGGGCTCGCGGTCGGCGGCGGCGTCTCCGTCACCGGCACCAACGCGACTCAGACGCAGACCGCGATCAATCTCCTGAACGCCGCCGCGGGCAACGTCGGCAAGACCGTGCGGTTCGGCGCGGACTCCGCCTACGGCAAGGTCACGGCGTATTCGGAGGTCGCGAGCCTCGCGGGCGCGATGGCGAACGGCGAGGTCGAGGTGCTCATCCTGGGCCCCGGGGTGAACCCGGCGTTCACCTTGCCCTCCGGACTCAAGCTGGCCGACGCCATCCGCAAGGTCGCGCTGGTCGTCAGCTTTGCGAACGTGCCCGATCAGACCAGCGAGCTGGCACACGTCGTCCTGCCCGACACGCACTGGCTCGAGTCATGGGGCGACTACTCGCCGCGTGAGGGCGTGGTCGGATTCCTCCAGCCGACGATGTCCCCGATCCGTGATTCGCGGCCGATGGGCGACACGCTCCTTCGCATCGGCCGGGCCGCGCTCGGCGCCGAAGAGGGCAAGGGGCCCATTCCGTGGTCGACCTTCGAGCAATATGTGAAAGCTGCTTGGGCCCCACTGGTTAAGGGAGAGCTCGAGGGCGCGCTTCGGCGCGGCGGCCTCTTCGGCGAGGTCGCGCCCGCGGCGGTGACCCTGAAGATCGCCGGCGGCGATCCGGCGCCCGCGAAGCTCGACGGCGACGGCACCGGCCTGACCCTTCTCGCATACCCGTCGCTCCGGTTCTACGACGGCCGAAGCGCGATCAGCTCGTGGCTCCAGGAAGCGCCGGATTCGATGACGCAAGCGGTGTGGGACGCGTGGGTCGAGATCTCCACCGAGACCGCCGCCAAGCTCGGCGTCACGCGCGGCGACATGGTCGCGGTGAAATCGCCGCAGGGCACCCTCGAGCTGCCCGCGTACATCTCGCCGACGCTCCATCCGTCGGCCGTCGCGATTCCGATGGGCCACCGCTACGCGCCCTATCAGCGCCCGCGATATGTCGCCGCCGACGCTCGCTCGCTGAACCCGATGGACATCCTCCCGGCGACGGCCGATCCGGCGTCCGGCGGGCTGGCGTTCATGAGCGTGAAGGTCACCCTGACGAAGCTCGGCACGCGGCGGCCGCTCGCCGTGCTGCAGGCGACGCACGATCAGGACGACCGCGAGCTGGCGCAGCACGTCGATCTCGGCGCGGCGCGCGAGCAGGCGTTACGCGGCCGCGGCGCGGAGACGCCGCACGCCACCCTGTACGAGGACCAGAAATATCCCGGTCCGCGCTGGGGCATGACGATCGACGTCGACGCGTGCGTGGGCTGCCAGGCGTGCGTGACCTCCTGCCAGGCCGAGAACAACGTACCGGTGGTGGGCAAGGCGTCGGCCGCCTACGGCCGTCAGCTCAACTGGATCCGCATCGAGCGCTGGGCGGAGGGAAAGCCCGAGCGTCCGATGAACATGTTCCTGCCGATGCTCTGCCAGCACTGCGAGGTCGCGCCGTGCGAGCCCGTGTGTCCCGTGTACGCCGCGTACCGGACCGAGGAAGGGCTCAACGGGCAGGTCTACAACCGCTGCGTGGGCACGCGCTACTGCGGCAACAACTGCCCGTACCACGTGCGCCGATTCAACTGGTTCCAGTACGAGTTTCCGACGCCGCTCGAGGTCCAGCTGAACCCGGACGTCACGGTCCGCCAGCTCGGCGTGATGGAGAAGTGCTCGATGTGCCTGCAACGCATCATCGCCGGCAAGGATCGGGCGAAGGACGAGAAGCGCGCGGTCCGAGACGGAGACATCCAGACAGCGTGCCAGCAAACGTGCCCAACGCAGGCGATCACGTTCGGCAACCTCAAGGACGAGGGCAGCTCGGCGGCGAAGCTGACGCATGCGCCGCGGGCGTATCACGTCCTGGAAGAGGTGGGCACGCGGCCGTCGATCACCTATCTGCGCAAGGTCGTGCGCGGGCACGCGTGAGCCGATGAACGACAGCCAGACGACCTCGCCCACGTTCGCCGACGTCAACCGCGACGTCTTACGGACCCTGAATCCGCCCGGCAACCTCTACTTCGCCTGGATGTGCTTCGTGGCGCTGCTGCTGGCCGGGTTCTTCGCCGCCTGGGCCGGGCAGGTCTGGTGGGGGATGGGCATGGCCGGCAAGCGCGTGCCCCAGATGTGGGCGATGTATATCACCACATTCGTGTTCTGGATCGGTATCGGCCACGCCGGTACGTTGATCTCGGCCATCCTCTATCTGTTCCGGGCGCGCTGGCGCACGTCCATCTACCGCGGCGCCGAGGCGATGACGATCTTCGCGGTCATGACGGCCGGCCTGTTTCCGCTGATCCACGCCGGACGTATGTGGTTCGCGTACTTCCTCTTGCCGTATCCGAACCAGCGCTTCCTGTGGCCGAACTTCCGGTCGCCGCTGGTCTGGGACGTCTTCGCGATCTCGACCTACCTCTCGGTCAGCACGGTGTTCTTCATCGTCGGGCTGGTGCCGGACATCGCCGCTTTGCGCGACGCCTCGACCGGCTGGCGCCGGCGGATCTTCTCGATGCTGGCGCTCGGGTGGGAGGGCTCGGACACGCAGTGGCGGCACTACCGCCGCGCGTACGGCCTGCTGGCCGCGCTGGCCACGCCCCTCGTGCTCTCGGTGCACAGCGTCGTGTCCTGGGACTTCGCGATGGCGCTCGTTCCCGGCTGGCACTCGACGCTCTTCGCGCCATTCTTCGTCGACGGCGCGATCTTCTCCGGCTTCGCGATGGTGCTGATCCTGATACTGCCCATGCGGCACTTCTTCAACCTGCACGCGTACATCCAGGAAAAGCACCTGGACGCGATGGGCAAGCTGATCCTGGTCACGGGCCTGGTCCTGACCTACTTCTACATCTGCGAGATCTTCACATCGCTCTACAGTGGTGAGCACATCGAGAAGGCCTCGCTCTTCTGGAAGGTGACGGCGACGTACGCATGGGCGCTGTGGACCATGTACTTCTGCAACTGCGTCGCGCCGCTGATCCTCTTCTGGAAGCGCGCTCGCACGAGCCCGGTCGTGCTCTACATCGTGTCGATCCTGGTGCTGATCGGGATGTGGTTCGAGCGTTTCAACATCATCGTTCCCTCGCTCGGCCACGACTTCTACCCGTACACCTGGGGCATCTACTATCCGAGCCCGACCGACACGATGATCGTGATCGGCAGCTTCTCGTTCTTCTTCCTGCTGTTCCTCGGGTTCATCAAGCTGATGCCGTCGCTCTCGATCGTCGAGGTCAAGGAGACGATCCCGCCGCCGGTCCGGGACAGGGCCCATGGCCACTGAGACGGTTCTCGGCGTCTTCGCCCACGTGGACACGACGGTGCGCGCCCTCGAGGAGTTGCGCGCGCGGGGCTACCACGACCTCACGGTCTACACGCCGCTGCCCGTCCACGAGATCGAGGACGTGCTCGAGCGTGACCGGCCGGTCAGCCGGGTCCGCCTGTTCACCCTGATCGGAGGGCTCACCGGGATCGCCTCGGCGTTCATCCTGACGATCTGGAGCTCGATGGTGTGGGGACTGGTCACCGGCGGCAAGTACCTGCAGCCGGTGAGCGGAGGCGGCATCAGCGGCTCCTCGCTGCCGCCGTTCTTCATCATCGCGTTCGAGCTGATGGTGCTCTTCGCCGGGTTCGCGACGGTCATCGGCATGGTCGTCCTCGGGCGGCTTCCTCGACTCCGGCCGAGCGCGAGCTACGATGCCCGCTTCACCAACGACCGCTTCGGCGTGGCCGTCCACTGCGCACCCGAGCGCGCGGCGTCGGTCCACGAGCTCCTGCGCGGAGCGGGCGCCGAAGAAGTGAAATCGCGATGAGCAAACCGACCGCCCACCCCGCGAGACCGGGCGTGTCGGCGCCACCCGCAGCTCGCGCGCAGCGGGTTGGATCGGGCATGTCGGAGCCACCCGCAGCTCACGCGCGGCGGGTTGGATCGGGCGTGTCGGAGCCACTCGCTCCTATCTCAGGCCACCCTCGGTGGAAGCCGGCCGCGAGGACCCCGCTCCAATGAAATACGTCTTCATCCTGATGTTGCTAGTGGTCGGCGCCGCGGCCGGAGCGTGGGGCGGGGCCATCGTCATCCGCTGGAACGACAACATGACGCACACCGCCCGGATCATGCCGGGCGAGCGCGTGTTCTCGATGCCGCCGGGCGTGGTCCCGCGCGGCGGTGATCTGGTCATCCCGAAGGAGCAGCGCGACGTCGCGGCGAAGCAGCCGAATCCGGTGAAGGCCTCCGAGGCCTCCGTGGCGATCGGCAAGGAGCGCTTCGCGACCTTCTGCGTGCCCTGCCACGGCCCCGAAGGGAAGGGTGGGACGAGCGGGCTCGTCGCGACCAAGTTCATCCCGACGCCGGACCTGACGAACGCCGAGCTCCAGAAACAGCGCACGGACGGCTACTGGCACAGCTACATCGTCGTCGGCGGCGCCGTGATGCCCTCGTACGGCGAGGCGCTGTCGACGCAAGAGGCGTGGCACATCGTGAACTTCCTGCGGTCCATCGCCCAGAAATGACGGTCTTCTGGAGTCTCGTGGCCGCGCTCGGCGCGGTGGTGTTCCTGGTCGGCGCGAACTCGTCCGACGCCCAGCAGGTGTGGTCGATCTATCTGGTGAACCTCGTCTTCTGGTCCGGAATCGCCGTGAGCGGGCCGGCGATCGCGGGCATGATGCAGGTCACCGAGGCGCGCTGGTCCCCGAGCGTCCGGCGCATCGCGCTGACGACCGCGGGGTTCCTGCCGATCTCGTTCGTGCTTTTTCTCGTGCTCTATACGGGACAGACGGTTCTCTATCCGTGGGTCACCACGCCGGTCCCGGCCAAGGCCGCCTGGCTGAACGTGCCGTTCTTCTGGCTCCGGACGTACGTGCTGGCGGCGGTGCTCTTCGCCGTCTGCTTCGCGTTCGTGCGGGCGCTCCTGCGTGACGCGATCCCGCCGGACGACGAGCGCGAGCGCGCCCATCGCAACCGCGTGGCGATCATCCTGTTGATGCTGTGGCTCGTGACGGTCTCGCTGTGGGGCTTCGATCTGCTGATGTCGCTCGATCCGAGATGGTACAGCGGCCTCTTCGGCGGGTACTTCGCCGTGAGCGCGCTCTACACGGCGTTCTGCGTCCTGTCGATCCTGACGGTCCGGACCAACGCCCGCGGGCGCGCCTCGATCCCACCGGCCGCGGTCCAGGACGTCGCCAAGCTGCAGTTCGCGCTCTCGATCGTCTGGATGTACTTCTTCTGGTCGCAGTACATCGTGATCTGGTACGGCAACGTGCCGGTCGAAACACGATTCTTCATCCAGCGCGTCTTCGTGCAGCCGTGGATGACCCTGGCGTGGGTGGTGCTCGTGGTGGGCTGGCTGATCCCGTTCGCGTACTTGCTCAAGCGACTCACCGGCCGTCCGCCGCAACGACACGCCCCGCTGGTCGTGGTCGCCGTGTTCGGACTCGTCGGGATCTTCCTCGAGCGCGTGTTCGTCGTCTTCCCGTCGGTCTCGTCGAGCGCCCGGCTGCCACTGTCGCTCCGCGACCTCGCGATCACCGCCGGCTTCCTCGCGCTCTTCGTCCTGAGCCGCCGCTGGTTCTTCGCCTACTTCAAGCCCGTCCTCAATCTGCCCCACACCGGTCACTAGTACTTCGCGTTACCGGGGCGCCGAGCGGCGGGCTGGGGATGCCCCCCGCGACCTGTGTAGGTACGGTCACTTGAACGACAAG
>CAYVHH010000254.1:0-10214 GCA_964450175.1 uncultured bacterium | reverse complement strand
CGCGGTCGCTCGCCGGTGCCAAGTCTTCGTCGGGTAGCGATGCGACGAAGCTGGTCCGGGAGGCCGAGGCGGCTTGCAAGGCTGGCAACATGGACACCGCCAAGGCGAAGGCTGTCGAGGCGATGGGTCTGATGAAGTAAGCAGTACTTTGCAGTCGCAGTAACCGGAGGCTCCAGGGGCCGGCCCCTGGAGCCTTCTTTTTTGTGTTTCGCGAGGATCGTGCTTCGCGAGGTATAGAATTTCGAGAATGCGTATGTGGGTCGCGAGCGTGCTGCTCCTCGCGGTTCCTGGTCTCGCCGATGCCGCCCCCTCGGTCCAGGAGGTCCTACTGCGGGCCAAGCCGGCGGTGGCGCTCGTCGTCTCGGAGGTCGCCGCCGAAGTGACGGTGACGTGCCCGACCGGCGGCAAGCAACAAGTGTCACCCGCACCTTTCCGCGAAACCGGAACCGGCTGGTTCATCAATCCGAACGGATGGCTCGTCACGAACGGCCACGTCGTCTCGCCGGCGCACCAGCCCGGGCCAGAGATCGCGCAGGAGCTGCTGCGGCGCGGCGTTGGTGAGGCGTGCCGCGACGTGAGCGATCAGGCCTTCGCGGCGGCGGTGGCGCGGGCCAAGATCAAGCTGGATCCATCGATCTTGGTGATCCTCGCGAACGGTATGCGGCTGAGCGCCACGGTGTCCAAGTACAGCCCGCCGGTCGCCGGCGAAGGAATGTCGGGCCGCGACCTCGCCCTCCTGAAGCTCGACGCCGCCGACATGCCGACGCTGTCCCTTGGAGACTCGCCGGACGCGAACATCGGCGACAGGATCCACATCCTGGGGTTCCCAGGCGTCGTGCTGAGCCACGAGCTCCTGAACGCGTCGGCCAAGGTCGAGGCGTCGGTGACCAACGGCGCGATCTCTGGCTTCAAGCAGGACATCGCGAATCAGCCGGTGATCCAGGTCGATGCACCGGCGGCGTGGGGCAACAGCGGCGGCCCCGCCGTCGGCTCCGATGGCGCGGTCCTGGGTGTCCTGACGTTCGTGACCCTCGACACCGGAAACCAGGGCGCGATCGTCCAGGGGTTCAACTTCATCATTCCGTCGGCCGCGGTGCGCGAGTTCTTGAAGGGCACCGACGTCAAGCTCGGCGAAGTCAGTCGATTCAACGTCGCGTGGCACGCGGGCCTCGAGGACTTTTTCTCGGGGCGCTACGGCCGCGCCGAGAAGCGCTTCGAGGAAGCGAACCGCCTCCTGCCCGAATTGAGCGACGTCCGACGCATGTGGGCCGAAGCGAAGAATCCGCCTCCTCGCCCGTTCCCGTGGGCGCAGACCGCCGCGGCCGTGGCGGTGGTGATCCTCGCGACGGCCGGTGTATTGCTCGCGAGACGTGCGAAGCACAACCGCGATCGCATCCGGCCGTCCGAGGTGATGCGGCTCATGGAGGCGTCGCCCGACAGCCCCCCGGTCATTCTGGATGTCCGCGACGAGCCGACGTACGCCAAGAGTCCGGTGAAGATCCAGGACGCGCGCCATGTGCCGCCGGAAGATCTGAAGGCGGGCGCGCGAGCGCTGGACTTCGACGTGGATCGCACAGTCGTCGCGTACTGCTCCTGACCCGACGAAGCCACGAGCGCCCGGGTGGCGCAAAAGCTTCGCGGTCTAGGCTATCGCGACGTGAGAATCCTCAAGGGCGGGCTCAGCAGCTGGGCGGACGCCGGGCTTCCACTCGAACCGAAGACCGCGGCTACTCCGGCCTGAACCGCGCCTCGACTAGGCGCCGCTGGCCCGCCCGCCGGCCAGGAAGTGGACGTGCACGTGATAGACGACCTGACCACCCTCGGGACCGCAGTTCACGCGCAGCCGATATCCGCGCTCGGCCAATCCCCTGGCCTCGCCGATCTTCCGCGCCGCGAGAAAGCAGCGGCCGATGACCTCGGCGTCCGCGGGCTCCATCGCCATGATCGAGCCGATATGGCGCCTGGGAACGATGAGCAGATGGATCGGCGCCTTTGGATAGATGTCCTTGAACGCCAGGACCGCGTCGTCCTCGTACTCGACGTCGGCCTGGCTCTGGCGCGCGACAATACGGCAGAACACGCAATCGGTCACGAGGTCCGGCCCGACGCGCCTGCTATAATGACGCGGTTTCGATCAGCCCTCGAAAAGGAGCGCCGATGGGCACCTGTCCCAAGTGCAAGCGGAAGATCCGGAAGAACGGCAATCACATCAAGCTCGGCTCGACCTGGTATCACAAGGCCTGCCCGCGGCGCTCCGCCGCCAAGGCCAAGGCGTAGCACGCCGGCTCACTCGAAACCTCGCGGACTTCCCGCACCGCTTCAACTCGTCGCACCGTAGAGCCCGATCGGACGCTTGAGGTACTGTCCTTGCGGCTCGCCGAGCACCGAGCCGTCCCGGAACACCGTGCGTCCTCGCAAGAGCGTGTGCGTCGGCCAGCCGCGGACACGCATGCCGGCGAACGGCGTGAAGTCCTGCGCCGAGTGGAGCACCTCGGGCGAGACGACGTGCTCCCGAGCCGGATCGAGCACGACCAGATCCGCGTCGCCGCCGACGGCGATGGTACCCTTCCGCGGGTAGAGCCCGAACGCCCGCGCGGGATTGGCGCTGGCCAGCTCCACGATCCGCGTGAGCGGCAGGCCCCTTCGGAGGTGTCCCTCCGAGATGAGGTACGGGTAGAGCAGCGCGGTACCCCCGAAGCCCGGCAGCGCTTTCCAGAGGTCCTCGCCCTTGTCCTCCTCGGCGCAGCATGCGTGATCGCTCACGACCGTGTCGATGCGGCCGTCTTCCACGGCCTGCCATAGCGCCTCACGGTCGATCTCGGTCCTGATCGGCGGGTTGACCTTCCCGACGATTCCGCCGGCCGTGGCGTGCGTGAGCGCCAGATGATGCAAGGTCGTTTCGAGCCGGATATCGAGGTGCGGATGGCGGTGCCGCCCGTCCGCACCGCTCGCGACGGCCTCGGCACTCGAAAGATGGAGCAAGTTCACCGGACAGCGCGTCGCGTCGGTCAGCACGAGCGCCTCGGCGATCGAGAGCTGCTCGGTCAGCGGCGGCCGCGACCGATGATAGCCTTCGAGCCCGCCGGGGCCCGAGCGCTTCACCTCTTCGATGAACACGCGAATGAGCTCGGCCTGCTCACAGTGGAGGCTCAGGGAGATTCGACCGTGGACACTGTACTTGAGCGATGCCGCGGCGACCTGCCGCATCAGGAGATAGAGATGGCCGAGGTCGTACGTGTCGGCCATCGTGTACGCGCTGCCTCGCGTCGAGTCGGAGGTGAGGTTCAGTCCCTTGTAGAACATGTAGTACTTGAACGAGCCGACGCCCTGCTCGCCGACGAGCCAGTCCACCTCGTGCAGCTGCTCGGTCGTCATCACGCCGATGTGGTACCCGAAATCGGTGTGCGCGTGACCGACCGTGGCCGCGACGACCTCGGGAAAGATCGTCCGGTATGGCCCGCTCTTGTTGAGGTAGTTCAGCCCCGTTCGGAAGTAGCTGACCACCGTGGTCACGCCGCCCGCGAGCGCCGACGCCGTTTCGCTCCGAGCGTCGGTGGCGAGGTCGCGATAGATCCCGATGTGGAAGTGGGAGTCTACGGCGCCCGGCAGGACCAGCTTGCCGCGGGCGTCCACGACCACGTCCGCGTCGGCCGGCGCGATCGCGTCCGCCAGCGCGGCGATGCGCCCGTCGCGGACGCCCACGTCGCAGCGGAGGGCGCCCACGTAGGGAACGACCACCGTGCCATTGAGAACGGCGGTATCGTAGCGGGGCATGGCGAGGGAGTGAGGAGCGGCGGGCGGACCGGTCTCGTCAGTGGGCGTGGAGCGCGGTGTTGATCACCACGTAGAAGTCGACGACGAGCGCCGCGATGAGAATCAACGAACCGATGTTCAGCCAGAGCCCGAGTCCCTTGTCCGCCATTGGCTCCCTCCCGGATGAGTTTCTCGGCGCGACCCTAGCACATTCGCCGCGGGTCGACAAAGTTCGCCGCGGCAAATGTCGTGCGTGCCGTAATCCGGCGGGGCCTCCCCGCTGGACGAGGCGCGCCTGGTGCTCGAGGAGGTCACGATGAGGCTGCGTGGGAAGGTGGCACTGGTAACCGGCGCCCAGCAAGGAATCGGGCGCGCGATCGCCCTGGCCTTCGCCCGGGAAGGCGCCGACGTCGGCGTGAACTACCTCGACGATCGCGCCGCGGCCGAAAAGCTCCTGCAGGAGATCCGCGGGGCCGGCCGGCGCGCCGCGCTGGTGCAGGCCGACGTCGCGCGGCCGGCGGGCGCCCAGACGATGGTCACGCAGATCGTCGGCGAGCTCGGCGGGCTCGATGTGCTCGTCAACAACGCCGGCGTCTATCCCCGCGTGCCGTTTCTCGACATGCGCGAGAGCGACTGGGACCTGGTGCTCGACGTGAATCTGAAGGGCGGATTCTTCTGTGCCCAGGCCGCGGCGCGTGTGATGATCGCGGGCCGCCGGCGGGGCTCGGTCATCAACATGGCCTCGCAGGCGATCCGGGGCGCGGTCCGGGGCATCCACTACTCGGCCAGCAAGGGCGGCGTCGTCGCGATGACCCGCGCGATGGCGCTCGAGCTGGCGCCGCACGGAATTCGCGTCAACGCGATCGCGCCCGGGCTCACCGATACCGCGCAGCCGCGCTACGGCAACACCGAGGATGAGCTTGCCGCGATGGCCCGCGCGGTGCCGCTCGGGCGTATGGCCCAGCCGGACGACATCGCCGGGGTCGCCGTATTCCTCGCGAGCGAAGAGGCGGGGCACGTCACCGGCCAGACGGTGCACGTGAACGGCGGCTCCTTCATGCCGTGACATGGGCTAGGGTGACGTGGGCTCGATCGAGCGCTCCAAAGACCTTCTGGTGATTCGGCGAATCCGTCCGGACGAAGGACCGCGACTGCGCGCGCTTCGGCTCCGCGCCCTGGCCGATGCGCCCGTGGCGTTTGGCTCGACACTGACACGCGAAGCCGCGTTCACCGACGACGTCTGGCACGACCGGGCGCGGCGGGGTGCCTCCGGCACCGAGGGCGTCACCTTTGTGGCCGAGCTCGACAGTCGATGGGTGGGGATCGCCACCGGTCTACCTGAGGACCCTGATGCGCCCGACGATCCGAGGCCGGTGCTCGTCGGAATGTTCGTCGGCTCGGAGGCGCGGGGCCGTGGAATCGGTGCCGGACTCGTCAGCGCAGTCGTCGACTGGGCACGCGAGCGCGAAGCTGAAGGCCTCTGCCTCTGGGTCACCGCAACGAATGCTTCGGCCATCGCTCTGTACGCCCGGTGCGGCTTCCGGGACAGCGGCGCGCGTCGACCCCTGCCGCATTCGCCGGCGGTCGACATGCTTCGGATGGTTCGCGATCCACTCTGATCGCAGCCTGACGCCAACGTCCGACGCTGAAATACACCGGCTCCCGACCGCGTCTAACGCGCCGTCGCCACCGCCGTTTCGGGCTGCGTCCTCGTGCCGGTCCCAGCGCCCGTGGCCGCCCCACCCGTGGTCGTGGCGCCTCGACCCATCGTCGTTCCCAGACCGGTGTACGGATATGGCTACGGCTACTATCGCCCCCACTACTGGCGCGGCGACGGCTGGTGATGCGGCCTGCGCGACCCGTCCGGGCCTGTAGTTCTTACACGAAGTTCTTACGTACTGCCCGGTGGCGAGGCTGCGGACACCCGAGAACTCACGAGCATAGGGTGTGGCACAACCGATGCTATCGTCCTGGGCCTCGCGTGCACGAATAACTTGATGGGCCCCTGGAGAACACGATGGATGCGATTTCTCGGACCGCTAAACGCTCGCTGGTAGTCGCCACGCTCGGCGCCGCCGTCCTCGTAGCCTGGTATCCGTTGTCAGCCCGAGCCGAGGACGTCAAGGTCATGCTGAGCGGAGGCCAGGAGGTGCCACCCGTGAACACCTCGGGCTCCGGGAGCGGCACGATCTCCATCGGCGATGACAAGTCGGTGACTGGAAGCGTGACGACGACCGGCGTGACCGGAACGATGGCGCACATTCACAACGGCGCGACCGGTAAGAACGGTCCCGTCGTCGTTCCGCTGAGCAAGAACGGCGAGAGCACGTGGGCGGTCCCGCCTGGAGTGAAGCTGACGGACCCACAGTATGCGGCCTTCAAGGCCGGCGATCTGTATGTCAACGTGCACAGCGCCCAGCATCAGGGCGGCGAGATCCGCGGCCAGCTGAAGCCGTAGCCCACGGCAGGAGTTGAACGACGCCGGGCTCGGTGCCCGGCGTCGCGTTCGATCACCTTCCGGCGCCGAGCGCGCGCGCGCCGCCACGAGACGCGGCACATCGACGAGCGCCCGAGCTTGCTTCGCTCGTCGTCACCCGTGACGGCCCTTCGATGTTCACCGTGAGGCGACGCTGCATTTCTTCACTCGGGGGTGTAACTCTCACCGGCGCTCGCCGCCTCGTCAAGCCCCTCGGCTGACAGACGCCCGCGTTTTCCAGAGCGTACGATCTTGGCAATCGCCTTGCTCGTCACGATGACGGGATGAAGAAGCGTCGGCCCGGGAAAAAGCCTCAACCCGCTGACCGGCGTTCTCGGTCGCGGCCGAAGGCCCCCTCGAAGCGTGCCGGGCGGCGATCGCGAGAGCCTCAGCTCGGGATTGCCGCGAGCGAGCTGCTGCATGAGCTCTCGGAGTACACGTCGGTGAGTCCCGCCGACACCGGCGGCGACGTGGACGCGGACTGGCAGCGCGCTCAGAGCGCGGGTGAAGAGGCGGTCGGTGGCAGCGTCGCGACACCCGATCAGGACATCGTGGACCAGCTCGCCCGCCCGCTGGGCGTGGAGAGGCCTCCGAACGCTCCGGTGATCACGTCCGATGAGATCCTCAGCTCTCGCGACCGCCGTCGCTGGCGCATCGAACAGCACGCCGAAGAGCAGGCCCGAGAGGCCGACGAGGCCTGACACGTCATGCCCCCCCGTGCGCTGTGGAAGGGCTCGATCAGCTTTGGCCTCGTGACGCTTCCGATCACTCTCGTGTCCGCGACCGAGGCCCGCGAAGCGCTGGCCTTCAATCTCCTCCACCGGAAGGACGAGAGCCGGATCATCGAGAAACGGTTCTGTCAGAGAGAGGACGTCGAGGTCCCCTGGAAGGACATCGTCAAGGGCTACCAGTACGCGAAGGACCAGTACGTCGTCACGGACGAGGACTTCGAGAAGGTGCGCGTGCCGGCGACGCAGACGTTCGAGATTCGCAGGTTTGTGCCGGCCGCCGACATCGAGGACCTGTACTTCAATTCTCCCTACTACGCGACGCCGCAAGGACGCTCCGCGGCGAAGGGCTATGCGCTGCTCCGCGACGCGCTTCGGGCCACCGGAAAGCTGGGAATCGGGACAATCGTGCTTCGCCAGCGCGAGCATCTCGCGGCGCTCGAGCCAGCCGGCGACGCGCTCGTGCTCACGACGATGCGGTTCGCTCACGAGATTCGTCAGCGGAAAGACCTCGACCTTCCCGCCCCCGGCAAGGGCTGGAGCGAGTCGGAGATGAAGCTCGCGCGTCAGCTCATCGACACGCTGAGCGGCGAGTGGGATCCCGCCGACTATCGCGACACGTACTCGGAGGCGCTGCGCCGCATGATCGAGGCCAAGATCGAGGGCAAACAGCCGACGTCGCCGGAGCTCCCGGCGCCGGCCCGCGTGACCGATCTCATGGAGGCTCTCAAGCGCAGCCTCGAGGAGCGGCCGCGAGAGCTGGCAGACGCGCCGGGCCGGCAACACGTCGCGTCGCGAAAGCCGACACGGGCCCGCCGGCATCGGGCGGCGTAGCCGCGCGCAGCTGCAGCAGGCGGCAAGCGACGCGCCGGCACGCGGCACGCGAGTGGACGGTCGTCGACGCTCGTGAAAAGATAACGCCATGGGGCTTCGCGAGTACCACCGCAAGCGCGACTTCAACAAGACGCCGGAGCCCGCCGGCCACGTGTCGGAAGCCCCCCGTGAGCGGGGGCGCTCGTACCTGATCCAGAAGCACGCGGCATCGCGCCTTCACTACGATTTCCGGCTCGAGCTCGAAGGTGTCCTGAAGAGCTGGGCGGTCCCGAAGGGACCAAGCCTGGATCCTGCCGACAAGCGTCTGGCGATGCACGTCGAGGATCATCCGCTCGAGTACGGCGAGTTCGAAGGGATCATCCCGAAGGGGCAGTACGGCGGAGGCACGGTGCTGTTGTGGGATCGCGGCACCTGGGAAGCGATCGGCGACCCGCACAAGTCGTACCGCGCCGGCTCCCTGAAATTCACGTTGAAGGGCGAGAAGCTGCGCGGGGGCTGGGCGCTCGTGAAGATCGGCGGCCGTCGAAAGGACGGAGACGATCGGAGCTGGCTTCTCATCAAGGAGCGGGACCAGCACGCGCGGCCGGGCCGGGGCGCCTCCATCGTCGTCAGTGAGCCGAAGAGCGTTGCGAGCGGCCGAACGATCGAGGAGATCGCTGCCGCGGGCGACCGTGTCTGGCACTCGAATCGCGACGGTGGCGACGACTCGAGCCCGGACCCGGCGGCGGTACCGGGCGCGCGCCGGAGCGCGCTGCCCAGGTTCGTTCAGCCCCAGCTCGCGACCCTCGTGGAGCGCCCACCGGACGGTGAAGGCTGGCTGCACGAGCTGAAACACGACGGCTATCGCATCCTCGCCCGGGTCGAGCGCCGCCACGCCACGCTCTTCAGCCGGAACGCGCGCGACTGGACCGAGAAGTTCCCGACCGTCGCGGCGGCGCTCGGGCAGCTTCCCGTCGAGCAAGCGATGTTCGACGGCGAGGTCACCGTGCTGCTGCCCGATGGCACCAGCAGCTTTCAGGCGCTTCAGAATTTCGGCTCGAGTGCCACCCGAGGCCGGCTCGCGTACATGATCTTCGACCTGCTGTATCTCGACGGCTGGAATCTTACCGGCGCGCGTTTGGAAGATCGCAAGGCGGCGCTCGCTCGCCTGCTCGCCTCGGCCGACGACAAGGCCACGGTGCTGCGCTACAGCGATCACGTCGTCGGCGCGGGCGCCGACTTCTTCGCGCATGCGTGCAAGCTCGGGCTGGAAGGGATCGTGTCGAAGAAACGCGACGCGACCTACCGCGGCACGCGCGGCCCCGAGTGGCTGAAGATCAAATGTCTCAAGCAGCAAGAGATCGTGATCGGCGGCTACACCGAGCCCGAGGGCTCTCGGGTCGGAATCGGCGCGCTCCTTGGCGGCGTGTACGACGGAGGGCGCCTGGTGTACGCGGGCAAGATCGGGACTGGATTCGACAACCGGACGCTTCGGGATCTCCAGCAGCGTCTGTCGCGCCTCGAACAGCCCACGAGCCCGTTCGCCTCGCGCCCGGCCGGCGCTGCGCGCGCGCACTGGGTGAAGCCGGAGCTCGTGGCCCAGGTGAGCTTCAGCGAGTGGACGAGCGACGGCAAGCTGCGACACCCCGCGTTCCAGGGTCTTCGGGAAGACAAGCCCGCCGAGTCGGTCGTCCGCGAGCTCCCCGTGACCATCGGGGACGAAACCACCGAGGGCGAGATGAAGGACGAGTCGACGCCGACTCCCAAGCGCACCGCGCGGGGGTCCCGGTCCACTCCGGCAGCGAAGACCACGGCCGAGGCCACCGTTGCCGGCGTGCGGCTCACGCATGCGGACAGGGTCCTCTATCCGTCCCACGGCACGACAAAGCTCGACCTGGCGCGCTTCTACGAGTCGATCGCGACGTGGATCCTGCCGCACCTCGAGGACCGCCCGACGACCCTCGTGCGTTGCCCCCAGGGCGTGCGCAAGCCGTGCTTCTATCAGAAGCACGTCGGCTACTGGGCGCCGGAGAGCGTGCGACGGGTGAAGATCCAGGAAAAGCGCAAGGTCGGAGAATATCTGGTCGTCGACTCGCTGGCGTCGCTCATCGGCCTGGTCCAGATCGGGATCCTCGAGATCCACACCTGGAACTCGGTCGTGAAGCGCCTCGAGCAGCCGGACCGCGTCGTGTTCGATCTCGATCCGGGCCCCGGCGTCGACTGGGCGCAGGTGATCGAGTGCGCCCGGCTCATCCGCGACGCGCTCCGCACGCTGGAGCTCGAGAGCTTCGTGAAGACCACCGGCGGTAAGGGCCTGCACGTCATGGCGCCACTCGTCCCGGGCCCAGGCTGGGACGCGACCAGCGCCTTCGCGCGGGCCGTCGCCGAGACCATCGCGCGCGCCAACCCCCGGCGCTACATCACGAGCATGGCGAAGGCGGAGC
>CAYVHH010000253.1:0-8314 GCA_964450175.1 uncultured bacterium | reverse complement strand
CCGCTCGCGCTCCACGGCGACATGGGCACCGCCGACGCGCCCGCGCGGGTGGTCGGCGACGCGGTCAGCCGCTTCGGTGGGCTCGACGGGCTGGTGAGCAACGCGGGGATCAATCGCCCGGGGCGGCTGGTCGAATATTCCGTCGACGACTGGGACCGCGTCTTCGCCGTGAACACGCGGGCCACCTGGCTCCTGGCGAAGGCGGCATATCCGGCGCTCAAGGCTTCGCGGGGCGCCATCGTCGCGGTGGGCTCGATGTCCGGCACCAACGCGCACGCGAACCTCGGCCCGTACGGCCCGACCAAGGCCGCAGTGATCATGCTGGCCCGGGTGCTGGCACAGGAGCTCGGACGCGACGGGATCAGGGTCAACACCGTCTCGCCCGGGATGGTGCGAACCGGCATGACCGAGAGGGTGTACGCCGATCCGAAGATCGCGGCCGAGCGTGACGCCCTCGTGCCCCTGGGCCGCGTCGCCACGCCCGAGGACATGGCCGACGTCATCGCGTTCCTGCTCGGCCCCGATTCGCGCTACGTGAACGGCCACGATCTCGTCGTCGACGGCGGCATCACCGGCAATTTCCTGGGGCGCCTGCCCGGCATCGGGCAGATCCCGCGCGGCTGACACCTCAGGGATCGGCGCAGGCGAAGTTCGCCCCGTCGTCGAGGCTGCCCGAGCCTTTGTAGCGCGCGACGCGCGGGTATGGGCAGAGCGGCCGCGTACGCTTGACCTGATCCTGCTCGACGCGCGCCGCCGGAATCATGTCGGGCGCCGTGCCGCCTTCGACCCAGTTGATCAACGTGGTCATCGCGTCGAAGCGATCGGTGCCGATGCCGCCCCGGCAATGGAACATGCCCGGCACCAGGAAGAAGCGGAAGAAGTCACGCGTGTCCGGGCCGTTGGCCGCGAGCGCCTTCTCGTAGTAGTCGATCGCCATGAAGGGCGTCAGCGCCGTGTCGGCCCAGCCGAAGTACATCAAGAGCCTCCCGCCGCGGCTGCGGAACAGCGAGAGATCCGGGTCGGTGGCGTTCAGGAGCTTGCGGATGTCGCCCATCCGGTCCGGATCCTTCTCGAAGTCGAACGTCTTCCAGTCGTAGCTCGGATCCGGCTTTCCGAACGCCATGTACCGCATGAACGATTCGCCGAACGCGAGCTGGAGCGACTTACCGCCGTCGCGGCCGATCAGCCATCGGTCCCACCCGCTCGAGGCTTGCGGCTCACCGAACGGGGACACCCCGGCTTTCTCGGCGCCGAGCGGCTGACCAGGGAAGTAGGGCTTGCCGTCCTTGATCACGCCTCCGTAGATCTTCTTGAGCGCACTGGCTTGCGACTCGGTGACGCAGCCCGACCCGGTGCCGCCGGAGCATTTCGGCACATCGCGTGTCGGGTCGAAGGCGCAGCGCCGCGGATCGTCGATGACGCCGTCGGCGCCCCCGCACTTCGCGTAGACCGCGTCGGCGACGAGCTTCATGGCATCGAGCGTCAGCGGCCCGTCGGCCACGGCGCGGGCGTTCCAGAGCCCGGCGATGGTCGTGTCGACGAAGTCGAGCACGGGCGCGCCGGCGACGATCCCGTCGAAATCCCCCGGGAACCGCTGCGCCGAGATCAACGCCTGCCGGCCGCCGGTGGAACAGCCATCCCAGTACGAGTAGGTCACCGGCCGGTCGTAGTATCGCGCTGCGATCCCCTTCGCGGTGAGCGCCGTCAGGTGCACCGCCCGAAACGCGTAGTCCGTCACCTTCTGCGGATCGACCGCGAAGCTCGCCAGGGGCTCCTTCGTGGCGTCGTGACCGGTGTTGGTCGTGGCGGTCACGAACCCCTGCCGCAGCGCCGCGGCGCGGACGGCGGCCCGGGGCGGGCTGTCCGAGGCCTCGCCCGCGAACCCCCCGTTGCCGCTCATGTAGAAGCGCCGATTCCACGCGCTCGGCAGATTCACCTCGAAGTGGATCTCGGGCGCGATCGTGCCGGTGACCCGGCAGTGCTCCGGCACGCCCTCCGCAGCCGCGACGATCTCGACCGCCCCGATCGTCACACCGCCCGAGACCAGGCTTCGCACGTCGGGGCAGGCGATCTGCGGCTTCACGGTGGCCTTCGAGAAATTCAGCGGAGACTTGGCGGCGTCGGTGAAGCTGTAGCGATTCTGCGCCCCGGCGGGCGTGACGACGGCGAGCACCGCCAGCGCCGCGACGATGACCGATCCGGACGTTCGACTGTGCATGCGTCCTCCCCGCTCGCGGAGTCTAGCCTCCCTGGACTCCCTGCGTGTTCACGTAGAGCGCGTAGAGCGACTGGCTCGCCGCCATGAACAGCCGATTGCGCTTGAGCCCGCCGAAGCAGAGGTTCGCGCAGCGCTCCGGCAGCGAGATGTGTCCGATGAGCTTGGCGGACGGGTTGAAGATCGACACGCCGTCGAGGTTTTCGCCGCCGCCCCAGCCGCACCAGAGGTTGCCGTCGACGTCGCAGCGCATGCCGTCGGGGACTCCGTCGCCGCAGTTAATGAACAGGCGGTTGTTGGCGAGGGTCGTCCCGCCGACGACGTCGAACACCCGGATCTCGCGCGGCACCGCGCCGCTGACCACGACGTAGAGCTTCGACTCGTCCGGGCTGAAGCAGAGGCCGTTGGGCCGTGGGATGTCGCCGGTGACCGCCGTCACCTCGCCCGTCCGGCCGTCGACGCGATAGACGTTGGTCGGCAGCTCCGGCGGGGCCACGTGGCCCTCGTAGTTACCGAGGATGCCGAAGGGCGGATCGCTGAACCAGATGGATCCGTCCGACTTGCAGATGACGTCGTTGGGCGAGTTGAGGGGCTTGCCCTGGTAGCGGTCGGCCACGACCGTGATGGTGCCGTCGTGCTCCGTCCGCGTCACGCGCCGCGCGTCGTGCTCGCACGAAACGAGGCGGCCCTGGCGGTCGCGCGTGTTGCCGTTCGTGTTGTTGGACGGCTTGCGGAACAGGCTCACCGTGCCGGTCTCTTCCTCCCACTTCATGACGCGGTTGTTCGGAATGTCGCTCCACAGAAGAAAGCGCCCGTCGCCGAACCACACCGGGCCCTCGGCCCATCGGAAGCCCGTCGCGAGGCGCTCGACCGCCGCGAGCGGCAGCCGGTACGGCGCGAAGCTCGGATCGACCACCTGCACCGCTGGATCCGGGTAACGCACGGGACTGTTGGGCCAGCGGTCCATGGAGCTCCTCTCGGTGAAAGAGTGTAGGATTTCGCCGCTCGGAGTCTAACAGGAGAACGCCATGAGACCACGCTCGATCGTGCCGCGCTCACTCTGCCTCGTGCTCCTCGCCGCGCTGGCGCTGGCCGGCGGCCCGGCCGGAGGCCAGACGCCCAAGCGCGGGGGAATCCTCAACGCGATGCTGGCCGAAGATCCGCCGGGCTTCTCGGTGCACGAGTCCTCGACGATCTCCGGTGTGTGGCCCCTCTCGCCCTGCTACTCGAACCTCGTCCTGTTCGATCCCGCCAAGGCGCACGAGTCGGCAGAGACGGTCATCCCCGAGCTGGCGGAGCGCTGGTCCTGGCAGGACAACTACCGGAACCTCGTGTTCTTTCTCCGGAAGAACGTCCGCTGGCACGACGGCCAGCCGTTCACGGCGAAGGACGTCAAGTACACCTTCGACGTGGTGCGCGAGGCGCGCGACGCGCCCGCGAAGCTTCGATTGAGTCCCAGAAAAGACTGGTACGAGAACGTCGACGCGATCGAGACGCCCGACGCGCAGACCGTGATCTTCCGGCTCAAGCGCCCCCAGCCGTCGCTCTTGCTCCTGCTGGCCTCGGGCTACTCGCCGGTCTACCCGGCGCACGTCCCGCTCGCCGACCTGCGCCAGCGCTGCGTCGGCACCGGTCCGTTCAAGCTCAAGGAGTACGTGCGCGGTCAGGTGATCGAGCTCGAGCGCAACACCGACTACTTCGTCCCGAACCGGCCCTATCTCGACGGAATTCGCTACCCGATCATCACCGAGCGCGGCACGCGCCTGGCCGCGCTCCAGGCCGGACAGCTCGACGTCTCGATCCCGCTCGAGATGACGAAGCTCATGGCCGAGACCGCGAAGAAGAACACGCCATCGCTCGTGGTCACCGAGATCGCGCAGAACGGCAGCGACAACGTGATCCTGAACCACAAGCGGCCGCCGTTCGACAAGGTCGCGATCCGTCGAGCCGTCAGCCTGGCGCTGGATCGCCACGGATTCGTCCAGGGCGTCCGCCAGGGCGGCGCCTTCGTCGGGCCCGCGCTGATGTCACCGCCCTTCGGCGTCTGGGGGCTTCCGGACAAGGAGGTCAAGGCGCTCCCGGGTTATCGCGCCGCCGCGCAGGACAAGGCCGAGGCCAAGCGCCTGCTCGCCGCCGCCGGCGTGAGCGGCGCCGCGCTCAAGGTCGATCTGGTCACGCGCAATTTCGCGATCTACATCGATCTGGCATCGTTCGTCGTCGACCAGCTCAAGCAGGTCGGCATCGAGGCCGCCGTGCGGCAGGTCGACACGGCGGCGTGGTTCCCGACGCTCGCTCGGCGCGAGTTCCAGATCGGCGCCAACCTGACCGCGGGAGTCGTCGACGACCCCGACGCGTACTTCTTCGAAAACTACAAGTGCGGCTCGCCGCGCAACTACACCGACTACTGCGACGAGCAGGTCGACCGCCTCATCGACGCGCAGTCGCAGGAGCTCGACCGCGCGAAGCGTCTCAAGCTGGTCTGGGAGATCCAGCGCAAGCTCGAGTCCGACGTGGCCCGGCCGATGCTCGGCTGGCGCAAGGAATACTTCACGCAGTGGCCGTACGTGAAGAATCTGGTCCCGCACAACGCGCTCTACAACTACGGGCGGATGCAGGAGGTCTGGCTGGACAAGTAGCGGTACCGCACGGTAGCTTTGACCTCAACCCCCGATCAGGAGAGCGCCATGAGCGAGACCCCGAAGCTCCTGCTGCAGAAGGACGGACCGATCGGCTGGATCATCTTCAACCAGCCCGAGAAGCGCAACGCGGTGAGCCTCGAGATGTGGCAGCTCATGCCCGACTACGTCAAGGATCTCGCCAACGACGACGCGATCCGTGTCGTCGTCCTGCGCGGCGCCGGCGATCAGGCATTCGTGGCCGGCGCGGACATCTCGCAGTTCAAGGAGCGACGGCGCAACATGGCCGATCAGGAAGAATACGGCCGGATCTCCGAGCGTGGGCAGAGCGCGCTCGGCACCTTGACCAAGCCGCTGATCGCGATGATCCACGGCTACTGCGTCGGCGGCGGCGTCGGCATCGCGATCGGCTGCGACATGCGCATCGCCTCGGACGACGCGCGATTCGGGATCCCGGCGGCCCGGCTCGGGCTCGGCTACCACTACAAGGGCATGGAAAAGCTCATGAAGCTCGTCGGGCCCGCCTACACGAAGGAGATCTTCTTCACGGCGCGCACCGACTTCAGCGCCCAGGACGCGCTCCGCATGGGGCTGGTGAATCAGGTCGTGCCGAAGGCGGAGCTCGAGAGCTTCACGCGCAGCTACGCGCTGACGATGGCGCGCAACGCGCCGCTCACCCTGCGCTCGGCGAAGGCGACCGTGGAGCAGCTCGTCCGTCCCGACGGCGAGCGCGATCTGGCGTTGCTCGACAAGCTCATCGCCGACTGCTTCAACAGCCAGGACTATCAGGAGGGCGTCAAAGCCTTCTCCGAGAAGCGCCGGCCCCAGTTCCAGGGCCGGTAGCCGCGGCGGCACAGGACGCACGATGCCGCCCCAGAGCCTCAAGATCGACAATGCCCGCTACGTCGTCACCGTCGACCGCGAGCGACGCATCATCCAGGACGGGTCGATCCTGATCGAGGATGGCAAGGTGAGCCGCGTGGGCAAGGCGGCCGCGCTGGCGAACGCCGGGGCCGACCGCGTGATCGACGCGCACCATCTGCTCGTGACGCCCGGCTTCGTCAACGGCCACATGCACATCAGCTACGCCCACGCGGTTCGCGGAATCTTCCCCGACAACCTGGCGAGCCCCCTCAACCACGTGTTCAAGCTGCAGATGGCGATGACCGAGGAGGAGGAGCATGCCACGACCTTGCTCGGTCTCGTGGAGCTCCTGAAGAGCGGCACGGTGTGCTTCGTCGATCCGGGCAGCACGAAGTTCCCGGACGCGTGTCTGCAGGCCTACGACGACGCCGGCATTCGCGTGATCATCGGCGAGTGCGTCTCCGACCAGGACGCGCCCTTTCCCCTGCCCCGCTATGCCACCCACGACGCGGTCAAGCGAACGGCCGCGTTCCTCGGCAAGTGGCAGGGGCGGCTCGACGGCCGCATCAAGGCCTGGGCCATGCCGTTCTCGCCGGAGACGTGCAGCGCCGACCTCCTGCGCGCGGTCAAGGGCGTGGCCGACGAGCACAAGACCTATCTGACGCTCCACCACGGCAGCGGGCCCCAGGCGCGCAAGGACTATCACGCGAAGCACGGCAAGACCCCGACCGAATACCTCGAGTCGATCGGCGTGCTCGGGCCGAACGTCGTGCTGGCGCACTCGCTCGGGGTGGACGATGCGGAGATCGAGTGTCTCGCGCGCACCGGCACCAAGGTCGCGATGTGCCCGGTGACCGCGGCGAAGGGCGGGCGGGGCGTGCCCGAGCACGGGCGGATGCCCGAGCTCCTCGCGAAGGGCGTGAAGGTCGCGCTCGGCTGCGACTCGCCGAACAACTCGAACCACCTGGACATCGTGCGCGCGATGAACATGGCGGCCATCCAGTACAAGGACGCCCGTCAGGACACGCGGATGATCCCGGCCGAGGCGGCACTCGAGATGGCGACCCTCGTCGGCGCTCAGGCGCTCGGCGTCGACGGCGAGATCGGCTCGATCGAGCCCGGCAAGAAGGCCGACCTGGTGCTGTTCGACACGCAGCGCCCGGAGTGGCAGGCGCTCTTCAACCCGATCAACAACCTGGTCTACAACGCCGACGGCCGGAGCGTGCACACCGTCATCGTCGACGGCAAGGTGGTGGTCGACGCCTACCGCCAGACGTTCGTCGACGAGCCTCGGCTCTTCGCGAAGGTACAGGAAATCGGCGAGAAGCTCCAGACGCGGACGGGGACCACGTTCCCGCGGTCGCGCTGGCAGATCGTGTAGCGCGAACCTCGACCCGCCAAAGTTGACTCGCCTTCGAGGTGGGTGTTAAGTCTTTATAGACTCGCCCCGCGTGCCTCGGATTTTCGTCGCTATCACGGGGGAACGACAAGGAGATTGCTCATCCGCAGGGCGCCCGTGCGTCTCCGATCTGACCGGCGGCATCTCCAGCTCGTTCGGCGCCCGCATACCACTCGAAGGAGGAGAACAGCATGAGCAAGGTTTCGCGACGGCAGTTCCTTTCGACCGCGGCCGGTGCCACTGCCGTCTCGGCGTTCCCCCACGTCTGGGTCCGCCCGGCGTGGGCCCAGACGAAGGAGGTCCGGGTGCTCGCCTGGACGCACTTCGTGCCCGCGTACGACAAGTGGTTCGACGCGTTCGCCGAGCAGTGGTCGACCAAGAGCGGGATCAAGGTCATCATCGATCATGTCCCGCATTTGCAGATTCCCGCCAAGATCGCGGCGGAGATCGCCACCCAGTCCGGACACGACATCGTCCAGCTCGTGGGCACCGGCACCGAGAAGTGGTCGGCCGCGCTGCTGGACGTCAATGACACCGCCGACAAGATCGCCAAGAAGCACGGCGGCTGGACGCCGCTGGCCGAGAACTACTGCAAGGTCAGCGACGGCAAATTCCACGCGATCCCCGATTTCTTCATCGACTTTCCCGGGCTCTACCGCAAGGACCTGTGGACGGAGGTCGGCTTTCCCAACGGCCCCGACTCCTGGGATGACCTGCACAAGGGCGGCATGAAGCTCAAGGCCAAGGGCTTCCCGATCGGGATCGGCCTGGCCCACCACGACGACTCCCGCGCGTCCTGGCGAGCCATCATGTGGTCCTACGGCGGCTCCGAGGTGGCCAAGGACGGCAAGACCATCACCTACAACGGGAAGGAAGTGCGCGAGGCGCTGAAGTTCAACAAGGCGCTCTACAAGGACTGCATGACGCCGGAGGTGCTCGCCTGGGACGACGCCTCCAACAACCGGCTGCTCGCCTCGGGTCGCGGCTCCTGGATCCACAACCCGATCAGCGCCTACCGGACCATCGAGGGCTCGAACAAGGAGCTGGCCGACAAGATCTTCGTGTCGCTCTCGCCCAAGGGACCCGCGGCACGCCGCTCGTTCGCGAACTGCCGCGCGTACGGCGTCACGAAGTTCAGCAAGAGCGCCGATGGCGCCAAGGCCTTCCTCGAGGCGCTGGTCGACGACTATCGGGAGGGGG
>CAYVHH010000252.1:0-7299 GCA_964450175.1 uncultured bacterium | reverse complement strand
CTCGATCGCCCGGCCGGTAAGCTCTCGGGTGGGATGCGGCAGAAGCTCGCGTTGATCTGTACGCTGATCCACCTGCCCGACGTGCTCCTGCTGGACGAGCCGACAACAGGCGTCGATCCGATCTCCCGGCGCGACTTCTGGACGATCATCCACACGCTCGTCGTGAACCGCGGCGTGACGGTGCTGCTCACGACGTCGTACATGGACGAGGCCGAGCGCTGCCATCGCGTGAGCCTCATGCACGCGGGCGCCGTCATCGCCGCAGGCTCGCCCGACGAGCTGACCGGCGCATTCGGCGACCGGCGCGCGAGCCTCGAAGACGTGTTCGTCCGTCACCTGACCGGCGACGGGCGCGTGCCCGGCGCGGCGCCGACGGTGACGTCGCGCGACGCCGCCGTCGATGACCGCACGGTGACGGTACGCGCCGAGGGACTGACCTGTCGGTTCGGCGCGTTCGCGGCCGTGGAGGAGGTCAGCCTCGCGGTACGCGCGGGCGAGATCCTGGGCCTCCTGGGACCCAACGGCGCCGGCAAGACCACGCTGATCAAGATGCTGTGTGGCCTGCAGCCGCCCACGGCGGGCACGGCCGTCGTGGCCGGCCACGACGTGCGGCGTGATCGGGCCGGCGTGCGGGGCAACATCGGCTACATGTCGCAGCGCTTTGCGCTCTACCGCGACCAGACCGTGCTGGAAAACCTGCGACTCTCCGCCGGGCTCTACGGCCTCGATCGCGCCACGGCCGCGCGTCGAATCGACTCGCTGCTGGCCGACCTCGGCCTCGCGGCGTTACGCGACCGGACTCCGGGCGCGCTCCCGCTGGGGCTGCGCCAGCGCCTCGCGCTGGCCTCGGCCATCCTCCACGAGCCGCGCGTGCTGTTTCTCGACGAGCCCACCGCCGGCGTCGACCCTCTGGCCCGCCGCCAGTTCTGGGACCTCGTGCGCGACCTCGCGCATCGGCGCGGCGTCACGGTTCTCGTCTCCACGCACTACATGGACGAGGCCGCAAACTGCGACGCGCTGGGCTTCATGCACCAGGGGCGGCTCGTCGCGCTCGGCCGCCCGGAGGAGCTGACGCAGCAAGCCCAGAAGTCCGGCGGGCCGATGGTGGCCGTAGAGGCGCCGGAGTTCGCGCGGGCCTTCGTCGTGGTTCGCGAGCACATCCCGAACGCGATGCTCTACGGTCGCCGCATCCGCTGGCAGAGCGAGCGTCCCGACGAGGACATCCGCGAGCTCACCGCCACGCTCGGTCGGGCCGGGCTTGCCGCGCGCGCCGAGATCCAGCCGCTCTCGATGGAGGACACCTTCGTCAGCGTGCTGCGCGCCGCGGGGCTCAACCGTGGGTGATCGCATCCTCGCCATCGCCCGCAAGGAGACCCGGCAGCTCCTGCGCGATCCCGTCTATCTGGGGCTCGCCTTCGCCGTGCCCCTCCTGCTGCTGATCCTGCTCGGCTACCAGCTCTCGCTCGACGTGAAAGGGCTGCTCGTCGCCGTCGTCGACCATGACCGCTCGGTGTGGAGCCGCCAGTACGTGGACGGCTTCGTCAACTCCGAATACTTCCGGCTGGTGGCCCGGCTCGACAGCGAGGCGGAGGCCCGCGAGTGGATCCGGTCGGGCCGGGCGCGGGTCGTGCTCGACATCCCGCCGGACTTCGGCCGTCGGCTCAGCGCCAACGAGACCGTCGCGGTCGGCATCACGGTGGACGGCTCCTTTCCTTCACGGGGCCAGATCTCGCTCGGCTACGTAGAGGCGGTCAGCACCCTCTACAACCAGCAACTGCTCCGCGCCTGGCTCGACGAGCACGGTCGGCGCGGCGTTCAAGTGTTGCCCGTACAGATGGAGATGTCGATCTGGTACAACCCCACGCTCGAGAGCAAGAACTTCATCGTGCCGGGGATGCTAGTCATCGTCATGATGATCTTCCCGCCGCTGCTGAGCGCGCTGCTGATCGTGCGCGAGCGGGAGAGTGGTACCATTCTCAACCTCTACTGCTCACCCGCCAGCCGCTGGGACATCCTGGCCGGCAAGGCCCTGCCCTACGTCGCCGTATCGTTCCTCGACTTCCTGGTGATCTTCGTCGTCAGCGTGTCGCTGTTCCAGCTGCGCTTCGTCGGCAGCGCGTGGCTCTTGTCGGCGGCCGCTCTGCTCTATTCGACGTGCACGATCGGCCTCGGCCTGGTCATCTCCGCGCTCACCCGGAGTCAGCTCGCCGCGATGCTGGCGACGTTTCTGGTCGCGGTCGCTCCGGCCTTCACGTTCTCGGGCATCTTCGCGCCGGTCGCCAGCCAGGACGCGGTCGGACGCTTCGTCGCCCACCTCATCCCGGCGACGTACTTCATGGACGTGGTGCGCGGCTCATACCTCAAGGGCGGCGGCGCCCTCTCCTATGCGCCGGACGTCGGCGCGCTCGCCGTGTACGCGACCGTGGTGTACACCGTGGCCTGGCTGGCCTTGCGCAAGCGGATCGCCTGATGCGACGCCGGCTCGCCGCGCTGATCCGCAAGGAGTTCAGCCAGCTCTTCCGCGACGTCCCGATGCTGCTCATCCTCGGCTGGGCCTTCACCGGCGCCGTCTACACCGGCGGCCACGGACGCTCGACCGAGCTGTACCGATACCCGATCGTCGTGCTCGATTTCTCGCAGAGTCCCGCCAGCCGCGACCTAGTCTCGCGCTTCCGCGAACCCTACTTCAAGCTGGTCGGGCGCGCGTGGAGTGATCGCGAGGTCGTGACCCGTCTGGATCGTGGCGAGGCCAGCCTGGCCGTGGTCATCCCGCCGGACTTCGAGCGGCGCGCGTCCGAGGGTGCCGCGCGATTTCAGGTGATCTCCGACGGCTCGCAGTCGATGACCGCCACCTTGGCCGCCGCGCACATCGCGAGCATCGCCCAGGGCTACGCCGTCGAGCGCCTTGTCGGCGGCCACGCCGAGATTCGCGTCCCCCAAATCCAGGCGCGGCCGCGCGTCGAGTACAACCCCAATCTCGTCGAGACATGGTTCTCGAGCCTGCTCGAGGTGTTCAACCAGGCGACGATGATCGCGATGCTGCTGGCCGCCGCCGCGATGGTCCGCGAGCGCGAGCACGGGACCGTCGAGCATCTGCTCGTGAGCCCGCTGCGGCCCATCGAGCTCTTCGCGGCCAAGCTGGTACCCGTGGTGGCCTTGGTGCCTCTGGCGGTGATGGGCTCGGTGCTCGGCATCGTACAGGGCGTTTTCCAGACACCGATTCGCGGCAGCTTGGCGCTCTTCTACGTCGTCACCGTGGTGTACGTCTTCGCCATGGCCAGTTTGGGCCTCGGCATCGCCGTCGTCGCCCGCACCCTCGGCCAGGCCATGATGATGCTGCTGTTGATCCTGTACCCGATGACGCTGCTCTCGGGTGCCTTCACCCCACCGGAGAGCCAGGGAGTCGTCATGCGTAGTGTCGGCCTGCTCTCACCGGTGCGTCACTACGTGGACTTCGGTTACCAGCTCCTGTTCAAGGGCAACGGGCTGGCCTACGTATGGCGCGATGTGGCGGGCATCCTCGCGCTGGGTGTCGCGCTGTTCCTGCTCTCCGTCCGCCGCTTCGCACGCCTGGTGCGGTAGGGCAATTCAGACTCGCCGAGACGAGATATCTCGGCGCCATCGAGATGATCTCTCAGGGAGGCAACGGCGCAGCGTCGCCCGGGGGCGTTCGAACGCCGACGCCGGTCGGGCGGACCACAACGACCGGCACGGTCAGCCCGGCCAGGACGCTCTCGGCGACGCTGCCGAACATCTCCTTCTCACGACCAGTGCGGCCGTGCGTCGTCATGACGAGGACGTCGATCTGATACTGCTGGACGGCCTTCACGATCGCCGCCGCCGGTGATCCCTGCCACAGGAAGGTGGCGACCTGCGTGCCCGCGGCCGCGATGCGCTCTCGGACGCGGTGCAAGTACGCTTCCACCTCTCGAATGCGGGTGAGAGCCGCGTCGAGCGGCGCCGCATCCCGATCAAGCCGCTCGGTGACGACGCGGAGGAGGAGCAGCTGTCCTCCGGCCGTCGAAGCCATGTCCACGGCGACGGGCAGGGCCGCTTCGGCACTTGACGAGCCGTCGAGCGGCACCAAGATCCTCCGGGCGGTCATCGGCTGTCCTGAGCTCCGCGAACGCTCCGCGAGTTGCGACGAACCAGCATATGGTTTCCAGGAGGCCTTCGGTGAAGATGCTGCCAGATCGGGACCGCAAGATCAAACCGAAGCCAGTCGAGTCCCGTCGCGTCGCCGACCCGGAAGGCCGGTCACGTACCGAGCGCTATCGAACGGCGGCCTTCCGCGGAATCGAGCGCCGGCCGGAGACGTAGCGCACGCCGCCGGCGTCGGTGTGCTCTTCGTGCATCGTTCCGGCGGGAACGCTGCAGGAGTCGCCCGGTCCATAGTGGACCCGGTCTTTACCGAAGACGAGCGTGATGGACCCGTCCAGCACGAACACGCGAGCATCGAACTCGTGGGCGTGCGCCTCACGATGCACGTTGGGTTCGATCTCGCCTTCACGAACCTCATAGCCCTCCCGCAGGAGGTCGGCTTCGAACTCGGCCCTGGTCATGGCGTTCTCCTTTTTTCGAGCGGTCAGGCCGCCGTCACGCCGCCGTCGACCGGCAGCGCGACGCCCGTGACGAACGACGCTTCGTCCGAGAGGAGGAACAGCGCCGCATTGGCGATCTCGTCGGGCCGGCCTGTGCGGCCAAGCGGCACGGAGCCGTGGGCACGCTTGCGCACAAGCTCCTCCGGATCCATTCCGGCCGTCGATTTCTGATCCGGCCGAGAGACGAACACCCGCAGCATGGGCGTGTCGATCGGCCCGGGACAGACTGCGTTCACGCGAATCTTTTCGGGCGCCAGCCGGAGCGCCAGGCTCTTGACGAAGCCCACCACGCCGAACTTGCACATCGAGTAGACCGGGCTGAAGCCGGACCCCACGAGCCCGGAGGTGGACGCCGTGTAGAGGAGGCTCCCACCACCCCGGGCGCGGATCTCGGGAATCGCGGCCTCGGTCGTGATCAGCACCGTGCGGAGGTTGAGGTCGACCGCCAGATTGAAGGCGCTCATGTCGATGCCCTCGATCGCGGCCGGCCCGGGATGGCCGACGTGGTTCCACACGAAATCCAGGCCCTTGAATCGGTTCACGGTGTCCCAGACGATCCGGCGCGAATCCTCGTCCCGCGTCAGGTCCGCCGCGATGCCGTGGGCGATGCCACCCGCCGCGGCGATCTCGTCCACCACGCGCTTGACCCCGGCGGCGTCCACGTCCACCACGGCGACTTGCGCGCCCTCGCGGGCGAAGCGCAGGGCCCCGGCACGTCCCATGCCCGAAGCGGCAGCGGTCACGATTCCGATCTTTCCGGCCAGGCGCATCGGCAGTCCTCCGACGGGAGATTGAGCCCGATCCTACTATAGTGAAGGCCTGCGGGTTGACTTGTCCCGCGGGCTCTGACAGGATCGGCGCGAGCTTGACGCACCGATTCGCGCACGCCCTCATCCATGCCTGCCCCGGCACGGGGCACACGCACGAAGACCACGAGTCCCCGAGGAGGCTCATCATGATCCGACGTCGCCTTGCCGCCCTTGCGGTCACCGCGCTGCTCTGCGCGGCCCCCGCGCTCGCCCAGGAAAAGCTGCCACCGCTCCGGACCGGCGTCGACGGCACCTTCGCCCCGCACGCCATGCCCAAGCTGGGCGGCGGTATCGAGGGCTTCCAGATCGACCTCTTCACCGAGGTCGCGCGCCGCATGCACCGCGAGATCACCATCGATGCCGTGAGCTTCTCGACCTTGATCCCCGGTATGCAGTCCGGTCGCTACGACTTCATCGCCGCGCCGACCACGGTGACCAAGGAGCGGGCAGAGAACATGCTCTTCACCGCGGGCTACCTGTGGACGGCCTACCAGTTCGGCATCAAGAAGGGCTCGGAGCCGATCAAGGGCTGGGCGGACCTCAAGGGCAAGTCGGTCTCGGTCAACAAGGGCACGCCGTACGAGACCTTGTCCAAAGCCATGGGCGCCGAGCACGGCTTCACGGTGCAGGTCTACGACACGCAGCCGGACGCCACGCAGGCCGTCCTCTCGGGCCGTGCGTACGCGACCCTCGGCGGCAACACGACGATCGTCTACGCCGCGTCGAAGAATCCCCAATTCGTGGCGGATCTGGAGCTCAAGGAGACGCGCGCCCACTGGGCGGCGCCGGTGCCCAAGAACAACCCGAAGCTCCGCGCCGAGCTCCAGGACGCGCTCGACTGCATGAAGAAAGACGGCACGATCGCCAAGCTCTCCGAGAAGTGGTTCGGCAAGAAGCCGGCGCCCGACGGCCTCGAGGTGGTGATCACGCCGGGCTACGGCCCGCCGGGCATGCCGGGCTACGATCCGACTCCGCACGAGCTGCACTGCCACTGACCTCGAGGGCATGAACGGCCCGATCGTCGACGCGCGCGGCCTGCACAAGCATTTCGGCGCCCTTCACGTCCTGAAGGGCGTCGATCTCCGGGTGGCCGAGCGCGAGCTGGTGTTCGTGATCGGGCCGTCGGGGTCGGGCAAGTCGACCCTGCTGCGCTGCCTCAACCGGCTGGAGGAGCCGTCTTCCGGTAAGGTCGTGGTCGACGGCATCGACATGCTCGATCCGCGCACCGACATCAACCATGCGCGCCAGCGCATCGGCATGGTGTTCCAGTCCTTCAACCTCTATCCGCACATGACGGCGCTGGGCAACGTGACTCTGGCGCTGCGCAAGGTCGCGGGCAAATCTCGCGCGCAGGCCGAGGCGCTGGGCCGGGCCGCGCTGGAGCGGGTGGGCCTCGCCGATCGCGCCGAGCACACGCCGGGACAGCTGTCGGGCGGCCAGCAGCAGCGGGTCGCGATCGCGCGCGCGATTGCGCTCGAGCCCCGGGTCATGCTGTTCGACGAGCCGACCAGCGCGCTCGATCCGGAGCTCGTCGGCTCGGTGCTCGAGGTCATGCGCTCCCTGCGCGAAAGCGGCATGACCATGATCGTGGTCAGCCACGAGATGGGGTTCGCCCGCAACGCCGCGGACCGCGTCGTGTTCATGGACGAGGGCGCCATCGTGGAGGAAGGTCCGCCCGCCGTGATCTTCGAGCATCCGACCCACGAGCGCACGCGCACCTTCGTCGGCCAGATTCAGCGGCACTGAGAGGTACCCTGGACCGTTTCGCCGAGACGTTCCTCAACACGAAGGTCATGCTCAAGTACCTGCCGGACATCCTGTCCGGCGTGGTCGTCACGATCGAGCTGGCCTTCCTGATCGTCGTCACGGGTATTGCGGCCGGTCTGGTG
>CAYVHH010000251.1:0-3069 GCA_964450175.1 uncultured bacterium | reverse complement strand
CACCCTCTGCTCGCGCTGTGAGGGATCGGGCTGCGCGGTGTATTACGCCGTCATCAGCCGCGGAATGTTCGGCGCGGGGGGCTACCACCCACCCGCCGCGCGAGCCGGCCTAGACGAGCTCGGCTTCGAGCTCGCCGATGCTGGCCGCTACGATGTCCACGAGCTGGTCGACTTCCGCGGGCGTGATGCAGAGGGGCGGCGCGAGCCTCAACACCTGGCCGCGCGCGTAGACGATTGCCCCGCGGTCCCACGCTTTGCGGTCGAGCCGGGCGACCTTGCTCTTGTCGAGCGGCCGGCCGGAGCCGTCGGGCTCGACGAGCTCGGCGCACACGAGGAGCCCGCGCCCGCGCACCTCGCCGACGATCCGCTTCTTGCCCACCGCCTGCTGGAGGCCGTCGCGGAGCCGGATCCCCATCGCCTCGGCGTTCTCGATCAGGTGGTCCTTTTCCATGATCTGGATGTTGGCGAGCGCCGCCGCGCACGCCACCGGATGCGCCGCGTAGGTGCCGGGGTGCACGTTCTCCTCCTTGGCGTCGTCGGGGAACGCGTCGGCGAGCCGGCGCCGCGCGATGGCGGCCGAGAGCGGGATGTAGCCGGACGTGATGCCCTTGGCGACCGTCATCAGGTCGGGGACGATGCCGTCATGCTCGACGGCGAACCACCGGCCGGTGCGACCGAATCCGGTGATGACCTCGTCGGCGATCATCAGCACGTCGAGCTCGTCGCAGATCGCACGGACGGCGCGCAGCCAGCCGATCGGCGGCATGATGAAGCCGCCGGACGAGATCACCGGCTCCATGATCACCGCCGACACGGTCTCCGGCCCTTCCTTGACGATCGCCTCGCGCAGCTCGCGCGCGCGGCGCTTGACCAGCTCCTCGTCGGTGCCCGTACCGCGATCTCGATACGGGTACGGCGGCGTGACTTTCACGAAGCCCGGCACGTGAAGATCGGTGTACGCCTCGGTCAGGTGCGGCAGCCCGCAGACCGCGAAGGTGCCCGTCGTCCCGCCGTGGTAGCCGCCCTGCAGCGAGATGACCTTGTGCTTGCCGGGCTTGCCGGAGGCGAGCCAGTAGTGACGGGCCATCTGCATGGCGCGCTCGTTGGCCTCGGCCCCGCTGACCGCGAAAAACGAATAGTCCAGATCGCCCGGCGTCAGCGAGGCGAGCTTGGCGGCCAGCTCGGCGGCCGGGCGGTTCGAGAACTGGCGGGTCGTCGGGTAGTAGGCGAGCCGCACGGTCTGCTCGGCGATCGCTTCGGCGATCTCGCGCCGCCCGTGTCCCACGTTGACGACCGCGAGGCCCGCGAAGCCGTCGAGGAGCTTCTTGCCGCGCTCGGTCCAGACGTGAACACCCTCGGCCCGCTCGATCACGAGCTCTTCGTCGGCCAGCCAGGGGTGATCCTGCGTCTTGTGGGTCCAGAGGTGCCTGATCGCCTCGCCGCTCGTGGCCATGGGTTGCCTCCCTGTCCGGGCGATGCTATCACCTCGCGTGCTCCGGATGCGGATCTGCGCGACTACCAAGCTTAGCGGTCTCGTTCGGCCGTGATGCAGCCGCGAGTACCCCGAAAGATCGCCGTCCCTTCAAACGGCAGGCCGTACGCTTGACGTCATGGCTCTTACCAGCGTGCGAACGCTCGCGACGGCGGCGTTCGTTGTCATAACACTGTTGACGGTGTCGACTCCGTTCGCTCAGGAGAGCAGCAAGTCGGAAGAGTCCGCCCGCGAGACCAAGGAAGAGATCAGAAGCATCCTCTCCGACATCGAGAAGCGCCACCCGTCCAGCGCTCCGGCAATGATTCAACCGTTCGAGGTCCGTACGGTGTCCGGGGGGGTGCGCATGACGTGGCAGCCGTTCTTAGCCCTTGCCGTGGCGCTGGCGCTCGGGATGGTGGGGCTCATCGTCTTGAAAGCTCGGCCGGTGAGCCCCAGGGCCAAGCGACGCGCGCGTCGCTGACGTAGGGTGGTCCGCAGAGTTACCGAACCGCGCGAGGCTGTCACGATCTGCTACGATCTGCCGCCATGGAGCTCGCGCGCTCCCGCCCCGAACCGTGCTCGTACGCGCCTCGCGCATGTTCATAGTCGGGATCGACGTCGGCGGCACGTTCACCGATCTGACCGCGGTCGACGACGCGACCGGTAGGGTCGTCGTCACCAAGGTGCCGTCGAAGCCGCGCAACGAGAGCGCGGCCGTTCTCTCGGGGCTCGCGGCACTGGGCATCGCGGGCCGTGACGTGCGCCGGCTCGTCCACGGCACGACCGTCGGGACCAACGCCGTGCTCGAGCGGCGCGGCGCGCGGGTGGCGATTCTGACGACGGCCGGCTTTCGCGATCTGATCGAGATCGGCCGCACCAAGCGCAACATCCCGGCGCTCTTCGTACCGACGTTCGTGCGGCCCAAGCCGGTCGTCGAGCGCAAGCACCGCTTCGAGATCGTCGAGCGCCTGGCGGCCGACGGTGCCGTGCTGGTGGAGCTCGATCCGGCCAGTGTCGAGCGCGCCCTCGACGCCGCGGCGGCCTCCGGCGCCGAGGCGCTCGCCGTCTGCCTTCTCCACGCGTACCTGAATCCGGCCCACGAGCGCGCGGTCGCCGATCTCGCGAAGGGGCGCTACCCGAGGCTGCCCGTGTCGTGCTCCGCCGACGTCGTCGCCGAGTATCGCGAGTTCGAACGCTTCTCGACGACCGTGCTCAATGCCTACCTGCAGCCGATCATGGACGGCTATCTGGCAGGCCTCGAGGAGCGCCTGCGCGCGACCGGCTACACTCACGGCGTCCTCACCGTGGCCTCGAGTGGCGGCATGATGACGACGGAAACGGCGCGGCGCCTGCCGATCAAGACGATCTTCTCGGGCCCGGCCGGCGGGGTCAGCCAGGCGTGCTTCGTCGGCGAGGTCGCCGGTGCACGCGATTTCATCACCTACGACATGGGCGGCACGTCGACCGACGTGTGTCTGGTACGCGATCTCGCGCCGCTGACGACGTCCGCCGGCATGCTCGGCGCCTTCCCCGTCAAGGTCCCGCAGCTGGACATGCACAGCGTCGGCGCGGGCGGCGGCTCGATCGCGTGGCTC
>CAYVHH010000250.1:0-10471 GCA_964450175.1 uncultured bacterium | reverse complement strand
CGCCGCTCCGAGAGGCGCATCACGAGCTTGTGCGCGAGCATGATCGGCATCGGCATGAGCTCGGGAGTCTCGGTGCAGGCGTAGCCGAACATGAGCCCCTGGTCGCCGGCGCCGAGCTTGTCGACGCCCTGCGCGATGTCGGACGACTGCTCGTCGATCGCCGCGATGACGCCGCAGGTCTCGTAGTCGAAGCCGAACTTGGCCCGCGTGTAACCGACCTCGCGGATCGTGTCGCGCGCGATACGCGGAATGTCGACGTAGCACGACGTCGTGATCTCGCCCGCCACCACGACGAGCCCGGTGGTCAACAGGGACTCGCAGGCGACTCGGCCGGTGGGATCCTGGGTGATGATCGCGTCCAGCACCGCATCGGAGATCTGGTCGGCGATCTTGTCGGGGTGACCCTCGGTCACCGACTCCGACGTGAACAAATACTCGTCGCGCACCATCGACATCCTCCCGTGCATCGCATCATGCGATGCAAACGCCGCAACTGTAACACGAATTCCGAGCGCGGCTAAGTGGCTCGGAGGCGGCGCTTCATCTCGTCGAGCACAGGGATCGGCCAGGGATCGGTGCCGGCGCCGACGGCCAGGTAGTAGCTCGTCCACGCGCCGAGGTAGGCCAGCCCCAAGAGGCGCGCCGCCCGCCCCACGCCACGCGTCGAGCACTCGCTGACGTCGCCGGCGGCGGCGCCGATCAAGTCGCGCATGACCGTGAAGCGTCGCGCGATCTCCGGCAGCTCGTCACGATCCCGCAGGAAGACCGCGTGCATCGTCGCCGCGACCGGCGCCCGCCACGCCTCGATCTCGTTGTGGTTCATCTCCGGGATCGCGCCGGCGATCGCGAAGCGCTTGGCGTTCTCCTCGACCTCGGTCTTCCAGCGGTAGGCGACCCCGCCGGTCGACGGGCCGCCGTAGAACGCGGGGAAGCGCTGCCCGATGGCGAGCGCCAGGCGCTTGGCCTCGTTCTGGGCGACGGGTCGAGACGGCGCGAGCTCGGCGGCGAGCGCGGTCACGACGTCGAGCGCTTCCGAGATCTCCGCCTCGCTGGCAATGGCGAGCCCCGCGTCGGCCAGGATCCGGAGCGCCGGAAAGAACAGATAGCCGAGCGCCATGCGCGGCATGAGGCCGTCGGGCAAGGTGACTCGCGACAGCCCGCGCGCGCTGGCGAGCGCGCCCAGGCGGCCGCCGGCGGTGAGCGTGACCATGGGCACCGAGCGCGCGAGCGCCTCCTCGGCGGCCGAGAGGACTTCCGCGGTATCGCCGGAGTACGACGAGGCGACGACCAGCGCGTGCTTGCCGGCCGTCGTCGGCAACCCGTATCCGCGGTGGACGACGATCGGGACGTCGAGGCGCTCGGCCGCGCATCCCGCAATCAGCTCGGCACCCGCCGCCGACCCGCCCATCCCGACGAGGACCACGAGCTTCGGGCGCGGGAGCGACATCGGAGGCGTCGCGCGGAGCGCGAGCGCGGCGCGGCACTGGGCCGGGAATCCGGCCAGCACCTCACCCGCGCGATGCGGATCGATCCGCTCGAAGCCGGACGGATCGTCGAGCATCATCGGCGGGCCACCGTCAGCGCGGCCTCGAAGGTCCGCTCACCGTCGGGACCGACGTCGAGGGGCCACACGAGCAGGAGCGCCGTCCCCTGATAGATTCGCTCGAACCCGCCCTCCGAGAGCGACACCGTCTCGACCGCGCCCCAGGCGAGCTCCGCCGCCGGGTTCCACTGAAGCCGGGCTTCCACCGCCGCCCACTCGTCCACCAGAGTCACCTCCGTGAGATCCGTCGAGCGTCCCGTGCTCCCGAGTGTGGGGCGCCCGGCGAGGTCGAAATATCGGTCGGGCGCGTTCCCGGCCGTGAGCGCCAGATTCCACTGAACCGCCCAGCGTCCGGTGAGCCGCTGCCCGGCGGCCGGCCGCACGCGATAGCGCACCTCGAGCGTGGCGTCGCGAATCGTCACCCGCTTGTCGACCGCCAGCGGCAGCTCCGGCGTCGCCGCGCGCGAGAACAGGATCGCCGCGCCGCCGGCATCGTCCTCGACGACGCACTCGAGACGCTCGGCGCCGAGCACCCCCCGCGCCGCGCTCCACGGCGCGATCGGATCGAGCGCGCCGTGCCTCTCGGTGAAGAACCCTTCGATCAGCGAGCCACGCCGTAGCTCGTCGTAGGCGAGCAACGCGTCGAGGCCGGCTTCCTTGGACTCCGCGTCGCCGTGGATCGTTCGGGCGGTCTCCGCGGCGCCGGCACCGGCGCGCACTCGCACCTTGTCGTGGTACGCCTCGGATCGGCGCGCCAGCACGTCGGCGATATCGAGGACCGCCGGAAAGTAGCCGAGCTCGGTGACCATGCCTCCGGCTTCGGGCTCGAGGGTGACGGCCAGCTCGCGCGTGCGAACGTAGACCTCGACCCGCCCGTCGCCGTCGCCGTCCTCGCGCGTCCACGCGGTCTCGGGAACGGCGCCGGCGTCGACCAGCGCGCGCTCGGCCTCGAGGAGCGCCGTCTTCACGGCGCGGCGCAGGTGCGGGAGATAGCAGCCGCCGAAGACGCCGTGCCAGTATGCGTCGTTGGCCTGTCCGCGCCAGAGCGCGACCCGGCCGCGGCCGAGTCGCGCATCGTCCGGGCGCCGGGCGAGCGCGCCGTGGATGGCGCGCGACAGGCGCAGCATCTTCCAGTAGATGTCGCCGACCTCGGGATACTTCACCAGGAAGCTTCGCCAGAAGCCGCCGCGCAGCAGGCCGGCCAGCCGCTCGCCGTCGGCCAGCCGGCCGACCTCGGCCTTGGCCGCCTCGAGAGCACGGGCGGCATCGGTGGGCAACGCCCATTCGCCCATCTCGCCGTACGAGGCCGTCGGCAGATAGACCCGCCCGGTCGCCGGCATCCGCTCGACGACGTCGGCCAGGGTCGTCGCCTCGAGCCAGGGCGTCGACAGGACCCGGTCGAAGAAGCGGTCGAGCCACCCGTGCTCGTAGACGTGCGCGTAGGTGCCCGGCCAGACCCCGAACTTCTCGCCGTCGTCGACCATCGTGATCGCGGTCGCGCGTCCCCGCCAGGTCTCCAGATACTCGAACGTCTCGTCGACGCCGGCGAAGGGAATCAGGTAACGCAGCCGCTGGTTGATCGGGAACACCCGCAGGCTCTGGCCCTGCTCGTCGGTCATGTAGTAGCCGCCGAGCGTGTCGACGTCGAGGCCGGCTAGCGCGAAGTGCCGGTCGTCGACCAGCACGTACTCGACCCCGGCCTCGCTCAGCGCGCGGGGCAGGTGCGGCTCCCAGACGCGCTCGGCGAGCCACATGCCGCGCGGCCGCACGCCGAAGTGCGACTTGAGGAACGTCGTCAGCCGCTCGATCTGGCCGATCTTGTCGTGATCGGGCAGCACGGCCAGGATCGGCTCGTAGAAGCCGCCGGTCAGGAGCTCGACCTGGCCGCGGGCCGCGACGGTGCCGAGGAGATCGAAGGTGCGGGGCGAGTGCTCGCGCAGCCATTCGAGCAGGCTGCCGGTGAAGTGGACGCTCAGCCGGACTTCAGGCCGTTGGTCGAGCCGCTCGAGAAAGGGACGGTACGCGCGCTCGGTCGCCTCGACCATCACGTGGTCGAAGTTGCCGATCGGCTGATGGTTGTGGATGCCGAAGCAGAACGCCAGGCGTTCCATCGGCCACGGGGCGCTCACTCGCGCTCGAGGTCACGATGCACGACCGTCGGCGCGTACCCGAGGCCGGACAGAAACCGGCCGAGCTCCTCCGCGAGCGTGACCGAGCGGTGGCGCCCGCCGGTGCAGCCGATCGCGACCGTCAGATAGGCCTTCCCTTCCCGCTCGTAGCAGGGCAGGACGAACTTCAGGAAGTCCTCGAGGCGGCGGAGCATCTCCTTGCTCTCCGGGTGATCCATCACGAAGGCCCGCACCCGCTGGTGGCGGCCGTCGAGCGGGCGCAGCGACTCGACGAAGTGCGGATTCGGCAGGAACCGGACGTCGAACACGAGGTCGGCGTCGAACGGCACCCCGTGCTTGAATCCGAACGAGACCAGCGAGGTGGCCAGGCCGGGCCGCGCCTTCGGCGCGACGTAGAGCTCGACGAGCCGATCCTTGAGCTGATGGACGGTCAGCGCCGAGGTGTCGAGGATCCGGTCGGCGACCTCACGCAGGTCCGAGAGCGCCTTGCGCTCGGCGCGGATCCCGTCGAGCGCGTTGCCCTCGCCGGCCAGCGGATGCCGGCGCCGCGTCTCGTGATACCGGCGCACCAGTGATTCCTCGCTCGCTTCCAGGAAGAGCACTTCGACCGTGTGGCCGCGCGCCCGCAGCTCGCGAATCGTGTCGAGCAGGCGCGAGAGATAGGCGCCCTCGCGCACGTCGACCCCCAGCGCGACGCGATGGATCGGCTGCTCGGAGCGCATGATCAAGTCGGCGAAGGTCGGGATCAGGGTCGTGGGCAGGTTGTCCACGCAGAAGAATCCCATGTCCTCGAAGCACTTGATCGCGTAGCTCTTGCCCGCGCCGCTGAGCCCGGTGATGACCACGAAGGAGAGCGGGGCCGGCATGAGGCCGGTGCCTCACCGCTTCCGCGGCGCCAGGCGGCGCTGGTGCGAGGGCAGGATCCCGAGCTCTTCGCGGTACTTGGCGACGGTGCGGCGCGCGATCGTGAGCCCGCGCTTCTGCAGCGCCTGCGCGACCTCCTGATCGGACTGCGGCTTCGCCGGGTCCTCGGCCGCCAGGAGATCCTGGATCATCTTCTTGACCGACACCGACGACACCATCTCGCCGTCGCCGGACGCGATGCCGCTGTGGAAGAAGAACTTCAGCTCGAACAAGCCCTGCGGGGTCTCGACGTACTTGTTCGTCGTCACGCGACTGATCGTCGACTCGTGCATGCCGATGTCCTCGCCGACGTCCCGCAGGGACAAGGGGCGCAGGTGCGGCAGGCCGCGGTCGAGGAAATCGCGCTGGAACTTCACGATCGACTGCGTGACTTTTCGCAGGGTGCGTTGCCGCTGATCGACGCTCTTGATCAGCCACAGCGCCGACCGCAGCTTCTGCTCGACGTACTGACGCGCCTCGTCGACGCCGGAGTTCCTCAGCAGCGAGCGATAGAGCGAGTTGACGCGCAGGCGCGGGACGCCGTCCTCGTTCAGGACGATCGTGTACTCGTTGCCGAGCTTGTAGACGTAGACGTCGGGCACGATATAGCGCGAGTCGTTGCCGCCGAAGCGGCGCCCCGGCTTGGGCTCGAGCCCCATGATCTCCTCGACCGACTCCATGATCCGGTCGACCGAGAGCTTCATGGCCCGCGCGATATCCGGGTAGCGACGGCGGCTGAGATCGTCGAAGTGCACCTCGATGATCTCGACCGAGACCGGGTCCGGGAGCGGATCGCGCCGGAGCTGGAGCAGGAGGCACTCCTGGATGTTCCGCGCCGCCACCCCTGGAGGGTCGAAGCCCTGGACCAGGGTGAGGACCTTGTTGACCTCCTCGGCGGTGACGCCGCACCGCTGCGCGAGCTCCTCAAGCTCGGCGCGCAGGTAGCCGTCCTCGTCGAGGTTCCCGATGATCTCCGCTCCGATGCGGCGAACCACCGGGTCCTCGGTGGCGAAGCGCAGCTGCTCGTCGAGATGGTCGGCCAGCGAGACCTGGTTCCGGACGACGTTCTCGAACGGCAGATCCTCGCGGTCTTCCTGCGAGACAAGCGAGCGCTCCTCGTGGTCGTCGTCGTGCGTGATCACCGCGTTGAAGTCGAACGGCAGCTCGTCCGTCTGGCGCTCGCTGGTCGGCGGGGCGTCCGTCGACAGCTGCTCGACCGTCGGCGCCGGCGGTGTGTCGGCGGTCACCGGCGCGTCGGCGGGCGGCGTCTCGGGCGTGTCGGGCGTGACCTCTTCGAGCAGCGGGTTCTCGAGAAGCTCCTTCTGGACGACCTCCTGGAGCTCGAGCGTGGACAGCTGCAGCAGCTGGATCGCCTGCTGCAACAGCGGAGTCATGACGACCCGCTGGCTCTGCCGTAACGAGAGGCGCGCCTCCATGGCCATGGGGGTCTTCGCCTCGCCTAGAGCGCGAACCGCTCGCCCAGGTAGATTTCCCGGGCGACGGGGTTGTGGGCGATCTCGGTGGCGGTGCCGGCGACCAGGATCTTGCCGTCGTAGAGGATGTACGCGCGGTCCGTGATGGCCAAGGTCTCACGCACGTTGTGGTCGGTGATGAGGATGCCGATCCCGCGCTCCCGGAGCCGGCCGACGATCTCCTGGATGTCGCCGATCGCGATCGGATCGATTCCGGTGAACGGCTCGTCGAGCAGCAGATACTGGGGCGAAGTCACGAGCGCGCGGGTGATCTCGAGCCGCCGGCGCTCGCCGCCCGAGAGCGTGTACGCCGGGTAACGGGCCAGCGGAGTCAGATCGAGCTCCGCCAGCAGATCGTGCGCGCGCGCGCGTCGCTCGTCGCGCGTGAGGTCGAGCGTCTCGAGGATCGCGAGGAGGTTCTCTTCGACCGTGAGCTTTCGGAACACCGACGACTCCTGCGGAAGATAGCCGACGCCCATCCGGCATCGCTGGTACATCGGGAGCTTCGTGATCTCCTGACCCTCGAGGAAGATGCGGCCGCCGTCGGCCTGCAGGAGGCCGACCATCATGTAGAACGACGTGGTCTTCCCGGCGCCGTTGGGGCCGAGCAGGCCGACGATCTCTCCGCGCTGGATGTCGAGCGAGACGGAGTCGACGACCTTGCGGCTCTTGAACCACTTCTCGAGGCCCTGCGCGACCAGGCCTTCCATGTCAGTTCACGCACACTTCTGCGGCGTGCCGAGGCGCCGGCTGACCGTCCTGCTTGCTATCTTTCTGCGAGTAGAAGATGCCTTTCACGCGCTCCTGCTTGCCGCCTTCCACGATCGTGCGGTCCTCGGCGACGTAGATGGTGATCCGGTCGCCCGAGACGACGTTGTCGTCCTGCCACACGCGCGCGTTGCCAATGAGCACCACGCGCTGGTCGAGATCGAAGTATTCGGCGCGCTGGGCCGTGCCGGTTCGGCAGTCCTTGGTGATGATACGCACGGAGCCGGTCGAGACCGTTCGCAGCACGCGATCGCCCTTCTCGTCCATATAGACCTCGAGGCGATCGGCGTACTGCACCGAGTTGTCCCGGCGGGCGACGACGTTGCCACTGAAGATGACCAGGCTGGCCTTGCCGAACCGCTCCATCTTGTCCGAGTCCACGGTGAGCGGCAGCGAGTTGTCGTCCTTGCCGATCTTCGCCTTGGGCGCGGTGCCACCGGCGGCGGGCTGGTCGGCCGGAGCCGTCGACGTCTTGGGCGCCGAGGCCTTCGGCGCCGGCTGGGCCCCCGACGCGGCGGGCGCCAGCGCGACGAAAAGAGCGGCCAGGATCGTCTTCGACCTCACTGGTGCGCTTCCGAGAAGACCGCGTGGACGCGTCCGGCTAAGGTCGTATACTCCTCGGCCATTCTGACCTCGAGCGCCGAGCCGTCGGCAACCGCGCCGCGCCGCGAGATCCGAACCGGCGCGTCGGTCCAGAGTCGTTTCTCCGCGCCCTGCCAGCGGAGCACGCTCGTTTCGAGGCGCACGCCGTCGCTCGACGTGAGGACGACGTTCTTCCGGATTTCGAGATTCTTGGTGGCCTGGAACAGATCGCCTTCCTCACCGACGATGTTCCAGGAGCGATCGCGCTCGAATACGTCCACGTTGATCGTCCGGAGGGCGGTGCGCCCCTCAGCGTCGAACATCAACGCCTGCTCGGCTTTGAGCCGCCAGCGCACTCCCCCGGTCACCTCTTCGATCTGGGCTTCCTTGATGCGCAGGTCGGCGCTGGACGCAACCGTGCCGGCCGTCTCGCTCGGCGGGATCCGGCTTTTTGCGATCAGCGTTCCGGCGACCGCGAAGACGAAGACGGCGACCATTCCAAGAATCGCCGCCGCCACGACTCGTGTTCTCATCACTCTGTCGATTCTAAGTGGAAGTCGGACCGGAATGCAATTTCGATACCACGCTATCATATTGTGGAGACGAAAAAAATCGGAAACACCTTGAAATCTATACGATCTTGGCCCTAAGGATATCGTGCATGTGGATCAGCCCGACGGGCTGCCGGGCCTCGTCCACGATGACCAAACCGGTTATTTGCCAGGTTTCCATCACCTCTAGCGCCTTGGCCGCCAGGTCCTCGGCCCGGATCGTTTTCGGCTCGCGGCTTGCCACCTGACCTGCCGAGAGGTCGTCGATCGACTTTCCTGTCAGGTGGAGCCTCCGGAGGTCGCCGTCGGTGATGACCCCGACGAGCCGGCCCGCGCCATCCGTGACGGTGGTCATGCCCTTGCGCTTGCGCGTCATCTCGACGATGACGTCGCGGAGCGGGGTACTTTCCGGCACGATCGGGACGGCGTCTCCGGTGAGCATGAGATCCGCGACCCGGAAGAGGGCGCGCCAGCCGAGCGAGCCGCGCGGGTGCAGAGCCGCGTAGTCCTCCGGACGAAGCCCGCGGAGCTCGAGCAGCGCCAGGGCCAGCGCGTCGCCGACGGCGAGCGCGGCCGTGGTGCTCGACGTGGGCGCCAGGTTCATCGGACACGCCTCTTCCGGCACGCTGACGTCGAGCACGACCTCGCACTGGCGGGCCAGGGACGACGTCGGGTTCCCGGTCAGCAGCACGATCGGGACCCCCAGCCGCTTGAGCGGCGGTAAGATCGCCAGTACCTCGTCCGTCTCCCCCGAGTTCGACAGCGCCAGCACCACGTCGCCGCGCGCCACCATACCCAGGTCGCCGTGGACACCTTCGGCCGGGTGAAGGAAATGAGCCGGAGTGCCCGTCGACGCGAGGGTCGCGGCGATCTTGCGGCCGATCAGCCCCGATTTGCCCATGCCGGTCACGATCACGCGCCCGGCGCAGCCGCGCAGGAACTCCACCGCGCGCTCGAAGCGCTCGTCGAGCTTGGGAATGAGCCCGAGGATCGCCTCGGCCTCGATGCGCAGCACGCGCTCGGCCAGACGGAGCACGTTCGGCTTTGTGTCGTCGCTCACGGCTGGACGGCGGCTCCGATGGCACCGAGCTGTCCGAGGAGCCGCGGCAGGTCGTCGATGCGCAGCATGTTCGGCCCGTCCGAGAGCGGACGTCCGTCGGGCAAGGTGCGATCGGGGTTCTCGTGCATCTCCATGAAGAGCGCGTCGACACCGAACGCGACGGCGGCGCGCGCCAGCGCGGGCACGTACTCGCGCTCCCCGCCGGAACGGTCGCCGGCGCCGCCGGGCAGCTGTACGGAGTGAGTCGCGTCGAACACGATCGGATATCCGAAGGAGCGCATGATCGCGAGGCCGCGCATGTCGACGACGAGATTATTGTAGCCGAAGCTCGTGCCACGCTCGGTCAGCAGAATGGCCTCGTTGCCCTTCGACAGGATCTTGTCGACGACGTTCTTCATGTCGCGCGGCGCGACGAACTGCCCTTTCTTCACGTTCACCGGCTTGCCCGTCGCCGCCGCCGCCAGCAGCAGGTCGGTCTGGCGGCAGAGGAATGCCGGGATCTGGATCACGTCGAGGACCTCGGCGGCGGGATCGACCTCGCTGACCTGGTGGACGTCCGACAGCACCGGAACCCGGAGCGTGTCGCGCACCTTGCGGAGGATGCGGAGCCCCTCGACGAGACCGGGTCCGCGATAGCTGTTGACCGAGGAGCGATTCGCCTTGTCGTAGGACGACTTGTAGATGAACGGCACCCGGCAGTCGGCGGCGATCGCGGCCAGCCGCTCGGCCGTCATCAGGGCGTGCCGCTCGTTCTCGATAGCGCAGGGGCCGCCGATGAGGGCGAGCGGCGCGCCGCCGCCGATCGTGATGGAGCCGACCGCGACCGGACGCGTGATCATGTCGTGCCGTGCTCGAGCGCGGCCTTGACGAAGCCGGCGAAGAGCGGGTGCGGCTCCCAGGGCCGCGAGCGGAACTCGGGGTGGAACTGCCCGGCGACGAAGTAGGGATGCTCGGGGATCTCGATGATCTCCACCAGCTGCTTCTCGGCCCAGATCCCGGAGATGCGCAGGCCGGTCTTCTCCAGCCGCGGCAGATAGTCGTTGTTCACCTCGTACCGATGGCGATGACGCTCCTGGATGATCCCCTGCCCGTAGAGCCGCGAGGCCATGCTGCCCTCGCCCAGGACGATCGGATAGAGGCCCAGTCGCATCGTGCCGCCCTTGTCGGCGAGCCCGCGCTGCTCCGGGAGCAGATCGATCACCAGATGCGGCGCATTCGGATCGAACTCCGAGGAGCTGGCGCCGTGGAGGCCGCAGACGTTACGCGCGTACTCGATCACCGCACACTGCATGCCCAGACAGATGCCGAGGTACGGCACGCGCCGCTCGCGGGCGTAGCGCACCGCCTCGATCTTGCCCTGGATGCCCCGGTCGCCGAACCCGCCGGGTACCAGGATGCCGTGGACACCGGTGAACTGCGCTTCGGCGCCGTCGCGCTCGATGTGCTCCGCATCGACCCACTGC
>CAYVHH010000249.1:0-7896 GCA_964450175.1 uncultured bacterium | reverse complement strand
ATTGAACGTGGATGCCGAGGCGACGCGCGGCCGTCGCGGTGTCGCGATACTCCGGGTCGCGATGGTCAGGGTTCCACAGCACCGCGACGCGCGTCAACGATGGAACCGCCTCTTTCAGGAACTGCAGCCGCTTGCCAGCAGTCTCAGAGGCGACGAACGCGACGCCAGTCAGGTTGCCGCCCGGCCGGGCAAAGCTGACGACCACCCCGGCCTCGACGGGGTCTTGACTGGTGAGCATGACGACTGGGATTGTGCTCGTCGCATCCTTGACGAACGGCACCAGGTCTCCTCCGAGAACCACGATCACATCGGGCTTCAGCGATGCGACCTGGAGCGCAAGCTCGCGGACTCGTTCCGGTCGGCCCTCGGCACTACGATATTCGAGCGTGAGATTCCGGCCCTCGACATAGCCTAGATCGCGCAGACCATCGACGAAGGCGGCCAGGTTGGGATCGGTGGCGGGCGTACCGAAGAGAAGCACGCCAAGCCGGGCGACCTTGCCCGCCTGCTGCGCGGCGGCGAGCGGCGTAAGAGCGAGGTTGACCGCGAGAACGACCGCAAGCCCGATTAACCGCATCCTGCCGGGGAGTCTAGTCGAACATCAGGATACGCACCAGCGCCCCGGCCAAGGGCACCGGGGCGCTGTGGTGACGCTAGACCAGCCGTGCTAGGCTCGGCGCTCGAACCGCTTTGAGAAGGGCACGGTCAGTTCACAGACAGTTACGGGGGAGCGGCGGCGCTCCCCCCGGATCTCGATCAAATATCGAAGTAGAGCGCGAACTCCCACGGATGCGGACGCAGCCGCACCGCATCGACCTCGTTCTTGCGCTTGTACTCGATCCACGTCTCGATGACGTCCGGCGTGAACACGTCGCCTTTGAGAAGCCAGTCGTGCGACTTCTCGAGGTTGTCGAGCACGATCGAGAGATCCCCCGGCAGCTGCTTGATCTTCTTCTGCTCGGCCGGCGGCAGCTCGTACAGGTCCTTGTCCACCGGCTTGCCCGGGTCGATCTTGTTGGCGACGCCGTCGAGGCCCGCCATCAGGCACGCCGCGAACGACAGGTACGGGTTGCAGGTCGGGTCGGGAGTCCGGAATTCAATACGTTTTGCACCTTCGGACTTGGAATACATCGGAATTCGAATCGCTGCGGAGCGATTCCGCTGGCTGTACACCAGGTTGATCGGCGCTTCATACCCCGGCACCAGACGCTTGTAGGAGTTGGTCGACGGCGCGATCAGCGCGAGCAGCGCCGGCGCGTGCTTCAGGATGCCGCCGATGTAGTAGAGGCACATCTTCGAGATGTCGGCGTACCCGCCCCGCTCGTAGAAGAGGTTCTTGCCGCCCTTCCAGAGTGACTGATGGGTGTGCATGCCCGAGCCGTTGTCCTGGAAGAGGGGCTTCGGCATGAACGTCGCCGTCTTGCCCCACTTGCGCGCGGTGTTCTTCGCGCAGTACTTGTACCAGCAGACCCGATCGGCCATCTTCGTGAGCGTGTCGAAGCGCATGTCGATTTCGGTCTGGCCGCCGCTCGCCACCTCGTGGTGGTGCACCTCGACGCGGACCCCGACCGACTCGAGCGCCAGCACCATGTCGGACCGGATGTCCTGGAACTTGTCCATCGGCGGCACCGGGAAGTAGCCCTGCTTGTAGCGGGGCTTGTAGCCGAGGTTCGGCTGCTCGGGTGTGCCCTCTTTGCCGGTGTTCCAGGCGCCGGCCTCGGAGTCGATGAAGTAGTAGCCGGAGTTGTAGTTCTGGTCGAAGCGGATCGAGTCGAAGAAGAAGAACTCGAGCTCGGGGCCGATATAGACCGTGTCGGCCAGCCCGGTCTTCTTGAGATAGGCCTCGGCCTTCTGGGCGATGTAGCGCGGGTCGCGCGTGTACGCCTTCCCGGTGACCGGATCCTTGACGTTGCAGATCAACACCAACGTCGGCACGGCGGTGTACGGGTCCATCACCGCGGTGTTGGCATCGGGGATCAGCAGCATATCGGACTCGTCGATCGACTGGAAACCACGGATCGACGACCCATCGAAGCCCAGGCCGTCCTCGAAGATCTCCTCGCTCAGCTCGGATACCGGGATCGAGAAATGCTGCCACAGGCCCGGTAAGTCGATGAACCGGAGGTCGACGATCTTGGCGCCCTTTTCCTTGGCCAGCTTCAGTACGTCCTTCGCCGTCATGCGCAGCTCCTTCTGTGCCGAGTGGTGAACCGCCCGCCTACCTTAAGGTCATCCGAAAGGTGAATCAAGCCCCGCCCGGCGCGCGGGCTCAATGCGCCACCCGCGGCTTGCTCTCGGCGGCGTGCATGGCCTCGCCCATCCCCCCGGACGCCGCCCCGAACTCGCCGAACCCGCCCCCGGCGGAATAGGCGGTCTCGGAATGCTGCGAGAGATCCAGCCCAGCCATCTCGTCCTCGGCGCTGACGCGCAGCCCCACGACCGCGTCGACGATCTTGAGAATGACGATCGTGCCCACGATCGCGAGCGCGTAGGTCGACGCCACCGCGACGATCTGCACCCAGAGCTGGCCTGGATTTCCATAGAAGAGGCCGTTGCCGCCGCCGTCGTTGACGGCCTTGGTTGCGAAGAGCCCGGTCGCCAGGGCTCCCCACGTCCCGCCGATTCCGTGCACGCCGACCACGTCGAGCGAGTCGTCGTAGCCGAGCTTCGTCTTGAGGTTGCAGGCCGAGTAACACAGGGCCCCGGCCAGCGCCCCGATGATCAGCGAGGCCATTGGGGTGACGTAGCCGGAGGCCGGAGTGATCGCCACCAGGCCGGCCACGGCGCCTGAGGCGGCGCCCAGGACGGTAGGTTTGCCGCGACTCCACCACTCCGTGAACATCCAGCCGAGCGCCGCGGCGGCCGCGCCGGTGTTGGTCGCCGTGAACGCGCTCGCCGCGAGGCCGTTGGCCTCGAGCGCGCTGCCGGCGTTGAAGCCGAACCAGCCGACCCACAGCAGCGAGGCGCCCATCACCGTCATCGGCAGGTTGTGCGGCTGCATGGGCTGGTGTCCGAAGCCCCGGCGCTTGCCGATCATGATCGCGCAGACGAGCGCGGACACGCCCGACGAGATGTGGACGACCGTGCCGCCCGCGAAGTCGAGCGCGCCCTTTGCCTTGAGCCAGCCGCCATCACCCCACACCCAGTGCGCCAGTGGGTCGTAGACGAAGGTCGCCCACAGCAAGGTGAAGAGCAGGAACGCCGAAAACTTCTTACGCTCGGCAAACGTGCCGGTGATCAGCGCCGGCGTGATGATCGCGAACATCATCTGGAAGAGCATGAACGCCTGGTGCGGGATGGTCTTCGAGTACGCGTCGAAGGGCTCGAGTCCTACGCCCTTCAGGCCGATCCAGTCGAGGCCGCCGATGATCCCGCCCTTGTCGGGGCCGAAGGCGAGACTGTAGCCCCAGAGCACCCACTGCACGGAGATGAGCGCGGCGATGATGAAGCTGTGCATCAAGGTTCCGAGCGCATTCTTCTGCCGCACCATGCCGCCGTAGAACAGCGCCAGCCCCGGCGCGGTCATCATGAGAACCAGGAGCGACGACGTGAGCATCCACGCCGTGTCGCCCTTGTCGATCTTCGACGCGGGCGCCGCAGCGGCCGGCGCCGGAGCGGGGGCTGAGGTCGCCGTCGATTCGGCCGCGGGCGGCGTAGCCTGCTGAGCCATCGCCACGGACGTCGTGGCGCTCAGCACCAGCAGCGTTGCCAGTGCGAGAATCATTCGCTTCACGATTCGCTCCTCCCTTGCAGCCTCGCGCTCACGTCCCGTGGAAGTCCCTGTTAGAGCGCGCTCTCGTCGCGCTCGCCGGTGCGGATGCGGACCGCTGACTCGACCGGATGGATGAAGATCTTGCCGTCGCCGATGTTGCCCGTCTTCGCCGCGGCCGACATGATCTCGGAAACCTTGTCGACGATGCGATCGGGGACCACGACCTCGATCTTGATCTTGGGGAGGAAGTCCACCGTGTACTCACCACCGCGATACAGCTCCGTGTGGCCCTTCTGTCGACCGAACCCGCGCACCTCCGAGACGGTCATGCCGATGACTCCGATGGAGGTGAGCGCCTCCTTGACGTCGTCCAGCTTGAAAGGTTTGATGATGGCCTCAATTTTCTTCATCTCGGACCCTCCCGGCGTGTTCGGTCAAGCAACCGCCATGCCCGGCGATGCCGCCGAGGAAGCCTCAGAAAATCAGAGGCTTCGAGCGAGCCAGGACCGGACCCGTCGGAAGCCTTGCCCAACAAATAGGCACGCGAGCCTCGAATGCTCGCGGTTCAGGCGGGCGGCGATTTACGGGTCCGGCCGGTCGGGGCCCAGGCCCCGGCGGCCGAGGCGCAACTCGAGATCAGGCGCGGCGCTGAGGGATGCCGTGCTTGCGCATCTTGGAGTAGAGCGTGGGCCGACGAAGCCCCAGCAGGGCGGCGGCGGCCTGCTTGTTCCAGCGCGTCGTCTCGAGCGCCTTCAGGATCGAAGCGCGCTCGATCTCCTCCAGCGAGCCGGCCGGGACTTGCGAGGGGGCCACCGCGGAGGGGCTGAGTCCGCCTTCGCGCGCACCGTGCTGGAGCTGCTCGGGCAGATCCTCCAGGACGATCATCGGGCCGCGCGTCACCAGCACCGCACGCTCGATCGCGTGCTGGAGCTCGCGCACGTTGCCGGGCCACGACCACGACAGGAGCCGCCGGTAGGCTTCGGGATCGATGCCCTCCACGGCCCGCGCGTGCTTCGTGCGATAGCGATCGAGGAAGGCGCGGACGAGAATCGGGATGTCGTCGCGGCGCTCGCGTAGAGGCGGCACCGCGATCGACACGGTGTTGATCCGGAAATAGAGGTCCTGCCGCAGGTGACCGTCGCGAAGCGCGGCCTCAGGGCTCTGGTTGGTCGAGCTGATCAGGCGGAAGTCGACGGGCACGGCCTTCGCCGCGCCGAGGCGGCGCACCATCCGCTCCTCGAGCACGCGGAGGAGCTTCGCCTGCAGATCGATCGGCATCTCGGTGATCTCGTCGAGGAGCAGTGATCCGCCGTCCGCCTCTTCGAGCAGTCCGACCTTGTCCGTCGTCGCGCCCGTGAACGCGCCGCGAGTGTGGCCGAAGAGCTCCGACTCGATCAGGTCCTTCGGCAGCGCCGCGCAGTTGATCTTGATCCACGGACCGCCCCGTCGCCGGCTCTTCTCGTGGAGCGCGTTGGCCAGGAGCTCCTTGCCGGTGCCGCTCTCACCCACGATCAGCACGTTGGCGTCCGCATCGGCCACCGCCGCGACCGTCTCCAGCACGCGCTGGATGCCCGGCGCGCTGCCCAGAATCTCGGTATCGGTCACCTGCTCGACGAGCCGGCGCTTGAGGTCGGCGTTCTCGCCGACCAGCTTGCGATGCTCGAGCGCGTTCTCGAGGAGCCCGAGGAGCTCGTCCGGCTCGAAGGGCTTCTCGAGGACGTGGAACGCGCCGGCGCCCTTCGTGGCTTCCATCGCCTTGCGCACCGATCCGTAGGCGGTGATGACGAGCACTTCGAGAGCAGGATCGCGCCGCTTGAGCTCGCGGGTGAGCTGCAGACCGTCGCCGTCGGGCAGCATCAGATCCACGATCGCGGCGTGCGGATCGCCCTGCACGACCGCGCCCAGCGCTTCGCGCACGCTTCCGGCCGTGCGCACGCCGTAGCCCTCGCTCTCGAGCGTGAGGCGCAGTCCGTCGGCGATCGTCTTCTCGTCGTCGACGACGAGAATCATGTGGCTGCGCTTCATTGGAGCGGGGTCCGTGAGACCGGCTTGGATCGAGGGTGGCCTGAGATAGGCGCGAGCCGGCTCCGCGGCGCCGTCTTCGTCTGTGGGTGATTCAATGGCCCGGGTCGCGGTTGATGCGCTCGCGGCGCGCTCTGCCACAGCGGCTTGGATCGAGGGTGGCCTGAGATAGGCGCGAGCCGGCTCCGCGGTGCCGTCTTCGTCTGTGGGTGCTTCAATGGCCCGGGTCGCGGTTGATGCGCTCGCCGCGCGCTCTGCCCCAGCGGCTTGGATCGAGGAGCGCCGATTGGTGTCCTATTCATCTTCATCGCGATGTGTTCTGCATCTCGGACGGGTCGACATGGTTCTCCGTGTGATTTTGTCGGCTCTCACCCGTCCCATGGTAGCGAAGGGTGCAAGGCCCTGCAGATTGAACGCCCATCGGAACCAGCCGGTGCCCGGCGACCGCTAGCTGCCGGCGCTCGACGGCCGGGTTGAATCGGGTGACGGCTCGAGCGGAAGACGGGCCTGGACGCGCGTGCCCTCGCCGACGCGGCTCGCCACCGTGAGCTCGCCCGCGTGCAGGTTGATGACCGAGCGCGCGATCGACATGCCGAGCCCGGTCCCGTCCGGCTTGGTCGTGAAGAAGAGATCGAAGGCCCGCGACAGCGTTTCCTCGGTCATGCCCGGGCCGGTGTCCTCGATGGTCACGGTCACCGTCCCGGTCGCCGCCGAGTACGAGGTGGCGACGGTCAACCGCCCCGCGCCCTCGAGCGCCTCCAGCGCGTTGAGGATCAGGTTCAGGAAGGCCTTCTTGAGCTCGCGGCTGTCGAGCCGGCCGTCCGGACACGACGGATCATAGGCCGTGATGATCTCGACGCCCTCGGTGGGCCGGCGAGCCCGAGCCAGCTCGAGGCACTCGTCGAGCAGCGGATGCAGGGCCGTCGGCATGCGGTGCAGCTCCGGCGGCCTGCCGAACGCGGTGATCTCGGCGACGACGCTCGTCAAGTGGTCGACCGTCACCGCGATCTTGCCGGCGAGGTCCCGTCCGGCGGGGTCGTCCACTTTCACCAGGTGCTGCTCCAGGTGACGGACGTAGAGCCGAAGTCCGGCCAGCGGATTTTTCACCTCGTGGGCCACCTGCGTCGCCATGCGTCCGAGCGCCGCGACCGCGCCGCTCTTGAGGCTCTCGAGGTCGTGGGTGTTACGAATGGCGATCGCCGCCTGCGAGGAGAAGAGCGCCAGCAGCTCGAGATCGTCCTCGCCCGGCTCGAGCCGCGCTGCGGTCTCGATCACGAGCGCGCCGGCCGGGCCGCGCTGAACGACCAGCGGCGCGGCCACGATCGTACCGATGTCGGCGCCGTCGGCGGCCGCCGACATGGTGATCGGCATGCCCTTGTCCATCGCCGCCGACGCCGCGGCTTCGAGTCGGTGCCAGGCCGTCGGCGGCGAGCCCGCGCTCGCCATCGGGACGAGGCGTCCCTGCTCGAGCTGGAAGACGACGCAGCGGTCCGCGTCGGTCGCCTCCACCGTGGCCTGGGCCACCGAGTCGAGGACGCGAGCCATCACGCCGGACGACGCGAGCGCCTGGCCGACCGTCAGGAGCCGCTCGCGGTCGCGCGCCCAGCGGCGCGTTGCGAGGGTCCGCGCGATCTTCGAGCGCAGCTCATCGCGTACGAACGGCTTGGTGAGGTAGTCGAACGCGCCACGGCGGACCGCCTCGACCGCCGTCTGGATCGTGCCGTGCGCGGTCATGATCAGCACCGGCAGGCGCGGCTGCCGCTCGTGGAGCCCTTCCATGAGCCGCATGCCGTCGGTCGGCTCCATGCGCAGGTCGAGCAGGGCGAGATCGAAGCGACCGGCCTCGGTCGCCTCGAGGGCACGGCGGGGATCGCTCGTGGCGGTCACGTCGAAGCCCATCGCGGTGAGCCGCATCTCGAGCACCTCAAGGATCGCCGCGTCGTCGTCGACCACGAGGACCTTCTGCTTCACGCTGCCTTCACTTCCGTTTCTCGAGCTGCAAGTCGATCTGCTTGAGGCGCTCGAGGTCGGCGCGCAGCTTGTCCGCCTCCTGGCGCACTCGGACCAGATCGCCCTCGCGCTTCGCGAGCTCGTCGCGCACGCGCGCGAGCTCCTGGTTGAGCCGCGCGATCTCGTCGCGCGTCGTCATGATCGAGGCGACC
>CAYVHH010000248.1:0-6326 GCA_964450175.1 uncultured bacterium | reverse complement strand
TTCAATGCGACCTTTGGCGGAGACGAGCGCCGTAGTCGCTCACCACGGCGAATGTGCTCGATGGTGCTGACCGCTCTCGGGTCGTTGGCCATGTATCGACTCGCGTGGCGGCGGCAATTCCAGTGCCATCACTTCAACTGTGGGATTGCACTCGGAACGCGCGCCACGCGGAAGGACGCGCACACACCGACTGAGGCAAGCACGTCTCACCTGCTGGGACAACGGCACCTCAGACGCGAAGATCGATTGAGACCCTAGTCGCATGGACTTGAGACCATGGACGCGTCGATGTCGGTCACGGCACTACGCGCCGAGCCGCGAAGATCCGACCGCCCACGACTCGACGACGTCGGATGGCCAGGCTCGGGATCAATCGGCCCGCGAATTCGTCGAGCGAGTCCTAGCGCCGCCTCTCGCCGATCCGGGGACGCATCGGCTTCTCCGGAGTCCCATCCAACATAGTCTGCTTCGCCGGGGCGATGACCCACGCGGCCCCGAACTAGTTGCCCGACGGCGCTGTGGACGCTGGGCACGAATCCTGCAAAAATCCCGTTGGCGGCAATCGCGCGAAGAGGAGAACGACTTGGAGCTGGACACTGTCTCGACCCGGGTGCTGGAGTCGTCTCGAGGATTCGAGCGTCTCCTCGCGGATCTCGTGAGCTCGCTCACCGACGCGTCGGCCGAAACGTTGGACGAGCGTATCCGAGACGGACTCGGGCGGCTCTCGTCTCGCGCCGGTGTCGAACGAAGCTCGTTCGCGTGGTTCTCCGAGGACGGAGACGCGTTGACAGTGACGCACTCGTCCGGAGCCCCCGCCCTGCCGACACCGTTCCGAGTCGACCTGCGCTGGTATCTCGAGCAGCTGCGTCACGGGCATTGCCCGACTCTGAGCCGAGTGCCCGGCGATCTTCCCTTCGAGGCCGCCGCCGAGCGCGAAGTGTTCCGCGCGATGGGTATTCGTTCTCACGTCGCCGTCCCCCTCTTCAGAGCCGGCCGACTATCGGGAGTCATCGCGCTCGCCACCTCGCTCCAGGCGCGCCTGTGGATGCCCGAGGACATCCAGCGTCTTCGGCTCGCCGGTGAAATCATGATGGCTGCAATGCAGCGCCACGAGTCGGAGGAAGCCGCGCGACGGCTGCGCGACGAGCTGACCCATGTCGCCCGCGTTGCGCTGCTGGGGGACCTCACCGTCGCGCTCACCCACGAGCTCAATCAGCCCCTGACCGCGATTCGGGCCAACGCGCAGGCGACCCAGCGGCTGCTGGCCAGCGGAGTGCGAACGGATGAGCTCGGCGACGTGCTCGCCGACATCGTCGCCGACGCCACGCGAGCGGCCGACCTGATCCTGCGGCTGGCCAGCCTCTTCAGGCGGCGCGAGCTCGAGCGAGCTCCCGTAGACGTCAATCAGCTGGTTCGAGACTTTCACGTCATCGCCCGCGCAGAGGCCGAGCGTCACGGTGCGCGTCTCGTGCTTCGGCTCGCGCCCGATCTGGAGCGGGTCGCCGTCGACTCCGTGCAGATCCAGCAGGTGCTGCTGAATCTGATCAGGAACGCCGCGGAGGCCATGGCGAGCCTCCAGCCGGACGCCCGCGAGGTCGAGGTGTCGACCTCGGCGTCGGCGCCGGGCCACATCACCGTGTCGGTCGGAGACTCAGGGCCGCCGATCGGCGACGCCGTGTTCACCCGGCTGTTCCGTCCGTTCTACACCACGAAGCCCGCCGGGCTTGGTATGGGGCTGTCCATCAGTCGCTCGATCGTCGAGGCGCATGGCGGTCGTCTTCAGGCGGAGCGGCGCGCCACGGGCGGATTGGTGATGCACATGACCTTGCCCACCGAGATGCGCCGCACCGACGCAGACAGTCCTCTCTCGCTCTCGAGATCGGGGAATGGCGCGCCCGGCCTCGATCGGTCGCCTCGGAGGAATGAGGCCTAGCATGACTCGTGCGATGGCCATGCTGATCTTGATGTCGCTCGCCGGCGGGTCGGCAGGCGGTCAGGACGAGAAAGCCGATGCCACGCTGACGCTGTCGCAAGGCCATGCGGCGGTCGGCGCAGGGTTCAGCTGGGGTAAGGCGACGCTCAGCTATCACGGGAAAACGTATCCCATCCAGGTCCAGGGCCTGGCCGTATCCGAGGTCGGCATGAATCGGGCGGAGGCTGCCGGGAGTGTCTACAACCTGCGCAACCTGGGGGAGTTCAGCGGCAACTACACCGCGTCGGGGGCGGGCGCGACGCTGGGTGGAGGCCCCGTCGTGACCGCGATGAAAAACCAGCACGGAGTGGTGATAGAGATGAGGAGCACGACCCAGGGCGCCAGCTTGAAGCTGGCGGCCGAGGGCGTCAAGCTCAGGGCCACCGAGTAGCCTCCCCACCTGCACCCGGCGACCGCGAGCAACTTCGCCGCCGAGACCATCCACCTGGACGCGAGCAAACGGAGATGACATGGATTCTCGCAACACGCTGACGTTCGCGCTGCTCATGGCGAGCGTGCTGGTGATGTCCGGCTGCGCGGGCCTGGTCGTCCACGACACGGCCAGCCTGCTCGCGCCCAGATTTCAACGGTCCGAAGTGTTCGGCTTCGTCGCGGGTGCGGGCACGACCTTTGCCGGGTTGCCGGACCTGATCGCGATGCTCAGGCGCCGGTCGAGTCGGGGCATGAGTCCAAGAATGGCGGGCATCATGGGCGTCTTTCAGATCGGCTGGATCTACTACGGCCTGTTGATCGCGTCCCGGCCGGTCATCGCCTGGAATATGATCGCGGTCGTGATCAACTTTCTGAGTGTGGCGGCGTACCTTCGCTTTGCGCGGCGCGAGCGCGATTCGGCGCGGCGGGCGACGACGTAGGTGCGCCGGCGACGTCGTGCAAGATGACCGCGGAGACGCGGCGTGCGAGAGCCATGTCGACCGTTCGCGCAATCTCGATCCTGGTGGCGGTCGTGCTCTGCACATCGTCGGCAGGGGCGCAGACGACGATCGAACCATCTCAGGACACGACGCGGGCGCCCTCGAAGTTCCGCTCGGCGGAGGACGGATGGCTCGATGTCAGCGGCTTCCTCGACGAGAAATATGGATTTCTTCCCGTGGCCATCCCGATCACGGAACCGGCGGTGGGGTACGGTGCCGCCGGCGCATTGGCGTTTCTCAGCAAGCCGCTGGGCGAGGCACGAGCCGGCTTCGGCCGGCCGGACATCACGATTGCGGGAGGACTCGGAACCGAGAACGGTTCGTGGGGCGTTCTCGTCGGTGACGTGCGGCATTGGTTCGATGATCGACTTGAAACTCAGATCGGTTTCACTCATCTGTCGGCGAATCTCGACTTCCACGGCATCGGCCAGGACTCGCGACTGAACGACCACCCTCTTCGGTACAACCTCGAGCCCACGGGCGGGGTCGTGCGGGCCAAGTACCGGCTGGGCGATACGACCTTCTGGGCAGGTCTCGGGTACGCCTTCGCCGCGACGCGCGTGACCTTCGACGCGCCTGCCGGAGCGGCGGGGCTGCCCGACTTCAAGCGTGACTCGAACGTGGGGGGGCTGACGCCGTCCTTCACCTACGACACGCGAGACAATATGTTCACGCCGCTTCGCGGCGCGTTCGTCGAAGTGCTCGTGGGTGTCTTCGATCCCGCGTTGGGCGCGGACGACGAGTTCGAGCGCGTGCAGCTCACCGCGATCCAGTACGTCCCGTTGTTTCGCACGCTCTACCTCGGGCTGCGCGGCGACGGCGCGGCAACCTTTGGCGATGCGCCATTCTATCTGAAGCCCTTCATCACGCTCCGCGGCGCGCCGATCATGCGATACCAGGGCGACGAGGTCGCGCAGATCGAGGCCGAGCTCCGCTGGCAGTTCTGGAATCGCTTCAGCGTCGTAGCGTTCACCGGCTTCGGCGCGGCGTGGAACGACTTCGAGCGCCTTCAGAACACGCTGACGATCGCGACGGGCGGTTTCGGCTTCCGCTACGAGATCGCCCGCAAGTACGGCATTCACATGGGCCTGGACATTGCGTTCGGCCCGGACAACACCGCCGTCTACGTCCAGGTCGGCAGCGCCTGGGCGCGTCCCTGACCGCATGAATCGCGACGCTCCGCTCTCCCCGCAAGAGGTCACGCGCGAGCGGTTCGGGCTCGGAACTTTTGCGCTCGGGCTCGCCGCGCTCGCCGCCGCAGCACCTCTTCTGTTAGGCCCGGGGGCCCTGCGGCTCGTCGGTACACTGCTGATGGTCGCGGGTCTGCTCGAGGTCCTGCACGCCTTCCGGCGCGTCCGTCAGGACGTCCAGCGGTCAGCCTATGCGAGCGCCGGGTTGACCTTTCTGATGGGGCTGCTGGTGGTCGGTGCCCCCGGGCTGGCCGAGACGGCGCTGATGTTGCTCCTCGGCGCTTCGTTCGTCATCGACGCCGTCCAGCGGGCCGTCGAGCTCCGGCGGAGCCAGGACCGGCGAACGACGTTGACGATCGCGCTGGCCGTCGCCGGCAATGTCGCGATGGCGATTCTTCTCTTCGCGCTGTGGCGACGCTCCACCCTGTGGACCATCACCATCGCCGGCGCGCTGCGCATCGTCGGAGTGGGCTGGAACATGGTGACGTCGCCCTTGCCGTCCCGCGATGCCACCACGATGATCCGGAGCTTCGGCTTGCCGGATCATCCCGACATGATCCGACTCGGCGAGCGTCTGGCGCACGAGGAGACGGCGCGTCGGCCGTACGACCGGCGCTGGATCGCCGCAATCGTCGCGATCCTCTTCGCCACTCACGTCGGCCGGATGGAAGCCGAGTGGACCCTGGTGGGCCTGCTCGCGCCGATCGTCGCGGTGGCGGGTGACGTCGTGTCGGCGTTCCTCATCGCCATCGGCGTGCTCGGCCCGACCCGATTCGCGCTGCGTCGCGCGACGTGGCCGCTGGAGCTCCGCGGGTGGACGCGACTTCTCAAGGGACCCCTCGACCGCCCCCTGGGACTGCTCGAGCGAATACTGCGCGCCTATCTGGTCCGGAGCTTTCGCATCTGGATCCGCTTTCACCAGATGCGCGACTCGCTGCCCTTCGTCTTCGAGCGCGGTCTGCAGATGGGCCTGCCGATCGTCGCGGTCGCGGTAGCCACGGTACCGATCTGGGGAATGAGCTGGTACTTCAACTCCGAGAACTGGGCGGCCGGGATCTACAACTCCTGGGCCGAGCACCGCACCGACACCTGGCGAATCGCCATGACGCGCAGTGTCCTCGCCTCGGCGCCCCCAGCGGATCCCGCCGGAGCACTCGCGCTCAGTCCTCCAGAGCTCGGCCGAGACTTCGGGTTCCTGGTGATCGGCGATCCCGGAGAGGGCGACGCTTCGCAGCACATCTTGCGCGATCAGCTCATCCGGGCCGGTGCCGACGTCCGCTTCATGGTCATCTCGTCCGACGTCATCTATCCGACCGGCTCGATGAAAGACTACGAGGCGAATTTCTGGCTGCCGTTCAAGGGATTCGACAAACCCGTCTACGCGATTCCGGGCAACCACGACTGGTACGACGCCCTCGAAGGCTTCGTGGCCACGTTCTTCACCCCCGAGGCGGCGAAGGTCGCCATGCGCGCACGGGTCGAGGCCGACAACCGATTGACCGGCACGACCGACGACCGGATCGCGTGGCTGATCGGCGAGGCGGCGCGGCTGCGGCGCGAGTACGAGGTGCCCACCGGGTTCCAGCAGGCGCCCTACTTCCAGATCCAGACCGACCGCTTCGCCCTCATCACCGTCGACACCGGTGTGCTCCGCCGCGTGGATCCCGACCAGCTCGCCTGGCTCCGGGTGGCGCTCGACCGTTCGGCCGACAAGTTCAAGATGGTCGTCCTCGGACATCCGCTGTATGCGGGCGGGCTGTACCAGGCCGCCGGCGATCCGGACTTCGCCGTGATCCACGAGCTCCTCCGCGAGCACCAGGTCGACCTGGTGATGGCCGGCGACACGCACGACCTCGAGCTCTACCTCGAGCGTTACCGGGCGGCGGGAACGGACCGCATGATGTACCACGTGGTCAACGGCGGCGGCGGCGCCTACCTCTCGTCGGGGACCGCGCTGGCGTGGCCGGCTTCACCCGCCGTGCCGCAGTGGGCGTTTCACCCGAGCACTGCGGCCCTGACCGCGAAGATCGACTTTCACACCCCGCGCTGGAAGTGGCCGTTCTGGGTGTGGACCAAGCGCTTCGGAGCCTGGCCGTTCTCCGTCGAGTGGCTGTCGGCGGCCTTCGACTACAACGTGGCGCCGTTCTTCCAGAGCTTCGTCGAGATGCGCGTCGAGCCCTCGGCCGGTCGCGTGAGGATGCTCCCGTGGGGTGTTCACGGCCGCCTGCGGTG
>CAYVHH010000247.1:0-5356 GCA_964450175.1 uncultured bacterium | reverse complement strand
AATCCGCGCCGACGTCCTTGCCGTCGGTGCCCGCGCGCACGTACGGGGTGCCCGGAGCCAGCGCGTAGTTGCGATTGGCGAGATCGACGAAGCCGACCGCGGCGAGCGCCGACGGGTAGTAGTTGTCGGCCGGGAAATTCGAGGCGAGGCCCCCGACGATCGCGTTCCGGGCGAACGAGGAGCCCGGGAAGTACGCGTTGATCGCCAGCATGCCGAGGCCCACGCCGTAGTCACCGAAGACTCCGTACTGGTTGTACGGCACGATGTTGTTCGTGAACACGAAGCTCGAGGCCGGAACCAGGGCAGACGAATAGGTCGCGGTGATCATGTTCCCGCTCTGCAGCACGGTGTTGTGATCCACGACGACGTCGCTGCCGCCGTCCATGATCTGAAAGAAGGTGCCCGTGCCGTTCCACCCGGTGCCGCTGATGTCGTCGAAGAGGTTGTTCTGGATGAGGATGCGCTGGGTCGGTTGGCTCGGGTGGAGGTAGTCGGCGCCCATCATGTTCACGCCGCCGCCGCTGTGGCGCACGATGTTGTTCGTGAACGTCACGTCGCTGACGTTCGACCAGGGCGCGGTGCCGTCCTGGTTGCGGACCGTGAACAGCACGCCGTAGCCGTTCTGGGCGTCCCCCCAGTTGTTCTCGAGCAGGTTGCCGTCGATCAGGACGCGCTGGGCGTTCTTCAGCTCGAGCAGGTTCTTGACCGACCAGTGGATGCCGGCGTAGCTCGCGCTGCCGACCCGCCACGAGAGCGGCTTGAAGAGGTAGTTCCGGCGGATCTCGATGTCGGACGGCACCAGGTTCAGGATGGCCGGATCCGCGCCGCCGAAGAGGATGTTCTCGCCGGAGCCCTCCAGATAGTTGTTGACGATCTTGAAGGGGCCCGGACCGTTCCAGGACGCGAGCGCCTGGCTGTCGGCGCCGACCTCGTGCAGGTCGGACAGGTACGAATCGACCACTGCCGTCCGCGCGCTGTTCATCAAGATCGCCCGCCGGACGTTGCCGGTCTGGGTGCCGTGGATGTAGCAGCGATCGAAGACCATATCGGTCGGCGCCTGGGCGACCGCGGTGTTGCCCCCCGGCGCCTCCAGCGAGACCAGGACGTAGTTGGTGGCGGTCGTGGACGCCCACGTCGTGGTGATCTCGACTCCGACGAATCGGAAGTTGTGGGCGCCGGCCGCAGTGCTGATCGCCGGCGTGGTGTTGGGGCTCACGATCTTCGGCATGAGGCTCGCCTGCGCCGGGCCCACGCGGGTGCCCGCCGCCGGCAGACTCGACAGCGCGGAGCTCTGAACGTAGATCCAGGCGGTGCCGCTCTTCACCGGCAGGGTGAAGTTACCGGTGTAGGTGGCGCCCGCCTGGAGGATGATCGTGTCGCCGGGCTGTGCCGAGTTGAGGGCGCCCTGGAGATCGCCGCCGGCCGGAATACTGGTCTGTCGTCCCGCCGGCGCGACGTACGTCGTGTCGAGGAACACGCGCGGACGTTCCGGCGACTGAGCCGGAAAGGTCGGCGCGGCGCCGAAGAAGGCGAGCGCGACGACCGGAACGAGCACAAGCTTCCACGATCGGAGCATGGCGGTCTTCCTTTCTCGATCGCGAAGACCACCAAGTCCCCGAGCCGTCCTACTACATGTAAGAACTCGGCCCGCGCAAGACCCGCCGCTTCGCTGCGGTCGGCGCGGGTGCACGGTGAGTGCCACACCACGATTCGGCTGGAAAATTCGAGGCGTCGACGCGACAGAAAATCTGGAAATCGCGTGAGCACTCGGCGACGACTCGCCGCGCCGCGCCGCGTCGAACAGGTGCGCGCGGCCGCGGCGTTTTGTGACAACGAGTCTCGCGACGGACGGTGTCGTTGCTCATTCTGGCACGGCGCAGCGTTGCGCTATGCGCGCCTACTCGAGCGTGACGAAGATGCAGTTCCGCAGCTTGCCGTCGATCGCCTTCGACAGATGTCCCTTGCCGTGCGTGTCCTCGACGAGGATGACTTCGCCGGCACCGATGCGCCGCGCCTCGCCGTCGCTGGCGGTGATCTGGACGCCGGCGTCGAGGTTGATGATGTACTGCCGGCGCGGCGCCGGATGCCAGTCCAGATCGTAGTCGGGCTGAACCTCGCGGAAGATGATGCCGGTGGCCGGGATCCGCTTCGTGAGCCGGCCGGCGCGCGTCGACTCCGCGTACTCGACCTCGACGTCCCGGAAGTGCGATTCGCCGTTCTTGTCCACGTACAGGTTGTGGATCTTCATGGGGGCTCCTCTTCAATTGCGAGCGCGTTTCGGCCGGCGGGGCCCCAGCCCCGCGACGGCCTGCAGCGCGCACACCTAGGGTGCCGCAGATAATAGTGATGCGCCGGACGGGTGGCAAGCGCGCCCGGAGCGTTTATACTCCCGAAAATGGTCACGAAACCGGCGGTCGGTCTCATCGCCGTGGCCGGCCGCCGCCGCGCGACGCTCGAGATGGCGCAGCGGCTCGAGCGCGAGGGGTTCACCGGCCTCTACTGTCCGAGCCCGGGCGACGGCATGGCGCTCTGCGAGGCGCTGGCGCTCTCGACGCGCGAGATCGCGTTCGGCACCAGCATCGCCAACATCTATACGCGGCACGCCTTCGACTACGCGCAGACCGCCGCGGTGATCCATGAGCTGTCCGGCGGCCGATTCAGATTCGGGGTCGGCGTGAGTCATGGACCCATACACGAACGTCTCGGGATCCAGCCGGGCCGGCCCCTCGACGACATCCGGGCGTTCGTCGGCGACGTGGTCGCGGCGGCGCCCCAGGTCGGGGCGCTGCCGCCGATCGTCCTCGCCACGCTCCGTCGCCGGATGGTGGAGCTGTCCGGCGAGATCGCGCGGGGCGCCGTGTGGGCGAACGGCGCACGGTCGCACATGGCCGCGTCGCTGAGCCACCTGCCGGCGGGGGCCCGGAGCGACCCGGAGTTCTTCATCGGCAACATGGTGCCGACCTGCATCGACGACGACCGCGCCGCGGCGGCAGCGGTGATGCGCCGCACCCTTGCCTCGTACGTGCGCCTGCCCAACTACCAGAACTACTGGATCGAGGCCGGCTACGAGGATGAGATGCTCGCGATTCGCGCGGCGCTCGCGCGGGGCGAGACCCAGCGTGTGCCCGAGCTCATGTCCGATCGCTGGCTGCGCGACGTCACGCTCTTCGGCAGCGCCGCCGAGGTTCGCGACGGGGTCGAGGCGTGGCTGGCGACCGGTGTGCGCACGCTGATCGTGGTCGCCTCATCGACTCGCGGCGGACAGATGGTCGCCCTCGAGGAGATGATCCGCGCGTTCCAGTGACGCGCCGCCGAACAGAGGGGAGACAGGCTGATGGGACAGCTCGCAGGGCGCGTCGCACTCATCACGGGCGCGAGCAAGGGTGTGGGGCGCGTGATGAGCCGAATGTTTGCCGGCGAAGGCGCCGCCGTGATCTGCGCGGCGCGTTCGCGCGATCTGGTCGAGGAGACGACGGCGCTGGTCAAGGCTGACGGAGGCCGGGCGATCGGGGTCGTGGGCGACGCCGCCGTCGAGGCGGACGTGCTGCGCATCGTTCAGGCCGGCGTGAAGGCCTTTGGCAAGCTCGACACCCTCGTCAACAACGCCGGTGACGGCGGGCCCACCAAGCCGGTTCAGGACTACACCGCCGAGGATTGGTTCTACACGATCAACTCGTGCCTCACGAGCTCGTACATGTGCACGCGCTTCGCCGTGCCCGAAATGTTGAAGGCGGGCGGGGGCGCGATCGTGAACATCTCCTCGACCGCCGGCCGCCGCGGTCTCGCCTATCGCATCGGCTACTGCTCGGCCAAGGCCGGCCAGGTCGGGATGACCTACGGACTGGCGCTCGAGCTGGCCCCGCACAACATCCGGGTCAACGCGATCGCGCCCGGCGCCGTCGCGGGCGACCGGATCGATCGCGTGATCGCCGGCCAGGCTCAGGTGAAGGGGGTGCCCGTCGAGGAGGAGCGGAAGCGGTTCGTCGAGCGATCGCCCCTCAAGCGCATGTCGACCGCGGAGGACATCGCCACCCTGGCCGTCTACCTCTGCAGCGACGCGGCCAAGAACCTCTCGGGGCAGTGCATCGCGGTGACCGCGGGCGAGCCCGCGGTCTGAGGCCCACGCTGCGCTTCCCGTCACGCCGGCTACCTTCCGGCCGCCGGCGGTGGTACGCTTTCGCCCGATGAGGAGCCGACGGTGGTTCGCCTTCTGGGTCGCGGTCCTGACCGTGGCCCTGTTGGTCGTGCTCCGGCCTCTGGCCCACGCCTCCCCGGCGGACCCGACCTGGATCGGCGGTTTCTACGACGGCGCGGACTTCGACGACGTCGTCTACCTCGTCGTGACGGGCAGCGGCGTCGGTGCCGCGGGAGTGGCCATCCACCGGCCGGCCCCTCGCACCCCGGACACGATCGCTTCGCCCGACTCCGGCCCGATCCCCTCGGTCCAGGGCTCCTCACCGCTCTCCCGCGCCCCTCCACTCCCGTTCGGCCCGACCGTCTGACTACCCCCGTAGACGTCGACGTGCCCCGAACGGCGGCCGCGCGCCATCCGCGCCGGCCGCGCAAGGAACCGTCCCATGAACCGCTGGGTGATCTACTCGACCTGCTCGATCGTCTCGCTCTGCTCGATGGGCGCCATCGCACCCCCGGTGATCGCAGCCGATCTCGCCGTTTCCACCCCACCCGCCGCCGCCTCGGAGTCCTCCGAGGGGCCGGCCGTCACCGCGATCGACGTGAAGAGGCGCTCGACGCCGGCCTGACCGATGGACCACCGGCCGGCGCCGCGGACGCGCTCGTTACGCTGAGTCCGTGGTGAGGGTGCAACCGCCGGTCGCGACCGTGCTGATCGCGGCCGTGCTCATCACGGCCGTGCTCTGCGCGGTCGTCGCCACCGCCGCGATGGCCCAGCCCGCCGCCGATATCGGGTGGCCCCACTACGGCAACGACCCCGGCGGCGCGCGCTACTCCGCCGCAACGCAGATCGACCGGACCAACGTCGGGCAGCTCCGCCTCGCCTGGACGTACCGCACCGGGGCCCTCGGTCGCAGCGCGCCGCTGGACCGCAAGGCCGCCTTCGAGGCCACGCCGATCCTCGTCGACGGCAAGCTCTTTCTCAGCACCCCGTACAACCACGTGATCGCGCTCGATCCGCGCACCGGCGCGAAGCTCTGGGAGTACGACGCCGCGCTCGATCTCTCGCACGGCTACTCGGAGGTCACCTCGCGGGGCGTGGCCGCGTGGGGGGACCCCGCCTCCACACCGGGTCGGCCGTGCCGGACGCGGATCTTCATGGGCACGCTCGACGCCCGGCTCGTCGCGCTCGACGGCGACACCGGCAGGCCCTGCGCCGACTTCG
>CAYVHH010000246.1:0-31689 GCA_964450175.1 uncultured bacterium | reverse complement strand
TTCTCGGACGTCCTCTACGTGCTCCTGCCGATCTGGGCGAGCGAGTTCCGCCTCACCTTCGCGCAGGTCGGGATCATCCGCACGGCGTACAGCGGGGGCATGGCGGCGTTCCAGATTCCCGCGGGACTGCTCGCCGAGCGGTGGGGCGAGCGGCGCCTGCTCGCCGCGGGAACGGCGGTCACCGCGTGCGGATTCATCGCCGCCGGCATGGTCGGCGGCTTCCTGTCGCTGCTCCTGGTGCTCCTGATCGCCGGGCTCGGCTCCGGCGTCCAGCACCCGCTCTCGTCCTCGCTGGTCTCGAAGGCGTACGAGACGGGCCCGCGGCGCGCCGCTCTCGGGACCTACAACTTCTCCGGCGATCTCGGCAAGGTGGCGGTGCCGGCGGCGGTCGCGTTCGCCGCGCTCGTCGTCGGCTGGCGAACCGCCGCGGCGGCGTATGGCGTGATCGGCCTCGTGGCGGCGGCCGCGATTCTAGGAGTCCTCGCGCGACTCACCACCGGCATGCCGGAGCCCCGGGTCGACGACCGGACGCGGACACCGCGCGCGGCCCTGTCGGGCTGGGGGATTCGAGATCTGAAAGGCTTTCAGGCGCTGACCGCGATCGGAATGATCGACAACGCGACGCGCACGGGATTCCTCACGTTCCTCCCCTTCGCGCTGATCGCGAAGGGCTCATCCGTCGCGGGCGTCGGCACGGCGCTGGCGCTGCTGTTCGCGGGCGGCGCCGTCGGCAAGTTCGCCTGCGGCGTGGCCGCCGAGCGTCTCGGTGTGATCCGCACCGTCGTCCTGACCGAAGCCGCGACGGCGCTGGGGATCCTGGCGCTGATCCCCTCGCCGCTGCCGATCGCCCTGGCGATCCTGCCGCTGATGGGCGTAGCGCTGAACGGAACCTCCTCGGTGCTCTACGGGACCGTCGCCGACCTCGTCGCCGCGGACCGCCGCTCGCGCGCGTACGGCCTCTACTACACGGTGACGATCATGTCGTCCGCGCTGGCGCCTTCGGTCTACGGCTTGCTCAGCGACCTGGCCGGCGTTTCGACGACCCTGGTCGTCGTCTCCGCGCTGGTGCTGACGACGATTCCGCTGTGCCTGGTGTTGCGCGCCTCGGTCGCCGAGCCCGCCCGCGCCTAGCACCCAAGACTCGCAGCCCGCAAGAACCGCAGGCGGCTCAAAAAGCCTTTTTCAGCCGCCTGCGAGATCGAGCTCCATGAAGCGAGTCCCGGCGATCGGGTTCTCGCAGTAGGGCGCGATCTCGCGGAAGCCGAGCGCCCGGTACAGCGCGAACGCTTCCTTCATGAACGGCAAGGTATCGAGCCGCATGCGTGTGTAACCGATCTCACGCGCTTCTCGGATGACGGTCTCGGCCAGCCGGCGCCCCAGCCGCATGCCCCGCGCGGTCGGGCGGACGTAGAGGCGCTTCATCTCGCAGATACCGTCGTCGAGTGGCCGGAGCGCCACGCAGCCGGCGGGCTCCCCGCCGTCGGCCGCGAGGAAGAGCCGGCCGGCAGGCGGCGCGTACGCGCCCGGAAGCTCCGCCACCTCGCGCGCGAAGCCCTGGAAGGTGAGCTCGATCCCGAGCGAGGCCTCGTACTCCTTGAAGAGCGTCCGGGCCGTCGCAATGTGATCGGCGGCTGTCGCGCGAACGATGTCGACGCTCACTTCAGCCACTCACGTCAGGTAGAAGGGACGCGCCGCCGCGGCTTGATACGGATAGCGTGAGAGCAGGCCCGGGTCAGGGTCGGCGCCGAGGCCCGGCCGATCGGGCACGCTGACCGCGCCGCCGACGAAGCGAATCGGCTCGGCGGTGAGCGAAGCCACCAGCGGCGTGCCGGGGAACTCGACGTACGGAACGCCGGGTGTCGCGGCGGCCAGATGCAGGCTCGCCGCGAGCCCTGGGCCGTAGTAGAACGAGTGCGGGACGAGCGTCACGTTGGCGGCGGCCGCGAGCACCGCGATCTTTTTCATCTCGAGGAGCCCGCCCACCTTCGTCACGCTCGGCTGCACGACGTCCGCCGCGCCGCGCTCGATGAGCTCGCGGAACCCGAACACGGTCGCGTCGTTCTCGCCGGCCGCGATCGGGATGCGCAGCGCGGCCCGGACTCGCGCGAGGCCCGCGTAGTCTTCCGGCGGCCAGACGGGTTCCTCGAGCCAGCGCAGATCGAAGCGCTCGAGGCGCCGGCCGATCCGAATCGCCTCTTCGACCGACCACGGGCAGTTGGTGTCGAGCATGATGTCGACGTCGTCGCCGGCGACCTCGCGAGCGACCACGACCGACTCGATATCGGTCTGATGGAGCTTGATCGCGTTGTGGCCGAGGGCCAGTGCGCCCGTGACCGCCTGTCCGACCTGGCTCGGCGTGTCGTAGCGCAGGAGGCTCGCGTAGACCCGGAGCCGCGACTGGCAGAGACCGCCGAGGAGCTCGCAGACCGGGACGTTGCGCGCCTTGCCGACGAGGTCCCAGAGTGCCAGCTCCACGCCGCTGACCGCCATCATCGCCAGGCCGCGGCGTCCCCAGATCATCAACGCGCGGTGCATGCGATCGACGAGGCTTTCGATCTGCGTCGGATCCTGCCCGCGGACGATCGGCGCCAGCGCGTCGTCGAGGATGTGACACACCGCTTCGGTCGCGCCATAGGCAAAGCATTCGCCCCAGCCGATCAACCCGTCGTCGGTGGTGGCGCGGACGAGGATCTGCTTGCCGGCCCCGCCCGCCCACGACGACGGCGGCCCGACTTGCTGGAGGGGAACCGCCAGGGGGATCGCTCGGATCTCGGTGATCTTCATCTCAGAGGTCGCCGAGCCCCAGCGCTTCCCAGCGCGTCCGCACCCTCGCCTCGTCCTCGGCGGCCGGACGGACGGTCGGTGGGAAGCGTTCGCCGCCCCACTCGGCGCGGCGCTCCAGCTTCCACGACCGCGTCGCGTCGATCAGCACGCGGTTCCAGAGCCCGGTGCCGAGCCGCGCGACGTCTCGATCCTCCGGCGGGGTGCTCGGGTCGATCGGCGAGCCGAAGATGCCCGGGAAGACGACGAGACCGTCCTCGCCGGCGTTGACCCGATGCGCGAACGCCCAGTCGACCTGCTCGTACGAGGCCGGATCGATATCCTCCTCGACGACCGTCACGTTCTTGTAGCGATACTGCGCCGCGCTGGAGCCCCAGAGCGCGGCCGCGATCTGCTTGGGCTGGCCCTGATAGGCCTTCTTGATCTGGACGACAATGTTCACGCCGTTCGTGATCGGCGGGACGAACACGTCGCGTACGCCGGGAATCCCGGCGGCCGTCAGGATGTTCCACGCGATCGCCGCGCGCTGGACCGACGACATCACGCTGTTTTCGCTGTACGAGCCGGGCAAGGTGCCCTCGAGACAGCCGCGGAAGATCGGATCGCGACGATGCGTGATGCACGTCACCTGCATCGTGCGGCGCGGCGTCGGCACGTCGGAGACGTAGCCCGTGAACTCGCCGAACGGTCCCTCGGTCTCGTACGTCGCCGGATCGTCGCTGATGAACCCCTCGATCACGATCTCGGCGCCGGCCGGCACTTCCAGATCGACGGTCTCGCAGCGCACGAGCTCGGCCGGCTCCCCGCGATACGCGCCCATCACGTCCCACTCGCACACCCCGGTCGGGATCGGCGAGCCCGCCAGGAACGGCATGATCGGGTCCCAGCCGATGACACAGGCGACCGGCATCGGCTCGCCGCGCGCGGAGTATTTCAGGAAGTGCTGGCCCCAGTGCTGGCCGCCCTTGATCAACAGGAATGGTGCCGTGTTCTTCTTGCCGATCATGCCGCGGTAGATGCCGACGTTCATCGCCCGCGTCTCCGGGTCGCGCGTCACGACGCCGGAGAACGTGTGGATGTAGCGTCCACCCTCGAGGTAGTGCCACTTCGGGACCGGAAACTCGGTCTGGTCGACGTCCTGGCCCCGGACGACCACCTCTTTGACCGGGCCGCTGGCGACGATCTTCGGCGGGATCGTCTGCCGATTCAGCTTCATGACGTGCTGGACGAGATCGCGATTGGACGCGTCCTTCGGGAAGCCGAGCGACAGTGCCAGCCGTCCGACACTCCCGAGGCCGCTGACAAACACCTTCGTGCACCGCCCGGTCTCGTAGCCCGTGATGCGCTCGAAGAGCAGCGCCGGCCCCTTTTTCTCCAGCACCCGGCGCGCGATGGCGCCCAGCTCCCGGTCCCAGCTCACCTCGGCCGTGATGCGTCGCAGCTCGCCTTCCTTGTCGAGCCGCGCGATCCACTCGCGCATGTCGACGAAGCTCATCGCCGCGACCTCCCTTTCCCCGTCATCCGCCGAGCGCCGGCGCCACCTCGCCGAGGAAGCGCTTGAACTGGCCGACCTGGTCCCAGGAGCCGAACCGCAGCGCCATGTGGCCGACGCCGGCCTCGAAGTACGCGCGCAGCTCGTCCACGCACTGCTTCGGGCCGCCCGCGATCGTCCACTGCTCGACGAACTCGCGTGAGAACTTCGAGGTGTAATACGTGTCGAGGAACGCCTTGGTCTCCTCGAGCCCCTTCTGCCGGTCCTCGTTGATGTTGATGTTGTGGTACAGGGCGCTGCCGAGCTTCGCCGGATCGCGGCCTTCCTCGCGCGCCATCGTGCCGATGCGGCTCCACTGCCGCCGGAACTCGTCCGGCGAGAGCTTGTTCGTCATCCAGCCGTCGGCGTAGCGCGCGATCCTCCGGAACGAGCGCTCGATGACCGCCTCGGACGCCGAGGCGCCGCCCTTCCACGTGAGGCCGGTCGGGTTCGACGCGATCCAGATCGGGCACGGCTGCTGCGCCGGCCGCGGCTCGAGCGTCACGTTGTCGAACGAGTAGAACCGGCCCTGGTGCGAGACGTTCTTGCCGCCGAAGAGCTTCCGCAGCACGACGATCCCTTCCTCGAGTCGCCCCACGCGCTCGGCGGACGGGATGGACATGACGGTGTGCTCGGCAGCCTGCGCCGCGTTCGCCTCGCTCGGTCCGCCCAGGCACACGGCGAGCAAGGTGCGGCCGCCGGAGAGCACGTCGAGACTCGCCCACTGATGCGCGAGCATGACCGGATGGCGATGGACGAACGTCGCCATGCAGCCGACCCCCAGGCGGAGCTTGGTGGTCACGGCCGCCAGCGCCGAGAGCAACGTGACCGATTCGAGGCGCGGCTTGGCCAGGAGACTGTCGCCGGCCCACACGGCGTCGAAGAAGCCCGAGCGCTCGGCCTGCGCCGTGAGGTCGAGGAGATCCGGCACCTTGACGGCGCCGAGCACGACGGCGCGATTGGCCAGGATCAGTCCGAACGAGGATCGAGCCATCGTCTACCTCCCCGTGTAGCGAGGCGGCCGCTTCTCGAGGAAGGCGGTCACGCCCTCGGCGTAGTCGTGCGTGGAGCGGAGCCACGCGTAGGCTTTCCGCTCGAGCTCGAGCGCGGTCTCGAGGGGCGCCTCGGCGCCGCGATTGAGCACCATCTTCAACGTCCGGAGCGCGAGCGGCGCGCGATCGGCCAGCTCGCCGCACAGCGCGGCCACCGCCTCGTCGAGCTTGTCGTTCGGCACCGCCATGGTGATCAGCCCCCACGCCTCGGCGCGCTCGGCCGAGATCCGCTGGCCCGTCATCATGAAGAGCTTGCCGCGCGTCATGCCGATGAGCCGCAGCGCGCGCTGGGTGCCGCCGCTCCCCGGGATCATTCCCAGCCGAACCTCCGGGAACGCAAACTCGGATCGCAACGTGGCCAGCCGGAAATCGCAGGCGACCGCCAGCTCGAGGCCGGCCCCCATCGTATACCCGTCGATGGCGGCGATGACCGGCTTCCGGCACCGCTCGGCCGCCGTGAGCGTGTCGCCCCACCGCTCGAGGTCGGCGGGTTCCTGCTGAAGAAACTCGGACACGTCGCCGCCGGCGCTGAACGCCTTGCCGCCGGCCCCGCGGATCACGACCACCCGGACGGTCTCGTCGGCCTCGAGCCCCGCGAAGATGCCGGGAAACTCGTTGCGCATCGCGACGGTCATCGTGTTCATCCGAGGCTGGCGATCGATCCAGATGGTTGCCACGGCCCCGGAGCGCTCGACTCGAAGAAACTCGCTCATGGTCGCACCTCCGTGTACTGGCCGTCGCGTAGCAGCCGTCGCAGGATCTTGCCCGACGCGGTCTTGGGGATCTCGGCGACGAACACGAAGCGGCGCGGCCGCTTGAAGCTCGCCAGATCGCCGCTCGCCCGACAGTGATGGTCGAGAACCTCCGCGGTCAGCGCGCCGGCTGGGACGACGAAGGCGACCACACGCTCGCCCCACTTCTCGTCGGGCTCGCCGATCACCGCCACGTCCTTCACGCCGGCATGGCGGGCCAGCACGTCCTCGACCTCGACCGGATGGATGTTCTCGCCTCCGCTGATGATCATGTCGTCGACGCGCCCGGCCACCCAGAGATCTCCGTCCGCGTCGATCCAGCCCATGTCGCCGGTGAAATACCAGCCCTCGCGCAGCGCCCTGGCGTCCGCATCCGGACGGTTCCAGTACCCGGCGAACGCCTCGTCCGACTCGAGGCTCGCGATGATCTCACCTTTGACGCCTGGCGCGGTGATCTCGTCGGGCCCGACTCGCCGCTCGGCGCTCGCGGTGACGACCCTGAGCGCCGAGTGGATCCCGGGCCGCCCGGCGCAGCCCGGCTTGGCGCGCACATCCGGATAGACCGAGAAGGTATAGATCTCGGTCGACCCGTAGTGGTTCACGAACGCGTCGGGGCGGAACGTCTTCGCGCACGCCTCGGTGAGTGGCGCCAGCATCGGGGCGCCGGCGTACGCGAGCTTGCGCACGGAGGAGACGTCGGTCCGGGCCAGCTCGAGCGCGTGGGTCAGCTCCCAGAACAAGGTCGGAATCAGGTAGAGCGCCGTGAGCCGCTCGCCCGCGATCAGCGCGAGCGCGCCCGCGCTCGACCAATCCGGCTGGCAGACGAAGCAGCCGTTGATCGCCGCCATACTGGTCAGCGCGTGGATGCCCATCGTGTGGTAGAGCGGCATGACGCCCAGGGTCCGCTCGCCCCAGGTGTAGCCGCACTGGATCACGTGCGCCATCGCACCGGCGTAATGATTCTTGTGCGTGCGCGGAACGCCCTTCGGGCGCCCCGTGGTGCCCGACGTATAGAGGATCAGCGACAGATCGTGCTCGCTCGGCGGCGCGGAGGGCAGGACGTCGTCCGGCGCCGCGAGCAGATCGTCGAACAGCAGCGCCCCGGCGAGGGCCTGGGAGGCCGCCGGCGAACGTTCGCCGACGAACACGAGGCGAGTCGTTGTTCCTCGGGCCGCCTCGAGCAGCGGGCCCGAGGTCGAGTCCTCGAAGAGCGCGAGCCGGGCGCCGGAGTCTCCGAGGACGTAGCGGAGCTCGTTGGCGGCGAGGCGGAAGTTCACGGGGACGGCGACGGCGCCGAGCTTCTGGAGGGCCCAGTACGCGATGACGTGCTCGAGGCGATTCTTGAGCACGAGGAGCACGCGCTCGGCTCGGGCAACGCCGAGCCGAGCAAAACCTCGGGCGACCTCGGTGGCGCGCGCGTCCAGCTCGGCGTACGTGAGTCGGCGCCGGCCGTCGACGACGGCCTCGGCGTCGGGTCGGCGGAGCGCGGCGCGCGCGAGGAGGGCCCCGAGCGTCACGAGACCAGGAGGACCTTCCCCTTGTTCTTCCGATCCAGCACGTGCTGTACGGCGGCGCGCGCGTCCTTGAGGGGAAACGCGCGGTCGACGACCGGCCGGAGCTTTCCGTTGACGACGTGGTCGAGCACCGTCCTCAGCTCGACGATCGACCCGAGATTCGTGCCGAGGATCCGGAGGTTCTTCGAGTAGACGTGGCGCAGGTCGAGCCGGCCCCAGTGGGTGTCGTGAGAGCCGATCGTGACCAGCCGGCCGAGCCGGGTCAGGGCATAGACGGAGCGCTCGAGGGTCTCGCCGCCGATGTGCTCGACGACCACGTCGACCCCGCGCTTGCCGGTCCACTTCTTCGTCTCCTCGACGAAGTCCCGCGTGCGGTAGTTCACGACGTGCTCGGCGCCGAGGGCCTTGGCGAACTCGATCTTGTCGTCGGAGCCCACGGTCGTGATGACGCGGGCGCCGCAGAGGCGCGCGATCTGGATCGCCGCGCTGCCCACGCCGCTGCCCGCAGCCTGAACGAGCACGGTCTGCCCGGGTCTGACCTCCGCCTGCGCCACCAGCGCGTGCCACGAGGTGAGCATGGCGAGCGGCACCGCGGCGCCCGCCTCGAACGCCATCGTCTCGGGCAGCGGCAGCACGTTGGCGGCGGGCGCCTTCACCAGCTCGGCGTAGCCGCCGTCCTTGTGGGCGCCGAGGTACCCGTACCGAACGCACACGGTCCGCTCGCCGAGCAGGCAATACTCGCAGCTCCCGCACGAGAATCCCGGGAAGATGATCACGCGCTGGCCGCGCGCGAGGCCGACGACGCCCGGCCCGATCGCCTCGACCGTGCCGGTAACCTCGCACCCGTTCACGTGGGGCAAGCCCTCGGGCGGCGGGAACCGGCCGTCGAGCAGCAGCATGTCCACCTGATTGAGCGCGCACGCCCGCACGCGGACCAGAACCTCGGCCGGTCCGATCACCGGGTCACGGTAGTCCTCGAACAGAATCTTCTCGGCGCCGCCGTGCTCCCGGAAGAGGGCTGCCTTCAAAACGGCACCTCCGTTCGCTCGTCGCGCACACGCTTCGCCTTGTGATCCCACCGCGGCAAGGATCCGGGCTCGCCGACGTCGACGGTGACGCGGATGCCAAGCCCGATCCTGAGGTCCTCGGTGAGCCTCGCCTGGAGCCCGCCGCGGTCCCCGAGCGAGAGCGACGGCGAGGGATCGATGCGGATCAAGATGTCGTCGAGGCCTTCATGGCGACGGAAGACGATCTGAAACTCGTCGACGTCCGCGTGCGGGCGCACCAGCTCCTCGACGCGGCGGGGGTAGACGATCACGCCGCGAATCTTCTTCATGTCGTCGAGCCGCCCGAGCACGCCGCCCTCGAACGCGATCAAGGTGCGCCCGCACGGGCACCGCCGGTCGGCCAGCTGGACGATGTCGCGCGTTCGGTAGCGCAGGAGCGGCATCGCCTTGCGATAGAGACTCGTGAAGACCAGCTCCCCGCGCTCGCCGGGCTCGACCGATCGCCCGTGCTCGTCGAGCACCTCGGGGTAGCCGTAGTCCTCGTTCACGTGGGTCAGGCCCGCACGCGCCTCGCACTCGAACCCCCACGCCGCGATCTCGGTCAGCCCCGGCAGGTCATACGCCTTGGCGCCGAACGCCGTCTCGATCTTCGCCCGGGTCGCGGGAATCGACGCGCCCGGCTCACCGGTGTGCCAGGTGATCCTGACCTTCGTGTCCTTGGCGAGATCGATGCCCTTCTTCGCCGCTGCCTCACCGAGAAAGAGGGCGTAGGACGGCGTGCAGCCGAGCACCGTGATCGGATAGGTCAGCAGCGCGTCGATGCGCTGGTCGGTCGAGAGGCCGCCGACCGGAAAGACGAGGCAGCCGAGATCTTGCGCCGCGTAGAAGCCTGACCAGTAGCCGATCCACGGACCGTACGAGAAGGCCGCCATCACGACGTCGGACTTTCGCACGCCGAAGGCGTGGAGCGCGCGCGCGTACGAATGATAGAAGCCGTACCAGTCGTCGCGCGTGTCGAGGAACGCGAGGGGCCGGCCCGTCGTGGCCGACGTCATGTGGATGCGGAGCACGTCTTCGAGCGGCACCGCGAGGAGGTCGCCCCACGGCGGCTTCGCGGCCTGGTTCTCCTTCAGCTCGTCCTTGGTCGTGAAGGGCAGCTTCGGAAGATCGGCGAGCGTCCGGACGGCGGCCGGCCTGACGCCGGCGTTCTTGAGCTTGCGCCGGTAGAACGGGCTGTGGGCCGCCGCGTGGGCCAGCTGCTCGCGCAGGCGCCGTGTCTGTACCCGCGTCATCTCGGCGCGCGATGCGCGCTCCAGACGCGGCTCGAGATAGCGGGAGGCCATTCGGGCTCGGTCAGGCGGTCGTCAGCAGCTCGCCCATCCGGTTGAAGAACTGATCGGCCATCATCTTGGACACGCCGCCGAGCATCCGCTGGCCGACGCCGGCGATGAGCCCGCCGACCTGGACGTCCGCACTGTACGCGACGCGCGTGCCGCCCTCGATGTCCGACAAGCTGATCAGCGTGTCGGACCGCACGAATCCCGGCCCGCCACTCCCCTCGGCGGCCAGCCGATAGGACTCGGGCGCCTTCTTGTCCTGCAGCCGCACCTTGCCCTCGAAGGTTCCCTTCACCGCGGCCACGCCGATCTTGAGCGTCGCCTTGTACTCGTCGGGGCCGATCAGCTCGAGCTTCTCGCAGCCCGGAATCGCCTTCTGGAGCGTCGCGGGATCGAGAAACGCGCTCCAGACCTTCTCGCGGGGTGCCTTCACCTCGTAGGAGCCTTCAAGCTTCATCGGTCGCTCTCCTTAGTAGAGAATCTCGCACGGGCTGTCAAGGCGCGCGGCGATCACGCGAGCCGCTGCAGGGCCGCCCGCATCCGCGTCAGGCCGTCGCGGATCAGCGCTTCGCTGGTCGCGTACGACAGTCGCACGTGATCGTCGGAGCCGAAGTCGACGCCCGGGACGACCGCCACCTTCGCCTCCTCGAGGAGGAACGCGGTGACGTCGAGGGATCCCTTGAGGATCCTCGGGCCCTCGGCCGATCTCCACTCTCGCCCGAACAGGCCGGAGACGTTCGCGAACGCATAGAACGCCCCCTTCGGCATCACACACGACACGCCGGGGAGCGCGTTGAGCCCCGGCACGATGAGGCGCCGCCGCCGATCGAACTCGCCGGCCATTTTGGCGACCTCGTCCTGGGCTCCGGCAAGCGCCTCGACGGCCGCCCACTGGGCGACCGACGACGGGTTCGACGTCACCTGGCTCTGGACGTCGGTCATCGCGCGGATGAGCTCGCGCGGGCCGGCGGCGAAACCGATGCGCCAGCCCGTCATCGCGTACGCCTTCGAGCACGTGTTGATCGTGAGCGTCAGCGCCTTGATCTCCGGACCGAGGCTGGCGATCGACAGGTGGCGCCCCTCGAAGGTGAGCGCCTCGTAGCACTCGTCGGACACGACGATCAGCTGTCGCTCCACCGCGAGCGCGGCGACGGCGGACAGCGCGGCCGGCGAGAAGACCGCGCCCGTCGGATTGTTGGGGCTGTTCAGGATGATCGCCTTCGTGCGCGGTGTGATCGCGGCGCGGAGCCGGTCAGGGTCCAGGTCGAACCCGGTTCGCTCCTGCGTCGCCACCGCGACCGGCACGGCGCCGACGAGCCGCGCCTGCTCGGGATACGAGACCCAGAACGGGCTCGGCACCAGCACCTCGTCACCCGGGTTCAGAAGGGCGACCACCATGTTGAACAGCGTGTGCTTGGCGCCGCACGAGACCAGGATGTCCGCCGGCTCGTAGTCGAGCCCGTTGTCGCGCTTGAACTTGCTGCAGACCGCGGCGCGCAGCTCCGGCACGCCGCCGACCTCGGTGTACTTCGTGTGGCCCTGCCGCATCGCCTGGATCGCCGCGTTCTTGATCCGCTCGGGCGTGTCGAAGTCCGGCTCACCGGCGCCGAACGAGATCACGTCGACGCCGCGACGACGCAGCTCACGCGCCTTCGCCTGCACCGCGAGCGTCGACGATGGGGCAAGCGTCTTCAAGCGATCGGCCAGCACGGCGTGGCTCCTTCGGCGGCGGACCGCCGGGTTACTTGGGAGGGTACTTCTCGGCCAGTCGCTTCTCGACGATCGGCGGCACCATGCCGGCTACCGACGTGCCGAAGCTGGCGACTTCCTTGATGAGGCGCGACGAGATGTACGTGTACTTCTCGTGGGGCATCAGGAACACCGTCTCGACGGTGCTGCGGAGCTTGCGGTTCATCAGCGCCATCTGGAATTCGTACTCGAAGTCCGACACAGCGCGGATCCCTCGCACGATGCAGTCGGCGCGCTCGCGCGCCACCAGGTCGATCAGCAGCCCGTCGAACGCGACGATCCGGAAATTGCTCAGGTCCGACGTGGCCTCGTCGATCATCTCGAGCCGCTCCTTCACCGAAAAGAGCGGCTGCTTCGACGGATTGGCGACCACCGCGACGATGAGCTCGTCGAAGATCTGCAGGCTGCGCTGGATGACGTCGACGTGGCCGTTGTGCACGGGATCGAACATGCCAGGATAGACGGCGCGCTTGGCCACGGCGGTAAGGCTACCCCCCCGCTCGAAAGAAAGTCAAGGTCGTCTCCCCGAATCGACGGTCGCGAAACGCGCGCAACACGCCATATTCCGGCGCCGGACGCCGCTTGGTCAGGTGCTGCGCGATGACGATTCCGCCCGGCGCGAGCAGCGCGCCCTCGCCGAGCGCCGCGAGCACGCGCTCGCCGTCGTCCGTCGCGTAGGGCGGATCGAGGAAGACGATCTCGAACCGGCGCCCCTCGCCGGCCAGCCGTTCGAGCTGCCGCGCGACGTCGCCGCGGACGACGGACGTCCGCGGCTCGAGGTCGAGCGCCCGGATGTTCTCGACGAGGGCGGCGATCGCGCGCGGATCACGCTCGACGAACGTCACGTGCGCCGCCCCACGTGAGAGCGCCTCGAAGCCGACCCCGCCGGCCCCGGCGAAGAGATCGAGCAGGCGTGCATCGGGGAGCCAGGGCCCGAGCGTGTCCATCAACGCGATCCGTACCTGATCGGCGGTCGGGCGCGTCGTCGCGCCCCGCGGCGTCACGAGCCGCCGGCCCTTCAGCGCTCCGGCGATCACGCGCACGCCGACCGGAAGGTGCGATCGAGCGAGGGGTGTCGCGTTCGTGTCATGACGCGGGGAAGGTAACACGGCCCCGCGCCACCGTGATGCGGGGGTTCAGCCTTGCGGAGTGGGTGAAGCCTTGAGCGCCAGCAGCGCGACGATCCCGGAGAGGTTGTTCGAGCTGACGGGCTTCTCGATGTGGTACTGGAACCCGGCGCGCAAGATGCTGGCTCGGTGCTCGGGACCGGTGAATCCGGTGAGCGCGGCGGCCGGCGTCGCGCCTCCGCGATTGGCCGGGAGACCGCGCACCTTGCCGATGAGCCAGTAGCCGCCCTTGTCGGGCATCGCCAGCGCGCTGATGAGGACTTCGGGCCGCTCGCGCTCCAGCGCCTCCAGCGCCTCGTCGGCCGTCCCGACCGCCGTCACGGTGGCGCCGTAGTCCTCGAGCATGGCGGTGACCACCTCGCGGATGCATTGAGAGTTGTCAACCAGGAGAACTCGCACACCCCCCAGGTACACGCGATCAAGCGAAGGACTGTTCGCGCTCATACGCGTCCTCCTCGGGATTCAGCGGGCCGGCCGTTTGACAGCGCATTGCGCACCGCCTCCACGACCTCGCCGACTCCATAGGGCTCGCCGAAAATGATCTCGATCACGCCCGACGCTCCCACCGCCGCGTCCAGCGCCTTCTTGTCAGTGGTGGTGAGGATCCAGGCCTTCTTGCGCAGACCGTGAGTCTGTTTGAGCAGCCGCAGGAAGTTCCAGTGACGCTCGAAGGGACGCGGAAGGTCGTACACGATCACCTGCGGGTTGTGCGCTTCCAGGAACGCGACGAGATCGAGGGTGCCGTCCTGGATCTCGGCCAGGAGCGCGGTCACGGTCAGCAGCCCCTCACGGTCGAGGGCCTCGCGGAGCTCGTGGATGAACTCCGCATGGGAGTTGAAGATTGCCACGGGTGTCCCCGTCGTCGGACCGGGCATGTCGACGCGCCTTTCCCAGCCTGGAAAGAGACTCCAGGGCCGAGCCGTGGCAGCGAGACCTGCCGGGGCGATTCCGAGCCTTCGAAGAGCTACCGGGCGGGCGGCCTGCGGAGACCGTCAGGGGAGCGGGGGGTGCACCTCACTGCACCTCGCGACATCCGGTCGCGGCGTTCGGTCGGCGCGCGCTCGAGGTTCCCCACCCCAAGGGCACGTCACCAACTTACAACTGCGAACACGCTGGACCCCGCGGGTGCCGGTGTCAACAGGCATTCCTACGCAGGTATTCCTACGCATCGCTAGCCGGCGGTCGCCAGCGCGAGCTTGCCCCGCCAGCGTGCGAGCAACGCGGTGCGGAGCGCACGATGCGCCGGATCCGCCAGCTCACGGTCGCGCGCGACGATCGCGCTCGCCTCGCGGCGCGCCTCCTCGAGCAGGTGCGTGTCGCGCAGGATATCGACGGCCCGGAACTCGGGCAGCCCCGACTGGCGCGTCCCGAAGAACTCGCCCGGGCCGCGCAGCTCGAGATCGACCTCGGCGATCCGGAAGCCGTCGTTGGTGGACGTCATCGCGTCGACCCGCCGCTGGGCCTCTTCGGTGAGACGGCCGGAGGTGAGCAGGATGCAGTACGACTTCCACTCGCCGCGGCCGACGCGTCCGCGCAGCTGATGCAGCTGCGAGAGGCCGAACCGCTCGGCGTGCTCGATCAGCATGACCGACGCGTTGGGCACGTCGATGCCGACCTCGATGACGGTCGTGGAGACGAGCACGTCGATCTCACCGGCCTTGAAGCGCTGCATGATCGCGTCCTTCTCCTCGAAGCCGAGACGCCCATGCAGGAGGCCGACCGTGAGATCAGGGAAGACGTCCTCCGCGAGATGACGCGCCATGTCGGTCGCGGCCTTGAGGTCGAGCACCTCGGATTCTTCGACCAACGGGTAGACGACGTAGATCTGGCGGCCGCCGGCGACCTGCTCGCTGAGGAACTTGTAGATCGCGCGCCGCTTGCTTTCCGAGCGGGCGACGGTGACGATCGGGCGGCGCCCGGGCGGGAGCTCGTCGAGCACCGAGACGTCCAGGTCGCCGTAGATCGTGAGGGCCAGGGTGCGGGGAATCGGCGTCGCCGTCATCACCAGGAGATCGGGGTGCTCGCCCTTCCCGCGCAGCCGCGCGCGCTGCTCGACACCGAACCGGTGCTGCTCGTCGACGACCACGAGCCCGAGGCGGCGAAACTCGACGCCCTCCTGGACGAGCGCGTGCGTGCCCACCACGCACTGGATCTCTCCGGCGGCCAGGACGGCGCGCCGCGCCTTCCGCTCGCTCGGCTTGAGCGAGGAGGTCAAGAGTGTCAGGCGCACGCCGAGCGGCTCGAGCAGCTGGCGGAACGTCATGAAATGCTGCTCGGCCAGGATCTCGGTCGGCGCCATGACCGCCGCCTGGTAGCCGGCTTCGATCGCCGTCAGCACGCCCTGCGCGGCCACGATCGTCTTGCCCGAGCCGACGTCGCCCTGAAGAAGGCGATGCATCGGGTGCGGCACCGCCATGTCGCGCCGGATCTCCTCCCACACGCGCTCCTGCGCGCCCGTCAGCTTCCAGGGCAGCCGCGCGCGCAGCCGGGCGACGAGATCGCCGCGCGGATCGAGCGCCAGGCCGCGTGCGCGAGCAACACGCGAACGCAGGATCGCGAGCCCGAGCTGGAGCAGCAGGCCCTCGTCGAACGAGAGGCGGCGGCTCGCCGCCGCCAGGGCCGCGTCCGTCTCGGGGAAATGCGCGTCCTTGATCGCCTGCGCGAGACCGACGAGTCCCCGGCGCCCGCGCACGCTCTCGGGCAGCACCTCTTCCACCTCGGCGGCGTGCGCCTCGACGAGCCGAAACATGAGGGAGCGGAGCGCGCGCTGGGGGAGCCCCTCGGTGAGCGAATACACCGGGACCAGGCGGCCGGTGTGCAGGCGCTCGTCCTCGCCGCTCTCGACGATCTCGTAGTCCGGCTGCTGCAGCACGAGCGCGCCCTTGTAGCGCCCCACGCGGCCGTGCAGCACGAGCTGCTGGCCGCGCTTGAGGACGCGGGACAGATATCGCCAGCCGAACCAGCTGGCGGTGGCGTAGCCGCTCGCGTCGCGCAGCATGACGGTGAACGGCACGCGAAACCGTCCAGGCGGCGGGGGGCTCACGCCGACGATCGTGCCCGAGCACGTCGCGGCCTGGCCGGGCACGAGCGAGCGGAACGGCGTCAGCCGGGTGCGGTCCTCATGGCGGAGGGGCACGAAGAAGAGGGCGTCCTCGACGGTGCGAAGCCCCTTCCGCTCGAGCTGGGCCGCGCGTTGCGGGCCGACGCCCTTGACGAACTGCAGTGGCGTCGCGAGCGTCGAGGTCGCGGCGGTTTGCTTCATGACCGCCCCTGTGCTATACAGTGCCTTCGGCTCGGTCCTCGGAATCTCAATTCTAGGGAGCACAAATGGCTCAGCGCTGCGACGTCTGCGGGAAAGGCCCCTCCGTCGGGAATACGATCAGCCACGCTCACAAGTTGACACCGCGGCGGTGGCTTCCGAATCTGGTCTCGATGCGCGCCATGATGGCTGGAAAGCCCCGGCGCGTGCGCGTATGCACCCGCTGCCTCAAGGCCGGTAAGGTCACGAAGGTCATTTAAGCACAGCACACACGGGAGGGGGCGTTGGCCCCCTCCCGCATGGTCAACGGTGGGAGGCCGCCACCCCCCACCAGCGCAGCCGCGTTACTACTTCTTCTTCTTCTTGGCCTTCTTCTTCATCGAGCGTCTCACCTCCTTCCGTGTCGAAGTTCGGTGCCGCCGTCGTCAGATGTCCTTACTTGCCCTTCTTCTTCTTCGTCGCCTTCTTCTTGGCCACTAGATCACCTCCTTCCGCGATCGTTCAGTAGCCCATCGCTTCGCGCCGCAGATGCTCGGCCTGCTCGCGTCCGCGGCGCTCGTAGTTCACCAGGTCGGCGTACAGCTGCGGCAGGCACACCACCTTGAGCCCGCCCTTCTCGAAGGCCCCATAGAACACGCCGAGGTCGTAGGGCGCGAAGAAGTGGAGCGCTCCGTCCACCTCCGCGGCCGGTCGCAACCCGAGCGCTCGAGCGACCGGAGCGGGATCTCCCTCGAGGTAGCAGTGCACGGCGGGCAATCTCAGACTTGGCGCCAGCAAAGCAGCCCCGGCGTTCAGGGTGAAGGCGTACCGGCGCCCCTCGGCGCCTGCCACCCGGGCGACCTCTCCCATGAACTTTCGTGTGACGCGCTCCGGAGCGAGATACGAGGTGCGCTCGTTCGTTCGATACGTGTACGACTCGCACCATCCCTCGAGCAGGTCAGCCGGCTTCGAGAGCCGGAACCGCTGGCTGTCGTCGCGCTCGACCCAGGCGAGCTCTTCGAGTCGCTTGATCACGTTGTGCGAGTGGCCGAGGCTCACCTCGGCCGCGCGGCCGAGCTCTTCCAGCCGCCACGCGCGATTGGGCTCGACGAGCAACACGCGAATCACGCGCGTGGCGCGCGGTGCGAAGAGCGAGCGTAGGGGACGGGTCGAGGGCCGGACGTTCCGCTTGCCCTCTTTCTCGATGAGCGCGTTCTCCAGGGCGAGGTAGCAGTTGCCCGAGAGGTCGACGAAGCCGAGGTTGTTGCTCTTGAGGATTCGGGCGCTTTGGGGCCCGATGTAGACGGCGCCGGCCATCGGGTAGGCCCCGGGCAGCTCTCGGCGAATATCGTTCAGCCTCGTCACGGCGGCCCGGATCTGGCGTGGCTGGCCCAGCGGCGTGACTTCAACGACCAACGTGTGTTCCTGGCCGGCCAACTGGAATCGAGCCAACAAATCTGCGACTTGTCCGCCAATCTTGGCGCCGACCGTCTCCTGCCAGCTCTTCGCTCTCGGGAGGAGCTCCCGAAGCCTCTGGGCCACCTGTCGCCGAACTTCCTCGGATTTCAGCACCTTTCTCTTGCTCCGACCATTTCAGCATCTGCTGAAACCATAAGGACTATTGAAAGTGCCTGTCAAGCAAAAACTTACCGGTCGGAGCTAGAACAGTAGGCCGGTGATTGGGAGCGCTACCCGCGGACGAGGGCTTCGAGGCTTCGACGCAGGCGGCGATGCCGGTCGAGCCCGCGCACGTAGGCCATCTCGGTCCCGCCCCCCTTGGCGCGCATCACGGCGAGCAGGGCGCGGCGCTCGCCGGGCAACCACGCCGAAAGATCCGGGACGAGCGCGGCGACGAGCGACAGGCGCTCGAAGGCGCGGCGCTCACCCGGAGGCCACGTGTCGCGCCGGCGCGCCCCGAGCGTATGCGCGACCCGCTCGGCCGAGTCGCGGATGGCCCGAGCGCGGTCGCCGCCAAACTCGCGCGCGACGTAGCGCGCGACGAGCGCCGAGACATCCGTCGCGCGCACGCGGTGCTCGGGCGCCGGATCACCGCCGACGAGCGTCAGGAAGACCTCGGCCGCGGCGAGCCGCTTCAGGGCCGGAATCGGCGAGCGGTAGGCGGGATCGGCGGCGATCTTCGCCCGCTCCTCGGCGAGTGTGCGTACGACGCCGGGGTCGCGCGGACGGAACCCGAGCCGATGATAGAAATAAAACGAGCCCGAGCGGAGCGCTTCGGTGCTCTCGTGGCCGAGCTGGTAGCGGTCGACCACGACGGTGCGCATGCCGAAGATCCACCGGTACGCGCGCAGGAGCTGCGTCGCCAGGTACGGCGATTCGCCCTGCCGAAACGACGCGAAGATGTTGATGGCGAAGTCGAGCGCGCCGAAAAGCTCCCAGCCGCCGCCGTAGCTCACCGGCACGCCGTTCTTCAGCGCCAGAAAGGCGTAGTACCCCTCGAGCGGCAGCCGGAAGTCCGGCTCGATGCCGATGAACACGAGCCGCAGGCCGCGGCCCGCGTCCGCCACCAGGACGTCGTCTGGGTTCGGGTAGGCGAAGGCGTGGAGCTCCCGCTGGCGCGTCGCCATCGCCAGGCGTGCCGCGTCGATCATCGTCTCCGCGAGCGCCCGCGACGCTCGTCGAAGCGGCAACGGCTGCCGGATCGCCTCGACGAGATCCACGTCGCCCCGCTCGAGCGCACTCGTGTGGAAGAACGTGGGGCCCGCGCCGATCCGCGCGAGTGTCCGCGAGCCTCCGGCGCCACGCGGCCGCCAGAGGATCGGAAGCCCGACGCTCTCGAAGAGCCAGTCGCGCGTCTCCTGGGGAAGCCGCGTGCCCTCGAACAATTCCAGGATCAGCTGCAGGTCGGTGAGACGACGATCGCCCTTGGCGACGCGGATCCACTGCCGCCACCCCATCCCGCCTTCGCTGAAAGCGTCGCCTTCCGCGGTGGTCGCGAGCAACGAGAGCGTCTCGTCCAGCCGGTCGACGTCTCCGAACGAGGTCCAGGCGACCTCGGTCTCCCCCGGAAATCGCGTGGCCAGCCAGCGGGCCATCGGAAAACCGAAGGGGTAGTCGAGCGTGCTGTGGGCGACACCGGAATCGTGGAGCCGCCGGCGCGCGGCTGGGCCGAGTCGATCGACACGGGCCGCGAACGTCTCCAGCGCGCGATCGACGAACCCGAGGATCTTCGCGTCGTCAGGGTATGCCTGCAGAAAGCACAGGGTCTCGTGCAGGCGAAGGAGCGCTCGCGGGTCGCGGACGGCGGCGCCGTCGAGCTCCTCGAGGAGCGCGACCTTGCGCGACCGATCTTCGGGAGCGTACCGGGGGGCGGCCGCGGCGAGCGCCTCGACGAGGCCGTGACTCTGCCGCGCCGGCGGCCGCTTACTGCTCGGAACCCTCAATGCGCTCCATGGTGTCGTCGTCGAGGCCGAAGTAGTGGCCGAGCTCGTGGATGACGGTGTCGCGGATCAGCTCCTCCATCTCGGCCTCGTCGGCACAATCTTCCTCGATCGGCCCCTGATAGATGTGGATCGTGTCGGGCAGGACGTTGCCGTAGCTCGAGTCGCGGCGCGTGAGATCGATCCCACGGTAGAGCCCGTAGAGCGTGTCGGGCGGCTCGACCCCGACGTCGGCGAGGGTCTCGTCGTCGGCCCAGTCTTCGACGACGACGGCGATGTTGGCGATCTTGTCCTTGAACCGCCTGGGCAAGCGCCGCATGGCCTTCTCGACCAGCGCCTCGAATCGCCGCCGGTTCATCGAGGCCGCGCGCGCGGCCGCGCCGCGGCCGGCACTTAGAGCCCCCGGACGCGCTCGACGTTGATGACGTCTCTGACGTCGCGGATGGCGGCGATGATGTCCTGGAGCTGGCGGAGATCAGCGACCTCGACGACGAAGTTGTTGATCCCGCGCCGGTCGTCGGTCACCGTAACCTCGGCCTTCGTGATGTTGCCGTTGCGGGCCGAGATGGCGCCGGTGATCTCGGAGAGAAGACCGGGCCGGTCCTTGCCGATGTAGACGGCGATCCGGACCGGCCGCTTGCCGGGCTCCTCGACGTCCCACTCGACGTCGATCAGACGCTCCCGGTCCAGCACGCTCTTGGCCACGGTCAGGCAGTCGCGCGCGTGCACCGTGAGGCCGCGGCCGCGTGTGATGAAGCCGACGATCGGATCGCCCGGAAGCGGGTTGCAGCAACGCGCGAACCGCACGAGCAGGTCGTCGACGCCGCGAATGCGCACGCCGTCGATCGGCGCCGGCCGGGTCGCCGCCGCCTTCGGCTTCTCCGGCGACTCGAGCAGCGCGTTGGGCGCGAGCTTGTTCAGCACCTGGTGGACCGAGCTCTTGCCGTAGCCGAGCGCCGCCATGAGATCGTCGGGCCCGGCGAAGCCGAAATCGGACGCCGCCTTCTTGATCTCCTCGCCGCCCAGCAGGGTCGCGGGATTGAGGCGATACTTCCGGGCCTCGCGCTCGAACATCTCGCGCCCGAGCTCGATCGAGCGCGCCCGCTCCTCGACCTTGAGCCACTGGTTGATCTTGGCCCGCGCCCGGGTCGACTTGACGATCTTCAGCCAGTCGCGGCTCGGGTGCTGATTCGGCGAGGTCACGATCTCCACGATGTCGCCCTGGCGGAGCGTGAACCGCAGCGGGACGAGCTTCGCGTTCACCTTGGCGCCGACGCAGTGCTCGCCGACCTTCGTGTGGACCGCGTAGGCGAAGTCGAGCGGCGTCGCGCCTTCCGGCAGCGCCTTCACGTCGCCCTTGGGCGTGAAGACGTACACCTCGTCCGGGAACAGATCGACCCGCACGGTATCCATGAACTCGCGCGGGTCCTTGGTATCCTGCTGCGTCTCGATCAGCTGGCGCAGCCACACGAGCGACTCGTCGAGCTTGTCCTTGCCGGCCTTGCGCTCCTTGTAGAGCCAGTGTGCCGCGATACCTTCCTCGGCGATGCGGTGCATCTCGCGCGTGCGGATCTGGATCTCCACCGGATCGCCCTTGGGCCCGATCACCGTCGTGTGCAGCGACTGGTACATGTTGACCTTGGGCATCGCGATGAAATCTTTGAAGCGCCCGGGGACCGGCTTCCAGAGCGAGTGGATCACGCCGAGGGCGCCGTAGCAGTCGCGCACCGACGCGGTGATGACGCGGACGGCCGTCAGGTCGTAGATCTCGTCGAATTCGCGCCCCTGCTCGTGCATCTTCTTCCAGATCGAGTAGAAGTGCTTGGGCCGGCCGCGAATCTGCGAGTCGATCCCGACCTCGGAGAGCTTTTTCTGCAAGATCGCGATCACCTGATTGATGTCGGCCTCGCGCTCGAGGCGGCGCTTGGCCACGCGCTTCTGCAGGTCGACGTAGTCGGCCGGATTCAAGGTCCGCAGCCCCAGGTCCTCGAGCTCGGCCTTCACCTTGGCCATGCCGAGCCGGTGAGCCAGCGGCGCGTAGATGTCGAGGGTCTCCTGCGCGATCTTCTTGGCCTTGTCCGAGGGCAGGTAATCGAGGGTGCGCATGTTGTGCAGCCGGTCGGCGAGCTTGATCATCAGGACGCGCAGGTCGCGCGCCATCGCCACGAGCATCTTCCGGAAATTCTCGGCCTGGCGTTCTTCACGCGAGGAGAACGCGAGCTTGCCGATCTTGGTGACGCCGTCGACCAGCTCCGCGATCTCGCCGCCGAACTCGCGCTCGAGGTCGGCCTTGGTCGCCGCGGTGTCCTCCAGCACGTCGTGGAGGAGCCCGGCGGTCACGGTGGTGACGTCCATCTTGAAGTCGACCAGAAGGTTGGCAACCTCAAGCGGATGGCTCAGATACGGCTCACCGGAGGCGCGCTGCTGGCCCTGGTGGGAGGCGGCCGAGAACCGATAGGCGCGCTCGAGAACGTCGAGATCAGCGCCCGGCTGATACTTCGGAATCTCCTCGATCAGCGTTTCTAGTTGGGTCACGGAGCCAAAACCCCTGGTTGACCAACTAGTTTGACACGCTGGTCAGGCTTTTGCCACCGCTTTCTTGCCTCGTCGCAGGCGCCCCTCGACCTTGTTCGTCCAGTCGACGACGAGTGCCGCGGCCACGTAGGTCGTGGAATACGTCCCGGTGATGACCCCGACGAAGAGGACGAAGGCGAAATCCTCGAGGGTCTTGCCCCCGAAGAAGAGCAGGACGGCCGCCGAGAAGAAGGTCGTGAGCGACGTCAGGATCGTCCGCGACAGGGTCTGGTTGACTGCGTCGTTCATCTGCTGGGCGAAGGTGCGCCCCTTCGGGGCGGTCTTGCCTCGGTTCTCACGGAGCCGGTCGTAGGCGACGATCGTGTCGTTCACCGAGTAGCCGATGATCGTCAGCAGCGCCGCCAGCACCGGCAGCGAGAACTCTCGATTGGTGAGCGAGAGCGCGCCGAGACAGACAATGACGTCGTGCAGAACGGCGACCACGGCGGCGACTCCGCCGCGCAGATCGAACCGGAACGCCAGGTAGATGGCGATCCAGATGAGGCCGGCCAGTACCAGGTACACCGCCTGGAGCTGCAGCTCACGGCCGACCTGGGGCCCGACGAACTCGACGCGCCGGATCTCGAATTTGCCGAGGGACGGGTCGGCGCCGAGCGCGGCCTGTACCCGCTTGGAAATCTCCTCCGAGCCGACCGAGACGAGCGGCAGCCGGATGATGAACTCGTTCGCGTCGCCGAACTGCTGGATGATGCTCTCGCCGAGATGGATGGTGCTGAGACTCGCCCGGATGTTGGCGACCGACGGCGCCTGCTCGAAGCGCACCTGGATCAACGTACCGCCGGTGAAGTCGATGTCGTAGCGCAGCCCGCCCTTGACCGCGAGCGAGCTCAGTCCGATCAGGGTCAACGCGATCGAGACGATATACGCCCACTTCCGCTTGCCGATGAAGTCGTAGTTCGGATTCTTGAAGAGCTCGATCATATCGAGATCGATTCAACCCTTCGGCGACCCATGTACAGGATGTCGAACAGGAGACGCGTGAAGAAGTAGGCGGTGAACAGGCTCGCGCCGAGACCGATGAACAGCGACACCCCGAAGCCCTTGACCGAGCTGGTCCCGAACGACAAGAGAATGACCGCGGTGCCCATGACCGTCAGGTGCGTGTCGACGATCGTGCGCAGCGCGCGACGGAACCCGGCCTCGATGGCCGCCCGCGGCGTTTTCCCGACGCGCATCTCTTCACGGATCCGCTCGAAGATCAGGATGTTCGTGTCCACGGCCATGCCAATCGTGAGCGCGATGCCCGCCAGGCCGGGCAAGGTCAGGGTCGCCCGGATCGCGGCCATGCAGGCGAACAGGATCAAGAGGTTCAGGCCGAGCGCCACGTCGGCCACGAGCCCGGAGAGCCGATAGTAGACGAGCATGAAGATGAAGACGACGATCGCGGAGCCGGCGATGGCGATCAGTCCCTTGCGGATCGAGTCGGCGCCGAGCGACGGCCCGACCGTGCGCTCTTCGAGAATGGTGACCGGGGCCGGCAAGGCACCGGCCCGCAGCACGATCGCCAGGTCCCGCGCGTCCTCCACCGAGAACTGGCCGGTGATCACGGCGCGCCCGCCCGGGATGCGCTCGTTGATGCGCGGGGCCGAGTAGACGGTGCCGTCCAGGATGATGGCCAGCCGCCGGCCGACGTTCTGCTCGGTGACCTCGCCGAAGATCCGCGTGCCGGTCGCCGTGAACTCGATCGCCACCTGCCAGTTGCCCATGGAGTTCGGGTCGGCCGACACCTCGGCGCGCGTCAGCTCGGCGCCGGTAAGCAGGGTGCGCTTCTGGACGACGTACGGGATCTTGCGCTCGGTCTTCGTTTGCTTGTCGATTTCTCGTCCGTAGAGAACTTCGGAGGTCTCCGGGAGATGGCCGGCCAGCGCCTGGTCGACCGGCGTCCGCTCGTCGAGGAGCTTGAATTCGAGGAGCGCGGTCTTGCCGATGAGCGCCTTGGCGCGCCCCGGGTCCTGCACACCCGGCAGCTGGATCAGGATCTGGTCCGCGCCCTGCCGCGTGATCGTCGGCTCGCTCACGCCGAACTGATCGATCCGATTGCGAATCGTCTCGAGCCCCTGACGGACGGCGTCGTCGCGCAGCTGACGGACCCGGCTATCGGTCATCACGAGGCGGAAGCGGCCGGCGGCCTGATCGTCGTCGCGCCGCTCGAACGAGTTGAACTCCGACACGACGGTCCGTGCGTCGTTCCACGACTGCGGGTTGGCCAGCTCGACCGCGATCGCGGTGTTCCCCTCGCGGGCGACCCGCTTGACGGCGATCCCCTTGCGCTCGAGCGCACTCTTGAGATCCTCGGCGGCGCGGTCGGTCTGGCTCGCCACGTGCCGGTCGGCCTCGACCCCGAGCATGAGATGGATTCCGCCCTGCAGGTCCAGGCCGAGGTTGATCGCGCGCTTCGGCGGATACAGGTACCAGAGGGAGAGGGCGATGACGACGACGACGAGCCCGACGCGTACCCGGAGGTGCCTAGGCATCCTTCTCGCCCTGCCCCGCCGACACGCGGCCGATGGCGGAGCGGTCGAACTCGAGCTTGACCTGATCGGCGACCCGCAGGGTGACGGTGTGCTCGCTGAGGCCGGTCACGGTGCCGTGAAGGCCGCCCGTGGTCACGATGCGGTCGCCGCGCTTGATCGACGCGAGCATCTGCTCGCGCTCCTGCTTCTGCTTCTGCTGCGGCCGTAGCAACAGGAAATAAAAGATCGCGAGCATCGACGCGATCATGACGATCGTGGGCAGCATGCTCTGAGAGCCGCCGCCCGGCGCCGACCCGGCGGCGTACGCGAGATCAGGGAAGAGCATCGAGTCCGAGGCCTCCGCGGTAATGACGATCAGTCGCGCAAAACATCAACGGATGATACTGCATAGACAGAGGTCGGTCCAGAAACATCGAGGTATCGCCCACTTCCAAGGAAAGGTGCGCGGGATGGAAACGTACGATGTCGTGGTGCTGGGTGCCGGCTCCGCGGGCGAAACGGTCGCAACGATCGTCGCGCGCGGCGGCAAGTCGGTCGCCGTCGTCGAGGAAAAGCGGCTCGGGGGAGAATGTCCGTACGTCGCCTGCATGCCCAGCAAGGCGATGCTGTATTCGGCCGAGATCCGGCATCGAATGGCCACGGCCCACACCGCCGGCGCGGTGAGCCGGCCGCTCGGTCTGGACGATGCGCCGGCGGCCTATCGCGCCGCGGCCGCCCGTCGCCACGAGATCGCGGATCGCCTGGACGATTCCGACCGGGCGCGGGAGCTGCGCTCGCTCGGCATCGCCGTTCACCGCGGCCGCGGCCGCGTGGTGCGACCCGGAGCGCTCGAGGTCGACGGGTGCGTCATCGGCTGGACCGATCTGGTCGTCTCGGTCGGCACCGTCGCCGAGATTCCTGACATCGACGGGCTCGATCGGGCATCGGTGTGGACGAGCGAAGACGTCTTGACCACGTCGGAGCTCCCCGGGTCGGCGCTCGTGCTCGGCGGCGGACCGGTGGGATGCGAGATCGCACAAATGCTGGCGCGGTTCGGGGCGCGCGTCACGATCGTCCAGCAGGCGCCACGCCTGATCTCGGCCGAGGAGCCCGCCGTCGGCGAAACGCTCGCCGACGTATTTCGCGCGGAAGGCATCGACGTGCGCGTGAGCCGCAAAGCCGTGCGGGCAGAGGTGCGGGCCGGCGCCGCCTGTCTCGTCCTGGACGACGGGACACGTGTGACGGCCGAACGGCTCATCGTCGCGATCGGGCAGGAACCCCGGCTCGGCGGGCTCGGCCTGGCCACCCTGAACATCCACCCCAGCGGCGACGGCTTTCTTGAGGTCGACGACCGCTGTCGGGTGCGCGGACAAGAGCGCGTGTGGGCGGCCGGCGACATCACCGGCATCGCGGGGTACACGCACACGGCCACCTATCACGGACGCATCATCGCGGCGAACCTGCTGGGAGGCGAGGCACGCGCGAATCACCAGGCCATCCCGCGCGGCGTGTACACGGAGCCGTCGGTGGCGTGCGTAGGCCTCTCGCTCGAGAAGGCGCGAGCGCGTGGCCGCGACGCGATCAGCGCGTCGATGGAGGTGTGTCGCACGGCGCGCGCCGGCGCGACCGGATCGAAGTCGGGGCGGCTGGTCCTCGTCGGAGATCGGCAGCGCCGCACCTTGCTCGGCGCCGCCGCGGTCGGGCCTCACGCCGAGGAATGGATCGGCGAGGCGGTGCTCGCGATCCGCGCGGAGATCCCGATCGACGTCTTGACCGACGTCGTTCACCCGTTCCCGACGTTCAGCGAAGCCTACGAGCCGCCGTTGCGGGAGCTGGCCGAGCAGATGGGCACGCGAAGCGCCTCGTCGAGCACCGAGGCGGGCCGCATCATCGGCAGCTGAACGTTACACCGCGTCGTCCGGACCGGGCTTTCTCGAATCCCCGACGGCTGCCACGGCATACCGCGCGAGGAACCGAGCCTGGAACGGACCGAAGGCGCCCGCCACGATCGCCTCCCGCATCGCGCGCGCCAGTCCGAGAAAGAACGTCACGTTGTGGAGCGTGAGCAGCCGATGCGAAAGAAGCTCACCCGCCATGAACAGATGGCGCAGGTACGCCCGCGAGAAGCGCCGGCACGCGTAGCAGCCGCACTCGGCGTCGAGCGGCGCCTGATCGCGCGTGTATCGCGCCTGCTTGAGCGTGAGCGGACCGTCGGCCGTGAACGCCTGGCCGTTGCGCGCGTTCCGGGTGGGCAGCACGCAGTCGAACATGTCCACGCCGCGCGCCACCGAGTGGACGAGATCCTCGGGCTTGCCGACGCCCATGAGATAGCGGGGCTGATCCGCGGGCAGCAGGCCGGCGACGAGCTCGGTGAGCTCGTACATCGCGGGCTTCGGCTCGCCGACCGCCATGCCGCCGATCGCGTAGCCGTCGAAGCCGAGATCGACGGTTGCGCGTGTCGCCTGCCTCCGGAGGCCCGTGTCGATTCCGCCCTGTACGATCCCGAACATCGCCTGACTCGTCCGGCCCGGTCCCGTGTGCGCTGTCCTCGACCGCGCGGCCCAGCGCAGGGTCAGCTCGAGCGAGCGCTCGGCGTCCACGCGCGACACGGGGTACGCGAGGCACTCGTCGAGGGGATGGATGATGTCGGCGCCCAGCGCCTGCTGGACCTCCACGGCGATCTCAGGCGAGAGGAAGTGGGTCGACCCGTCGACCGGCGAGCGGAACTCGACGCCGGCTTCGGTGATCGTCCGGAGCTTCGAGAGGCTGAACACCTGAAATCCGCCGGAATCGGTCAGGATGGCTCCGTCCCATCCCATGAAGCGATGCAGGCCGCCGAGCTCGCGAACGAGGTCGTGTCCGGGCCTGAGAAAGAGATGGTACGTGTTGGCGAGCACGATCTGGGCGCCGGCCGCCCGGAGATCGTCCGGCCCCAGCGCCTTCACCGCCGCGTGCGTGCCGACCGGCATGAAGATCGGCGTCTCGACCACGCCGTGGGCGGTCGTCAATCGGCCGGCGCGGGCGCCGCCGTCGGTCGCGAGCAGCTCGAACTTCACCGGATCAACGTCGCGTCACCGTAAGAGTAGAAGCGATACCCGGCGCGGACGGCGTGCCCGTAGGATTTCAGAATCAGCTCGCGCCCGGCGAATGCGGCGACCATGACGAGCAGCGACGAGCGCGGCAGGTGAAAGTTCGTCAGCAGCGCATCGACCGCGCGGAACGCGTGGCCCGGCGTGACGTAGAGGCGCGCCTCGCCGTCGAGCGGACGTACCCGGCCGTCCGCGTCGACGGCGCTCTCGAGCGCTCTCACCGTGGTCGTGCCGACCGCGATCACCCGGCGGCGTTCGTCGCGTGCTCGATTCACCGCCTCGGCGAGGCCCGGCGGAATCACGATCCGCTCGGCCGGCAGCCGGTGGTCCTCGATCCGCTCCGTCTTGATCGGGCGAAACGTGCCGGGGCCGACGTGGAGCGTCAGCTGGTGCAACTCGACGCCGCGCCGCTGGATCTCGGCGAGCAGACGCGGCGTGAAGTGGAGACCGGCGGTCGGCGCGGCGATCGACCCCGGCGGTCGCGCGTAGACCGTCTGGTAGCGCTCGAGATCATCCGCGGTCGGCGCGGCGAATCGCGTGATGTACGGAGGCAGCGGCGGCCGGCCGTGGACGCGCAGCAATTCGTCGATCGAGCCGGAGAGCGGCTCGACGACACGCGGCCCATCGGCCTCGACGCCGATGATGCGCAGCCGGGCACTCCCGGCCACCAGCTCGACGCCCTCGCGGCTCCGACGCCCGGGCCGCGTGAGCGCCCGCCAGCGGCACGCGTCGATCGCCTCGATGAAGAGGAGCTCGACCTCGCGTCCGCCGGCGTCACGGGCCAGCACCCGCGCCGGGATCACGCGGGAGTTGTTCACGACGAGGCAGTCGCCCGGCCGGAGGAGATCGGGAAGCTCGGCGAAGACGTGATCCTCGAAGCCGCCCCGCGCGCGGTCGATCACGAGGAGCCGTGACGCATCCCGCGACGGCGCGGGCGCCTGCGCGATCAGCTCCGACGGAAGATCGTAGTCGAGCTCCGATACGTCCACGGCAGGTCAGTGTACATGGCGGGAGGCCGAACAGCCCGCTACGCGCCGGCGAGCGCTTCTTTGACTCGGCGAAGCCGCGCGAGCGAGGCGAGGACTTTCGGCTGCTCGTTGGTCAGGTGGCGGACGATGACGTCGGTGTAGCCGAGCGCGGCCAGCTCGGCGAATTGCTGGACGACGCTCTCGACCGAGCCGGCGACGAGCGCCGGGGCCGGGATGCCGCGATATCCGGTCGCCAGGATCGCACCCTTGACTTGCTCGGCGTCCGCGGACGACTCGCCGACGTAGATATCGCGGCGAATGGCGACCGCCGTGGGAGTCCGGCCGTGCGCCTTGCAGCGCTCCCGGTAGAACGCGGCCTGATCGCGCGCCTCGTCGAGCGTGAGCGATGGCGACGCGAGAAAGCCGTCGGCGAGGCGCGCGGCGCGGTCGATTGCCGGGCGCGCGCTGGCGCCGATCCAGTATTCGACGTTCTCCGGCGGACGCAGCGCCAGCCGCGCGTCCCGAAACCTGAAGCGCCCGGACGAGCTGACGGTCTCGCCCCGGAGCAGGCGCTGGACGATGGCGAACGATTCCTCGAACGCCGAGGGACGATACTTGAGCGTCGTGCCCATGGCCGCGAACTGCGCCTCGTCGTAGCCGAGGCCGCACTGGACGATGATATGTCCACGCGCGACGGCCGCGAGCGTCCCGACCTGCTCCGCCACGAGCACCGGATTCCAGAGCGGAAGGAGGAACAGGCAGCCGGCCGGCGCGTCACCCCACTCGGCGAGGAGCCGGCCGAGGATCGGGACGTTCTGATAGTACGGCCCGGGTGTCGCGTGGTGGTCGCCGACGAACAGCGAGTCGAGACCGGCCTGCCGCGCCGCCGCAGCGCGCTCGATCATCCAGCGCGCGCCCTCGCGCGGATCCTTCACCGCGTGACTGCTCGTCAACGAGATCCCGACTCTCATCGCGAGGCCTCCGGGCGAGAGCTTAGCCGATCTTCGAGCCGGGCGCGACGGGCTGATCGGGGTTGAGCAAGATGACTTCCCCCGCCTCGTTGTAGGCGCCGAGCACCAGCACCTCCGAGATGAACGGGCCGATCTGCTTGGGCGGGAAGTTGACGACGGCCACGACCCGTCGACCGATCAGATCGGCTGGGCGGTAGTGCGCGGTGATCTGCGCGCTCGAGCGCTTGGTCCCGAGGGGCCCGAAGTCGATCCAGAGGCGAAGAGCGGGACGCCGGGCTTCGGGAAACTCCTTGGCGTCGGTGACGATGCCGACTCGCATGTCGACCTTCTCGAAGTCCTGCCAGGAGATCGTCAACGCGTGCGCGGGCCCAGCCAGCCGAGCGTGGTCCCCGGGTAGTAGTACTCGAGGATCTTCTCGGCCTTGTAGCCCTGCTCGGCCATGCCCTTGGCACCCCACTGCGACATGCCCACACCGTGGCCGTATCCACGTCCCGAGAAACGGGCGATCAAGCCGTCCAGCGCAACGGCGAACAAGGTCGACTTGATCGTCTCGTAGCCGACCATGCGACGAAAGTCGTTGCCGCGCAGCCGCGCGGTGCTTCGAGTACCGTGCACGGCCAGGTTCGACACCCGGAGCGACTGCGTACGCTCGGTGACTTCGATGGCGTTGACCGTGCCCACGTCGTAGCCGTTTCGCCGGAGGATGTCGGACAAATCCGAGAGCTTGAGGTCGAGCGTCCAGTAGTAGTGGGGAGCCGCGGTGGAGAACTCGTCGCGGATCGCCTTGAGCGCCGGCATGTTGCGCGCCGCGAAGACGGTGCGCGGATCCTCGGTATAGCCCCCGCTCGCCGAATGGTAGAACGCCGGGAACAGCTCGCCGTCCCACAAGAGCACCTGCCCAGCCGTGTCGCGCACCGCGTCCCAGATCGGCGAGGACGCGGGCACGTGTCCGGCGTACACCTGGTGCGTGGTCGTGGCGACGATGTGGTACGGCCTGGACCCGCTCGACGAGCGCAGGAAGGCCGCGTACGTCCGCGCCACGATCGCCTGCGCGCGCAGGGTCTCGGCCGGCCACTTGTCGCTGGTCTCAGCCCGCAGGACGCCGACCACGTATTCCTCGAGCCGAAGCTCGTTCACGATCGCCAGCCCTTCACCGTAGCGGACGATCTCCAGCGTCGCCGGATACTCACGCCCGTTCATCCGGATGGGCGCGTCGCTCGTGAGCCGAAAGGCCGCGGCGTACCGCCGGTCGATCTCGACGCCTTGACCGTTCGCCACAGCCCGCACGGTATCGGTCCGCCAGCCACCCCGCGGGCACGCGACGCAGCCCAGCTCGCTGACCTCGATGTTGAGACCTCGCAGCTCGGCCGACCGCACGTTCTCCGCGATCGCCACCCGGATCGTGTCGGCCGCGACCATCGCGCTGCTCGACAGCGCCAGCAGCGCGGCCGCCGCGAAGAGGCTGCTCACCGGCGGCCCAGCAGATAGAAGATGAGGGTCAGGACGACGCTCAAGAGCAGCGAGGTCGCCAGCGGGAAATAGAAGGTGAAATTCCCGCGCTGGATATGGATGTCGCCCGGCAGGCGGCCGATCCACGGCACGCGTCCCACGAGCACGAGCACCACGCCCGCGAGGCCGATGAGCAGACCGAAGGCGATGAGGACCTTGCCTATTGTGGCGGGGGCCATGAGGTCGGCTTGGACCGAGGGTGGCCTGAGATAGGAGCGACAGCTCGCGGGCCCTGGTTGGCGCACGTTGGCCGCCCCGGCCACCTCACTCGAAGAGGCCCTGCTGGCCGGGGGCGGCGGCGGGGGGCTGCTTGCCCAGATGCCGGTAGGCTTCACGGGTCACGCGCCGTCCGTTGGGGGTCCGCACGATGAAGCCGATCTTCAGGAGATACGGCTCGACGAGCTCGGAGAGGGTCTCCGCCTCGTCGTTGATGGTGGCCGCGATGGCTTCGAGACCGACCGGCCCGCCGTCATAGTGGTCCACGATCGCGGTGAGGAATCGACGGTCGAGCCGGTCGAGACCCCGGGCGTCGACCCCCTCGCTGTCGAGCGCGCGGCGCGCGATGTCCTCGTTGATCACGCCGTCTCCCTTCACCTGCGCGTAGTCGCGCACGCGGCG
>CAYVHH010000245.1:0-4100 GCA_964450175.1 uncultured bacterium | reverse complement strand
TCGGCGTTGGACCACACGTAGGAGACGGCCGCCTGGGCACTCTCTCGCATGACGTCTCCGAGCATCCCGGTGAGAACAAGCCGCTCTTCCGTGCTGGGCATCATCGTGACCTCTACGAACAGGACATCGCCACCGGCCGGTGTCCACGCCAGGCCGGTGGCCACACCGGGACGGGTGGTCCGCTCGGCGACTTCGTCGAAGAAGCGCGGCCGGCCGAGGTACTCGGTCAGGCTGTCGACGGTGATCCGGACCGACACGCGTTGTCCCTCAGCCAGCCGACGGGCGACCTTTCGGGCTACGGCGGCGATCTCTCGATCCAGATTCCTCACACCGGCCTCGCGCGTATACCCCCTCACGATCTGGCGGATCGCTTCGGGCTCGAAGGAGAGCTCGGCCGGAGCGAGGCTGTGGGCGGCCAGTTGCTTCGGAATCAGATACTCTCTCGCGATCCCCGCCTTCTCTTCGTCGGTGTATCCGGACAGCACCAGGATCTCCATCCGGTCACGCAAGGGCCCGGGGATGGTCTCGAGCGTGTTCGCGGTGGCAATGAATAGCACCTGCGACAAGTCGAAGGACACCCCGACGTAGTTGTCCACGAAGGTATTGTTCTGAGCCGGATCCAGGACCTCCAGCAACGCGGAGGACGGATCGCCCCGCCAATCCGCGCCGATCTTGTCGATCTCGTCGAGCATGAAGACGGGATCGCGAGTCTCGGCTCGCCGGAGCCCCTGGATGATGCGGCCCGGGAGGGCGCCGATATACGTTCGCCGATGGCCCCGGATCTCAGCTTCGTCCCGCACGCCGCCCAGGGACATGCGCACGAACGGCCGGCTCAAAGCGCGCGCAATACTCTGGCCGAGGCTGGTCTTGCCCACGCCGGGCGGTCCCACGAAACAGAGGATCGGCTCTCTCGCCGGACTGTCGCCAGTCACGCGCGGTGGCTCGGCAGGCACTGGCGCCTCGCCAGGACCGAAAGAGGTTTCCCGGCCTTCGCGCTCTTGCCGTAGCTTCTTGACCGCCAGGTATTCGAGAATCCGGTCCTTGATCTTCTCGAGGTCGAAGTGATCCTCGTCCAGGACCTGACGGGCCCGGTGGATGTCGATCGTCCCGCCGCCGAGCTTGCTCCACGGCAGGCTCGCCATCCACTCGAGATACGTGACAACCATGCCGTGCTCCGGTGAGGCCGGCGAGATCCCCGCCAGCCGGCTCAGCTCACGTTCCACCTCGCGCCGGGCCTCGTCGGGCAGGTGGGCTTCCTCGATCCGGCGGCGGAGCTCGGTTGCCTGACTGTCGCCCTTTTCATCCTCCCCGAGCTCGCGCTGAATGGATCGGAGCTGCTCGCGCAGATAGAAGTCGCGCTGCGTCTTCGAGAGGCGCTCCTCCGTGTCCGTCGTGATCTTGCGGCCCAGCTCGCGTACGGCGAGCTCGCGCTGTAACAGATCAACCAATCGGCGGAGCTTGGCGGTGATCGGGTCCATCTCGAGAAGCTCTTGCCGCGCGGCCAGGTCGATCGGCACCATCGACGCGACGAGATACACGACGTGCCGGGGATCCGTGATGCTTTGCACGGCGGTCGCCAGCTCGTCGGGTAGCTCTGGAGACACCTCCACGAGCCGGCGGAAGATGTCCACGACGGCGCGGCGATGAGCATCCACCTCCGTCGCCGGGACCGTCTGGTCCGGCGCCGCCTCGATCCGCGCGGCCAGATACGGCTCTGTGCCGATGAAATCCAGCAGCCGGACCCGCTCGACGCCCTGGACCATCAGGCGCAGGCTGCCGTCGGGTGCCCGAGCGAGCTGATGGATCACGCCTACAGTGCCAACCCGGTAGAGGTCCTCCGGCTTGGCCGGCTCCGCTTTCGGATCGCGCTGGGCCACCAGCACCAGCAGGCGGTTGCCTCGCATGACATCGTCCACGAGCCGAACGGAACGCGGCTGGGCTACGACAAGCGGGGTCCCCGTCAGTGGAAACACAACTACGTCCCGGAGCGGCAAAACCGGGAGCGAATCCGGGATGACGAAATCCGCGGTGCCACCGCCAGGCTGTACGGCCATCACTCGGCCCTCACACGCTTGGGCAGCGTGATGCGGAGCAGGCCACGATCGTAGCGGGCCTCGACTCGCTCGGTGTCCACGGGCGCCCGCAGCGGCAGCTCCACCCGGAACAGGCCGTGGCGAATGCCGGCCGCATGGTACACAGCCCCTTCCTGGGACGAGAGAGGCCGGCGGTGTCCTTCGACGACCAGCGCGTCGTCGAAGAGCTGTACCTCGAAGTCGTCTTCCTCGACGCCGGCGAGATCGACCACGACCTCGACCGCGGTCGCCGTCTCGTAGGTGTCCGCGTCGGGCCTCCAGGGGGTCGGCACGAGAAGGCGAAGGCGATCGCCTGGCCAGACGTCACTGCCGAAGGGCCACGTCTGGCCGTACCGCACGACCATCGCGTAGCGATAACTCAAGTGTCGATAGCGCATGGGACGTTTCCTGTGCGCCTGAGTGTGCCCGCAGAGGGCGTCTTGGTCAATCGGGCTCGCTGGCCAACCATTCGAAGGCCCCGAGATCGGCCCAATCTCGAGGGCTTCGCGACTTTGGCGAAGGACGAGCGACGTTTTGCGCTACGGTAAGCGCCATGCCGCCACGGACGTCGCCGACGCTCGAGACCCAAGCTCTCACACGCCGGTTCGGTGACTTCACCGCCGTCGACGGCCTGACCATCGCCGTCGAGGCGGGCGAGGTCTTCGGGCTACTGGGGGCGAACGGCGCCGGCAAGACGGTCACCCTCAAGATGTTGACGACGCTGCTGCCGCCGACCTCTGGCAATGCGTGGGTCGCCGGCTACGACATCCGGCGCCACGCCGCGGACGTTCGGCGGGTCATCGGCTACGTTCCCCAGTTGATCTCGGCCGACGGGGCATTGACGGGCCGCGAGAATCTCCTGATCTTTGCCAAGCTCTACGACATCCCGCGCCGCGAGCGTGCCACGCGCATCCACGACGCACTTGTCTTCATGGACCTCGACAGCGTGGCGGACAAGGTCGTGCGGAACTACTCCGGTGGCATGATCCGTCGCCTCGAAATCGCGCAGTCGATGCTTCATCGTCCCCGTGCCTTGTTCCTCGACGAGCCCACGGTCGGACTGGACCCGGTCGCGCGCGCGGCGGTGTGGGAGCACGTCGAACGGCTGCGCGGCGAATTCGGAACGACGATCGTCCTCACGACCCACCTGATGGAGGAAGCGGAGAGCGTCTGTCGCCGGGTGGCGATCATGCACAGGGGCCGGGTGATGATCGTCGGAACGCCGGAGGAGCTCAAGAAGTCGATCGGGGGCGGCACGGCGACGATGGACGACGTGTTTGCCCACTACGCGGAGGATGCGGTTGAAGCCGGGGGCACGTACCGGGAGACCGCCCGAACCCGCCGGACAGCCAGGAGGCTCGGGTGATCGGCGGTGCGGTCGTCCGGTTCATCGACAAGACCCTGGTCATTGCCGAGCTCGAGGCGCGGAAGCTACGTCACGACCCGACCGAGCTGATCACCCGGGCGATCCAGCCGGCACTCTGGCTCCTGGTCTTCGGTGAGGTGTTCACGCGGACGCACGCGATCCCGACTGAGGGTCTGCGGTACATCGACTTCATGGCCCCCGGCATCCTCGCCCAGAGCGTCCTCTTCATCGCCATCTTCTACGGCATCGCGATCATCTGGGAGCGCGACCTGGGGATCGTGCACAAGCTGCTCGCGACGCCGACGCCGAGAGCCGCGCTGGTGCTCGGCAAGGCGCTCTCGGCGGGCCTGCGCGGCCTCTCGCAGGCACTCATCGTCTACGGTCTGGCGCTCGTCCTGGCCGTGAGGATCAACTGGTCCCCTCTCGCCCTGCTCGGCGTCCTGGTCGTCGTGCTCGTGGGATCTGCGCTGTTCTCAACCCTTTCGCTGCTCATCGCGGCGCTCGTCAAGACCCGAGAGCGCTTCATGGGCATCGGGCAGGTGCTGACCATGCCCCTGTTCTTCGCGAGCAACGCGATCTATCCGCTCGTGATCATGCCGCCATGGCTCCAGACGATCGCGCGCGCCAATCCCCTGACGTACGAAGTCGATGCGTTACGCGCC
>CAYVHH010000244.1:0-14539 GCA_964450175.1 uncultured bacterium | reverse complement strand
TGGTCGGCGAGGCCACGAAGATCACGCCGTATCTCGTCGATCAGGACAAGGAGTATTTGGCCACCGTGCGCTTCGGCCTGACCACCGACACGAACGACATGAGCGGGCGCGTGCTGTCCGAGACGCCGGTGCACGATCTGGTTCCGTCCCGGCTCGAAGAGGCCTGCCGCGCATTCGTCGGGCACATCAAGCAAGTGCCGCCGATGTACTCGGCGGTCCACCATCAGGGCCGGCGACTCTACGAGCTCGCACGCGCCGGGATCGAAGTGGAGCGCGCGCCGCGCGAAGTGACGATCCGGTCGATCGCGATCGAGAAGGTCGACGGACCGCGGGCGACGCTCCGAGTCGTCTGCGGCAAGGGAACGTACCTCCGCGTGCTCGCTGCAGACCTCGGCGCCGCGCTGGGCTGCGGCGGCGCCGTCGAGTCGCTCGTGCGCGGCCGGGTCGGCCCCTTTGATCTGCGAGACGCGGTATCGTGGTCAGATCTGATGGACGGAGGACGCGAGCTCTGGTCTCGGGTGCGCCCGGTCGAAGCGGCGCTGGCCGGATGGCCCGTCGTCCGCCTCGACGGTCCCGCCGCGGCGACCTTCGGCCACGGCCAGCCGGCCGATGTCATTCCCGCCGCGGCGGCGACCGCGGGCTTCGTGAGGGTCCACGACATCGCCGGCCCGATGATCGGCGTCGGTGAATTGATGGCGGGGGGCAGCAAGGTCAGGCCCGTCCGCATCCTGCATGCAGATCGTCCACGGACTCGAATCCTCCCCGCCTGACGCGGGCCCGAGTGCCGTCGCACTCGGCGCCTTCGACGGCATTCATCTCGGTCATCGCGCCATCCTGGGCACGGCCGTCACCTTGGCTCGACAGGGCAAGCTTCGTGCGCTCGCGTGCACCTTCGACCGTCATCCGATGGAAGTGCTGCAGCCCGACCGGGCGCCCATGCCGATCACGACGCTCGAGGAACGGCTGGAGCTGATCGCGGAAACCGGGATCGACACGACCATGGTGATCCCGTTCACGCCGGCCGTCGCGAGCATCGAGGCCAAAGCCTTCGTCCAGGACGCCCTCATCGGCGCGCTGCAGGCCCGGGAAATCGTCGTGGGGTTCAACCACCGGTTCGGTCGCGGCGCCCGCGGCGACGCTCAGCTCCTCCAGGGCCTGGCCGCCCCGCTCGGGTTTCGCGCCCACATCGTGCCGGCGCTCATGGTCGACGGCGTCGCCGTCTCGTCGTCGGAGATCCGCGCGGCACTCCAGCGCGGCGACCTCGCGAGCGCCGGGAGGCTTCTCGGCCGCCCCTATTCGATCCGTGGCGAGGTCGTCCGTGGGGCGGGCAGGGGACGGACGCTCGGCTTCCCGACGGCGAACGTGAAGACCGAGCGGCCGCTGGGCCTGCCGGTCGGTGTCTACGTGTGCCGACTCCTGGTCGCCGCGCGCCAGCATCAGGCCGTCGTCAACGTCGGCTACCGGCCGACGTTCGGAGAGACCGATCTATCCGTGGAGGCTCACGTCCTCGATTTCGCAGGGGACCTGTACGACGAGATGGTGACCCTGACGTTCCTGCGTCGCCTCCGGGGGGAGCGAAAGTTTCCGAGCGTCGACGCGCTGAAGGAGCAGATCGCGCTCGACGTGGCTGCCGCGCGGGCGGCCTCCTGACCGCCCCATAGCTTTACTTCAACGACCGTGCGTGGTACCCTTCCTGCGTATCTGCCGACAAAAAAAGGACTTTTGGAACCCGCCCTGGCGTGGGAGCACGGCTCCCCTGGGGTGTGGCGATTGGGGGGCCTTCGATGCCGCTTGCCGTCGACCGGAAGAAGAGTCTGATCGAGCAGTTCCGAACCCATGAGGGCGATACAGGCTCGCCCGAAGTCCAGATCGCGCTCCTCACCGAGCGGATCAACAGCCTGACGGACCACTTCAAGCAGCACAGCAAGGACCATCACTCCCGGCGTGGGTTGCTGATGTTGATCGGCAAGCGTCGTGGGCTTCTCGAGTACCTCCGGGCCCGAGCCCCGGAGCGGTACCGCGTCATCATCGACAAGCTCGGCATCCGCCGTTGACAGCGGAACCACCTATCACTGATCGGTCCTCGGACGGAACGAATCCGGGGGCCCCCGAGCGGGCTGACTCAGCGTCCGCTCCACACGGCGTTCGCCGGATTCCGGCCGATACGCGAGGACAATCTTTCGTATGACCCACACAGTTGAAGTCGAAACCAACAATGGATTGCGAATGACCCTGGAGACCGGCAAAGTCGCCAAGCAGGCCGACGGCGCCGTCGTCGCGCGACTCGGCGGCTCGATGGTGCTGGCGACCTGTGTCGCCGCCAAGGGCGCCAAGGAATCCCAGGACTTCTTCCCGCTGACCGTCGAGTACCGCGAGCGCGCGTACGCCGGCGGGCGTATCCCCGGCGGCTACTTCAAGCGCGAAGGCGCCCCGGTGAAGAAGGAAACGCTGACGTCGCGGCTGATCGATCGGCCGATCCGGCCCCTGTTTCCCGACGGCTTCCGCAACGAGGTCCAGGTGATCTGCCTGACCATCTCGGGCGACCAGGAGAACGATCCGGACATCCTCGCGATGAACGGCGCCTCCGCGGCCCTCTGCCTATCGGGCATTCCGTTCGACGGACCCGTCGGCGCCGTCCGCGTCGGTCTGGTCGAGGGCAAGCTGATCGCCAATCCGACCACCGCGCAGAAGAAGACGTCGAGCCTCGAGCTGGTCATCGCGGCCACCGAAGACGCGGTCCTGATGGTCGAGGCGGGTGCCAGCGAGATCTCCGAAGAGGCCATGCTCGAGGCGATCGCCTTCGGACACGCCGAGTGCAAGAAGCTCGCGCGGGCCCAGCGCGATCTGGTGCAGCGCGCCGGGAAGCCGCGCTGGACCGTCGAGGCGTCGGCCCACGACGCCGAGTTGAAGGCGCGCGTCCAGAGCCTCGCCGCGGGCAAGCTCGCGACTGCGCTGGCCGTCCATGAGAAGCAGAGTCGGGCCGAGGCCGTGGGCCGTGTGTTCGACGAGGTCGTGCAGACCCTCGGCGTGGACGAGACGAAGAAGGGCGCCGTCCGCGAGGCCTTCGAGGCGGTCGAGAAGGTCGAGGTGCGGCGGCTGATCGTCGAGCGCAATCTCCGCGTCGACGGGCGCAAGGCGAACGAGATCCGCCCGATCTCGATCGACATGGCCTACCTGCCGCGGGCTCACGGCTCGAGCGTGTTCACGCGCGGCGAGACGCAGGCGCTCGTCTCCGCCACTCTCGGCACGAAATCCGACGAGCAGAAGATCGAGTCCATCGAGGGCGACTTCTACCGCAACTTCATGCTGCACTACAACTTCCCCTCGTTCTCGGTCGGCGAGGTGCGGCGCTTCGGCTCGCCCTCCCGGCGTGACATCGGTCACGGCGCGCTCGCCGAGCGGGCGGTGGAGGCGGTGCTGCCGCCGAAGGAAGAGTTCCCGTACACGATCCGGATCGTCTCCGACATCCTCGAGTCCAATGGCTCCTCGTCGATGGCCTCGGTCTGCGGAGCCTCGCTGGCCTTGATGGACGCGGGCGTTCCGCTCAAGTCGCACGTCGCCGGCGTCGCCATGGGTCTGGTCAAGGATGGTGACAAGGTCGGGATCCTGACCGACATCAACGGCGCCGAGGACCACTACGGCGACATGGACTTCAAAGTCGCGGGCACCGAGAAGGGTGTGACCGCGCTCCAGATGGACATCAAGATCGCAGGCGTCTCGATCGACATCATGCGCGCGGCGCTGCAGCAGGCGCGCGAGGCGCGGTTGATCGTGCTGGCGAAGATGCGCGAGGCCATCGAGAAGCCCCGCGCGGAGCTCTCGCCCTACGCGCCCCGCTTCGTCACGATCAAGATCCGGCCCGAGAAGATCCGCGAGATCATCGGTCCGGGCGGCAAGGTCATTCGCGGGATCCAGGAGCAGACCGGCACCAAGATCGACGTCGAGGACGACGGCCGGGTCACGGTGTTCTCGCCCGACAGCGCGTCTGTGCAGAAGGCCCTGGGGATCATCCAGGACATCTGCCGCGAGGTCGAGCTCGACCGCATCTATCTGGGCAAGGTGAAGAAGATCGTCGAGTTCGGCGCGTTCGTCGAGGTCATCCCGAATACCGAGGGCCTGCTCCACATCTCACAGATCGCCGAGTCTCGCATCCGGGCGGTGCAGGACGTCCTGAGCGAAGGCGATGAAGTGCTCGTGAAGGTCATCGAGATCGACGGCAATGGGAAAATGAGGCTGAGCCGCAAGATGGCCCTCCGCGATCAGCCGGCGCTCGCGGACAAGGAGAAGCTCAAGAACCCGATGGCGGCCAATCCGCCGCGGGCCTGAGAGGTGAAGGCGTGACCGAAGGCTACCGGAAAGGCTTCCTGCCGAACGGCATTCGAGTCGTCACCGAGCGCATGGAGCACGTCCGCTCGGTCGCCGTCGGTGTGTGGGTCGAGACCGGGTCACGCCACGAGGCCGAGAATCGCGGTGGGATGTCTCATCTGATCGAGCACCTGGTGTTCAAGGGGACCGCCACCCGCAGCGCCGAGTCGATTGCCCGCACGATGGACTCGGTCGGCGGCCAGATGGACGCCTTCACGACCAAGGAGCACACCTGCTTCTATGTCCAGGTGCTCGACGAGCACCTGCCGCTGGCGGTCGATCTCCTGACGGACATCCTGCTCCACCCGCTCTTCAACGCCGACGAGCTCGAGCGCGAGAAGTCGGTGGTCCTGCAGGAAATCAAGATGGTCGAGGACACGCCGGACGACATCGTCCACGATCTCTTCGCGGGCCAGATCTGGAGCGGGCATCCCCTGGGCCGGCCGATCCTCGGCAGCCGCGAGGCGGTGAGCGCCTACGACCGGACCGAGGCCCTCGGCTACTTCACCGACGAATACGTGCCGCCGCGGGTCATCATCGCGGTCGCGGGCAACGTCACGCACGAGCGAGTGATGGAGCTGTTCAGCGCGGGCTTCGATGGGTTCGACCGGACGCCGACGGAGCGCGCGGCAACGCCGCCCGTCCTCAAGCCGGGCGTGAACATCGTCAACAAGACCCTGGAGCAGGTGCACGTCATCATGGGCTTTCCCGGCCTCGACCATTCGGCGCCGGAGCGGTATGCCCTGTTCCTCCTCAACGACATCATCGGCGGCAGCATGTCCTCGCGTCTCTTCCAGGAAGTGCGCGAGCGCGAGGGGCTCGTCTACGCGATCCATTCGGGTGTGCAGGCCTACACCGACACCGGGGTGGTCTACGTCTACGCGGCGACCGACGAGAAGAACTTCTCCAAGGTCCTGAAGTCGACCCTGAAGGTGCTCCGCGAGCTGAAGAAGACCGGCGTGACGGAAGAGGAGCTGAAGCGCGCCAAGGATCACCTCAAGGGCAGCCTGATGCTCTCGCTCGAGTCGACGTCGAGCCGCATGAACCGTCTGGCCAAGCACGAGATGCATCACGGGACATTCCTCTCGATGGACGCGATGCTCGCGGCGATCGACACCGTGCGCCACGAGGAAGTGCAGGCGCTGGTCACCGACCTCCTCGACGAGGACCGTCTCGCGCTCACCACGTTGGGTCCGCTCGACCGCCGTAACCTGCCCCGCGAGCTCTTGCACCACTGAGCGACGCGGCCGCCACGCGGCCGCGCTCCGATGCACGAGTGAGACGTCGGCATGCCGACGCCGACGATGGCCGAGCCGCACGAGATCGTCTCGATCGTCGGGCGGCACGCCTCGACGATCGGTAGAAAGAAGCTCGGGGTGGTCGCGCCGCGCCCGATCACGTTCGGGGTAGCCCGCCAGTTCCAGACGCTCGCCGAGCCCGTCCGCTCGACGTGGGGGTCTTCGAGGATCGCCGCGCGGCGCTGGGCCGGCTCCGGCACGGAGCGGCATAGCCGCGGCGTCGCTCGAGCGCACGGCGGGCATGTCGCCGTGGGGCATCGGGCAATCGGCCCTCCTCCGGCTCGAGACCCACCGCAAATCCCCGCTCCGGCGGGTAGTCCTCCCTGGCACGGGCATTGCCCCGCTTCCTGTCGTCGGCGCTGCCGACGAGGAGGAACCGGTCATGGCCAAGCTCCTGGTCGCCCTGGTGTTCGCCGCCTCGTTCCTCGCGACGAGCGTGCCGACGGCCGCGCACGCGCAGCGGTTCGTGGTGGTCAATGGTCGAGCGATGAACCAGCGGGCGCTCGATTCGCTCGATCGAGCCGCCTGCCAGCAAGTGCCCAACGGCTACTACTGGCTCGACCTCAGTACCGGGGTCTGGGGCTACGCCGGTAACCCGGCGCCGCAAGGCCACATCTCGGATGGGTGTCGTCAGGCACGGCGGCCCGGCCTATCCGAGCGCGGCATGCTCTATAGCCCTTACGACTGGGTCCGGTGACGCGCGATCGCTTCGTGCTACGCTCCGGGCATGGCAACTCCGTTGGAGCCTACGAGTCAGACGCTCGACGTCAACGGACTGCGCGTGCACTATCTCGACTGGGGCAATCCGGGTGCGCCGCCCGTCGTGTGCGTGCACGGCTACACCTCGAGCGCCCAGGCCTTCAACGCGCTCGCGCGGCGCTTCCATGATCGCTATCACGTCATCGCGATCGACGTGCGCGGTCACGGAGAGAGCGCCTGGTCGCCCGCCCGCGCCTACCAGTACCGTGACCAGGTCGACGATCTCGCGGCGGCCGTCGACAAGCTCGGCCTGTCGCAATTCGCGCTGATCGGCACATCGATGGGCGGCATCATCGTCATGGCGTACGCGGGAGCCCATCCCGACCGCCTCACCCACCTGGTCATCAACGACATCGGACCCGACGTCGAGGTGGGCAGTCAGCGCATCACGCAGATGGTCGGCACCAGGCCCGACGAGTTCGGGACGCTGGACGACGCGATGGCCTATCGGCGCCAGATGTCGCCGATCGTCGCGGGGCGAACGCTCGACGATCAGCGCGAGCTGGCGCTCGGCGTGCTCCGCCAGCGACCGGACGGACGCTGGATCTGGAAGATGGACCCGGCGTACATCCAGCAGCGCGTGAAGATCGGACCGCCCGAGCGGCCGGCGCTCTGGCCCGCTCTGCAGCGCGTGATCTGTCCGACCCTGGTGGTGTGGGGGAGCGACAGCGACGTCCTCTCCGGAGCGCAGGCTCGCCGCATGATCGAGACCCTGGCGGACGGCGAGCTCGTCACGGTCCCCGGCGTCGGCCACGCCCCGACGCTCGTGGAGCCGGCGGTGGTCACCGTCCTCGAGCGCTTTCTCGCCCGGTCAACCCGGCGGCCCTGAAAAGGCTCTGATTTAGCCCTCTCGGCCGCTACCGGTAGTGGCCGCCACAACTCCCACTTCCATCGTTTGCGGTTTTGCTCTATGGTGTGGGCGTGATCGACCGCTACACCCGCCCGGAGATGGGTCGGATCTGGAGCGAGGAGTCCAAGTACGAAGCGTGGCTCAGGGTGGAGCTGGCGGTGTGCGAGGCCTACGCCCGCAGAGGCCGCATCCCCGCCGAGGCCATGGCGCGGATTCGGCAGAAGGCCCGCGTGGACATCGGCCGGATCCTCGCGGTCCAGGAGCGCGTGAAGCACGAGATGATCGCGCTCCTGACGAGCCTCGAGGAGCAGGTGGGTGAGGACTCGCGCTTCATCCACATCGGGCTCACCACCAGCGACGTCTGGGACACCGCGACCGCCCTTCAGCTGCGCGACGCGATCGATCTCCTGATCGCGGGGCAGGAGCGGCTCCAGACATCGCTCGGCATCCTCGCGGTCCGCCACAAGGACACCCTGACGATCGGCCGGACCCACGGGGTCCACGCCGAGCCGACGAGCTTTGGCCTCAAGGTCGCGGTCTGGTACACCGAGGCCGGCCGCAACCTCGAACGGCTACGACGCGCGCGCGCGACGATCTCGGTCGGCAAGCTGTCGGGCGCCGTCGGGAACTTCGCCCACGTCGAGCCCGACGTCGAAGCCGAGGTGTGCCGCGAGCTCGGTCTCGAGGCCGCGCCGGTCTCGACGCAGATCGTCCAGCGCGACCGTCACGCCGAGTTCTCGGCGATGCTGGCGGTGGCCGCGGCCTCGCTCGAGAAGATCGCTCTCGAGGTACGGGGGCTGCAGCGGACCGAGATCCTCGAGGCGCAGGAGCCGTTCGGCGAAGGCCAGAAGGGCTCGAGCGCGATGCCGCACAAGCGCAACCCGGAGCTGGCCGAGCGCATTTGCGGCCTGGCGCGGCTGGTCCGGACCAACGCGCTGGCCGCGCTCGAGAACGTCGCCTTGTGGCACGAGCGTGACATCAGTCATTCGTCGGTCGAGCGCGTGATCCTGCCCGACTCCACGATCATGCTCGACTATCTCCTGCATCTGGCGACGTTCATCGTGGAGGGGCTCGACGTCGACACGACCCGGATGGCCGAGAACCTCGATCTGAGTCACGGAGTGATCTACTCGCAGCGCGTGCTGCTGAAGCTCACCGACGCGGGACTGCCGCGCCAAACCGCGTACGAGATCGTGCAGAAGAACGCGATGCGCGCCTGGAAGGAGCGTCGCGCCTTCTTCGAGCTGCTCGCCGCCGATCCCAAGGTGACGGATCACCTCTCGGCGGACGAGCTCAAGACCTGCTTCGACCCGGCGTTCTTCCTGAAGAACGTCGACGCCATCTTCAAACGCCTGGGGCTCACCCGATGAGCGCGAGGGTGCCGATGAACATCGAGACACGCGAGAAGCTCTACGAAGGCAAGGCCAAGATCGTCTACGAGACCAACCGGCCCGGCGTCATCATCCAGTACTTCAAGGACGACGCGACCGCCTTCAACGCCCTGAAGAAGGGCACCATCGTGGGCAAGGGCGTCGTCAACAACCGGATGTCGGCGGCGCTCTTCCAGCGGCTGGGACGCGCCGGCATCCCCACGCACTATCTCGAGACCCTCTCGGATCGAGAGATGCTCTGCCATCGCCTCGACATCATCAAGATCGAGACGATCGTGCGCAACATCGTCGCCGGCAGCCTCGCCAAGCGCACCGGGCTCGAGGAAGGCACGCCGATCACGCAGCCGATCGTCGAGCTCTACTACAAATCGGATCCGCTGGGTGACCCGATGCTGAACGAGGACCACGTGCGGATGCTGAAGCTCGCGTCGCCCACAGAGGTGGCGTGGATGAAGCGGATGGCGCTCAAGATCAACACGATCCTGAAGCCGCACCTGGCCAGGCGGGGGCTCCTCCTCGTCGACTTCAAGCTCGAGTTCGGGCGCCGCGGCAAGAAGCTCTACCTCGGCGACGAGATCTCGCCCGACACGTGCCGGCTCTGGGACAGCGGGACCAGGGAGAAGCTCGACAAGGATCGCTTCCGGCGCGACCTCGGCGGCGTGGAGGAGGCGTACCAGGAGGTCTACCGCCGGCTCGTCATGGCGGACGCATGAGAGCACGCGTCCTCGTCCGGCTAAAGCCGGGGATCATGGACGTGCAAGGCGCGGCGGTGAAGCGCGCGCTCGCCGGCCTCGGATTTTCCGAGCTCAACGACCTGCGCGTCGGCAAGATCATCGACATCGACCTGAACGAGCCGACGCCGGAAGGCGCGCGCGCGCGCGTGGGCGAGATGTGCCGCCAGTTACTCGTGAACCCGATTCTGGAGGACTATACGATCGAAACCGTGGACGACCTTGCCCCGCGCGGAGCCGCACGTTAAGATGAGTGCGCTATGAGATTCGGCGTCGTGGTGTTTCCAGGCACGTGGAGCGACTGTGACTTCCACTACGTCGTCTCCGAGGTCCTGCATCAGCCGGTGCGCTACGTGTGGCATCGCGAGCGCGAGCTTCGCGAGCTCGACTGCGTGATCCTGCCGGGCGGCTTCTCCTACGGCGATTATCTGCGGGCGGGCGCGGTGGCCGGCCGTTCGCCGGTTGTCGCGGCGCTCGGTGATTTCGTCGCGGGTGGCGGGCTCGTGCTCGGTTCCTGCAACGGATTCCAGATTCTCTGCGAGGCGGGATTGCTCCCGGGCGTCCTGACGCGCAACGAGTGCCTGCAGTACCGCTGTCAGTCGACTCATCTCGTCGTCGAGAACGTCGACACGCCGTTCACGCGCGGGCTGCGGCTGGGCCAGGTGCTGACGATGCCGATCTCGCACGGCGAGGGCAAGTACTACGCCGATCCGGAGACCCTCGCGCGGCTCAAGCAGCAGAACCTGGTCGTGTTCCGGTATGCGGAAGCCGACGGCCGAGTCACGAAGAAGAGCAACCCGAACGGCTCGCTCGACAACATCGCGGGAATCGTGAATCCCGAGGGGACGGTGCTGGGCATGATGCCTCACCCGGAGCGGGCCTCCGAAGCGGCGATGGGCGGCACCGACGGGCTCCTGATGTTCCAGTCCCTCCTCGGAAGCCTCGTCGAGGATGGCAGCTTCCTCAAGCGGTAACCAGGGTTGACGGGGGCCGAGCCCAAGGTCACGCTCGGGCTGGCGCTGGAAGCAGGCCTCACGGCCGAAGAGTACGATCGCATCCTCTCGCGGCTCCGGCGCGAGCCGACCTACGCTGAGCTCGGCCTCTTCTCGGCGCTCTGGTCGGAGCACTGCGCCTACAAGCACTCGCGGGTCTTCCTCTCGCGCTTGCCGCAGACCGGCTCGCACGTCCTGCAGGGGCCGGGCGAGAACGCGGGCGCGATCGACATCGGCGACGGCTGGGCGGTCGTCTTCAAGATCGAGAGCCACAATCATCCATCGTTCATCGAGCCGTTCCAGGGCGCGGCGACGGGCGTCGGCGGAATCCTCCGCGACATCTTCACGATGGGCGCGCGTCCGATCGCGATCCTCGATTCGCTCCGCTTCGGCGAGCTCGCCGATCCCAAGGCGCGCCAGCTCGTGAACGGCGTCGTCTCGGGCATCAGCTGGTACGGCAACTGCTTCGGCTGCCCGACGGTCGGCGGCGAGATCGCATTCGCGCCGGAATACGCGGGCAATCCGCTGGTCAACGTGATGTGCGTCGGCCTGGTTCGCGCCGATCAGATCTTCCGCGCGCGGGCCGAAGGGCCGGGCAATCCGGTCTTCTACGTCGGCAACAAGACGGGCCGCGACGGCATCCACGGCGCGACGATGGCGTCCGCCACGTTCGACGAGCACGCCGAGGAGCGCCGCCCGACCGTCCAGGTCGGCGATCCGTTCACCGAGAAGCTCCTGCTCGAGGCGTGTCTCGAGGTCATGCGGACCGGCGCGGTCGTCGGCATCCAGGACATGGGCGCCGCGGGCCTCGCTTGCTGCACCTCCGAGATGCCCGCGCGCAGCGGAACCGGTATGGACGTCGAGCTCTCGCGTGTTCCCCAGCGCGAGACCGGGATGACGCCGTACGAAATATTGTTGTCCGAGTCGCAGGAGCGCATGCTGCTGGTCGCCGCGCGCGGCCGCGAAGATGACGTGCGGCGTGTGTTCGCGAAATGGGAGCTGGACGCGGTCGAGATCGGCCGGGTGACCGAAGGCGGCGAGCTGACGGCCCGGCTCCAGGGCGAGGTCGTGGCGCGCGTTCCGGTCGATCTGCTGGCCGAAGCCCCGAAGTACCGCAAGCCCACGGCCGAGCCGTCGTGGCTCGCGGAGCGCCGCGCCTTCGATCCGCTGGCCATGCCGGAGCCGGCCGACTATGGCGCAGCCCTGGTGGACCTGCTCGCGTCGCCGACGATCGCGTCGAAGGAATGGGCGTTCCGCCAGTACGACCAGCAGGTCGGGATCAACACGCTGGTCTTGCCCGGCTCCGATGCCGCCGTGCTTCGCGTCAAAGGCACGCGGCGGGCCCTCGCGGTGTCCACCGATGGCAACGCCCGCCACGTCTTCCTCGATCCCCGGCAGGGCGCCGCGATGGCGGTGTGCGAGGCGGCCCGCAACGTCTCCTGCTCGGGCGGCGAGCCGCGCGGCGTCACCGACTGCTTGAACTTCGGCTCGCCGGAACGGCCCGAGATTCTCTGGCAATTCGCCGAAGCGATCGAGGGCATCGCGCTCGCGTGCCGGGCGCTCGGCCTCCCCGTGGTCGGGGGGAACGTTTCCTTCTACAATGAGACCAGCGGCCGGGCCATTCTGCCGACGCCGGTCATCGGAGTGGTCGGGGTCCTCGATGACGCGAGCCGGCGATCGACGCAGTGGTTCAAGGGAGCCGGCCACCGCGTCGCGCTCCTGGGGCCCGACACGGTGAGCCTCGGCGGCAGCGAGTATCTCTGGATGCGCGAGCACCGGCTCGCGGGTACGCTGGCGCCGCTCGATCTCCAGACGGAGCGCCGGGTGCAGGGGGCCGTGAGGGCGGCGGTGAGCGCGGACCTGGCGACGGCGACGCACGACTGCTCCGAGGGTGGTGTGGCGGTCGCGCTGGCCGAGGGATGCATCACGGGTCGCGAGCTCGTCGGGTGCGAGGTGGCGCTGCCGGCGGGCGTCCGCGCCGACCTCGTGCTGTTCGGCGAGGGCCCGTCGAGGGTCGTCGTCTCGGTGGAGTCCGAGCGCGCCCGCGAGTTCGAGGCGCTGATGGCCGAGTCGGCGATCCCGTGGCGGTGGATCGGGACGACCGGTGGCGAGCGCCTGGTGATCCGCATCGGAGCCGAGACTCTGGTCGACGTCGATACGACGCAACTCGAGCGGGCCTGGAGGAATGGATTTGAACGTCACGTGGCGTGACGACAGATTCCACGACGAGTGCGGGCTCTTCGGCATCTGGAACCATCCGGAGGCCGGAAACGTCACGTACCTCGGTCTCTATGCCCTGCAGCATCGCGGGCAGGAGTCCGCCGGCATCGCGGCGACCGACGGCACGACGTTCCACACCGAGAAGCACATGGGATGGGTGGCGGACGTGTTCAGCCCGGAGCGGCTCCGCCGCCTGCCGGGCCATCGCGCCATCGGCCACGTGCGGTACTCGACCGCCGGAAGCTCGAACCTCCGCAACGCTCAGCCGATCACCGCGACCACCGCACGCGGGCCGATCGCCATCGCCCACAACGGCAACCTGACGAACGCCGACACGCTCCGCCGCGACATGGAGCGCGACGGTGCCATCTTCCAGTCCAACTCGGACACCGAGGTGATCCTGCACCTCCTCGCGCGCGCGCCGGCCGGGCCGCTCGAGGATCAGATCGCCCACGCGCTCTCGCAAGTGAAGGGCGCGTATTCGCTCCTGATCATGACGCTCGACGCGCTGTACGCGATTCGCGACCCGTACGGCTTCCGCCCGCTCAGCCTCGGCCGCCTCGGCGACGCCCACGTCGTCGCCTCGGAGACATGCGCGCTCGATCTCATGGAAGCGTCCTTCCAGCGCGACGTCGAGCCGGGCGAGATCCTGATCATCACGGACGCCGGCACCCGCTCCGTACGGCCGTTTCCGCCCGGCGAGCGGCTGCACTGCGTCTTCGAGTACGTGTACTTTGCCCGGCCCGACTCGATTCTGTGGGGCCGTAACGTCCACACGGTGCGCAAGGCGATGGGCCGCCAGCTCGCGCGCGAATACCCGGTCCACGCGGACATCGTCATTCCCGTACCGGACTCGGGGACCAGCGCAGCGCTCGGCTACTCCGAAGAGGCGGGGACGCCCTACGAGATGGGGCTGATCCGCAATCACTACGTCGGCCGCACGTTCATCGAGCCCAAACAGGGCATCCGCCACTTCGGGGTCAAGGTGAAGCTCAACCCGATGCGCGAGATGCTCGAGGGCAGGCGGGTGGTGGTGGTCGACGACTCGATCGTGCGCGGCACCACGAGCCGCAAGATCGTGCGGATGATCCGGAGCGCGGGCGCCAAGGAAGTCCACGTCCGGATCTCGTCGCCGCCGATCCAGTGGCCGTGCTTCTACGGCATCGATACGCCGACGCGAAAAGAGCTGATCGGCTCCAGCCACAGCCCCGAGGAGATCCGTCGCTACCTCGGCGCCGACTCGCTCGGCTATCTCTCGCTCGACGGCATGCTCAAGGCCACCGGCACCGAGCCTGGGCAATTCTGCCACGCGTGCTTCACCGGCAACTACCGCGTGGGCATCGAGCCCGAGCCGACGCCGCAGCTCAGCCTCTTCGAGAGCTGACGTGAAGCCGCTCACCTATCGCGAAGCCGGCGTCGACATCGACGCGGGGAACGACGCGGTCCGCCGCATCGCGCCGCTCGCCCGCGCGACCAATCGCGCCGAGGTGATCGGCGGCGTCGGCGGCTTCGCGAGCCTGGTCGGCCTGCCGCCGAAATACCGCGAGCCCGTCATGGTCTCGTCGACCGACGGCGTGGGCTCGAAGCTGAAGATCGCGTGCCTGACCGGCCGTCACGACACGGTGGGCATCGACCTGGTCGCGATGGGCGTGAACGACATCCTCGTGCCGGGCGCCGAGCCGCTCTACTTCCTCGACTACATCTCGGTCGGCCGGCTCGACCCGGGGCAGATCGAGGCGATCGTGGGCGGAGTCGCCGAGGGTTGCCGGCAGGCCGGGTGTGCGCTGGTCGGCGGCGAGATGGCCGAGCATCCGGACTCGCTTCCGCCCGGCGAATACGACCTGGCGGGCTTCGCCGTCGGTATCGCCGAGCGTCAGCGACTGATCGACGGCTCGAAGATCCGCCCGGGAGACGTCGTCCTGGGCCTCGCCTC
>CAYVHH010000243.1:0-8462 GCA_964450175.1 uncultured bacterium | reverse complement strand
CAGCGTGTTCACGGTCGCGTTCCCGCCCGAGCAGGCCAAGGCGTGGTTCGGCGGTCCGCTGCCGCGTCTGGACACTGCGGAGGACTACCGCAGCCTCATGCGCGACCATCTCGAGCGCATGGAAGGACAGCTCGAGACCGTGACGCGCGCGCTCGAGGTCATGCGCCCGGCCGACGTTCCGCCCGAGACGTTCCTGCGCATGCCGCCCTCGCGCGCCGAGCAGGAGCTGATGGCGGAGCGCGAAAGTCTAGAAACCGCGCTCGCCCGCGTCCGCTTCTTCGTCGACGCCGAGGACCGGGAGTGGATCATACGCTATCCGGCCGAGCCCTTCGCCACGCTCGAGCTGGTACCGCTCAGTGTGGCCTCGATGGCCGGCGAGCTCCTGAGCGAGGCCGCGGATCTCGTCGTGCTCTCGTCCGCGTTTCTCGGCCACCGGCGGGCGCTGGCCGAATGCTTCGGCCTCGACGAGTCGCGCCTGCGGTCGTTCGCGAGCGATTCGCCGTTCCCGCTCGACCAGCGGCGGATCGAGTACCGTCCGGTCGGGGCGCTGTCGAAGGCCACGCTCGCCCGCCTCGAGCCGGTGCTGTTCGCGGAGGTCGCCGCGATCCTGGCCGAGCATCCGCGCGAAAAGGGGTTGATCCACGCGCCGTCGTACGCGGCCGGCCGGCGGCTGGTGGCGCACCTGGCGGCCAGCGAGCCGATGCTGTCGCGACGGCTCATCTGGGTCGAATCGACCGAAGCCAAGACGCGCGCGCTCGAGCTGCACCGCGCCTCGCCCATGCCGACCGTGCTGGTCTCGCCGTCACTGCGGGAGGGCGTCGACTTGCCGGACGACTTCCTGCGCTTCCAGGTCGTGACGAAGCTCCCGTACCCGGACCTCGGCGACCCCTGGACCGCCGCGCGGCAGACGCGCGATCCCCGCTGGTACGCGCTCGAGACGGCCAAGGCGCTCGTGCAGGCCTATGGCCGGTCGTGCCGGCACGCCGACGACCACGGCGTCACCTACATCCTGGACGGGCAGTTCGAGCGCTTCCTCGCCCACTACCGCGTGCTCCTGCCCTCGTGGTTCCTCGACGCGGTTCGCGCCGCCATGCGCGCGCGGCATCCGGATACGTCGTTCGAGTGCTAGGATAGGCCCACGTGAATCCGCACGACGTCGACGCCGTCATCCAATCGGCTCGCTTCGAGCTCTATCGGGAGAACATCTACGGCGCGCTCGAGATCGTCGAGGCCGCGCAGGCAGGCCATGCCGATCCGCGGTACGCCGAGCTGGCGGCCCGTATTCGCTCCTGGCTGACTCACCTGGATTCTCGCGAGTCGTACGTGGCCGCGCAGGAAGAGCAGTATCGCCGCCTGCGCTGGCGGATGGGCCTGAAGCTTCTCGAGAAGCGGATCCGCATGCTGATCGGCCGCAAGACACGCAAGCTGGTCGATCGCCGGGCGCGCGATCCTGAATTCCAGGAGCTGGAGCGCGAGGTCGACCGCGTGCGTCCCCGGCGCGTGCTCGACGCCGGGAGCGGCGAGGGCGGCGTGGCGATGGCGCTGGGCGCGCGGCATCCTGACCTCCGAGTGGAGGGCGTCGAGGTCTCGCCGACCAACGCGAAGATCGCTCGACAGCTCAATCGCTTCGGGAATGTCGGCTTCCGCCAGGGCTTCGCGGAAGAGGTGCACCTCTACTTCCCGGCCGGCTCGTTCGACCTGGTGTACTCGTTCGCGGTTCTCGAGCACGTGCGCGACGTGGGCGAGACCGTGCGGTCGATCGAAACGGTATTGCGTCCCGGAGGACGCTTCGCGTTCGTCGTCCCGATGCACGAGCTGCGCGCGATCGGGCCGATCCCGGACTACACGCCGATCCACGGGTACGCCGATCACTGCCGCGTCTTCACCGAGAAGGAGCTCCGCCAGACGTTCGGACACCGGAAGGACTTCCGGCTTGTGAAGGTGCCGGGGGCGTGGAAGCACGGGGAGCTGCCGGCGTGCTTCGAGCCGATCGAGTTCGGCTCGTTCTTCGTCTCCTACGCCAAGGACGGCGGCTAGGCTACCGCGCGGCGCCCTTCCGGCTCGCGGTGGCCGCCGAGCGGCCGGCGATCCGTCCGAAGACCGCGCCCGCCATCAACCCCGCCCCACCGGGGTAGTTGTGATAGAAGAGCCCGCCGACCAGCTCGCCGGCCGCGAAGAGTCCGGGAATCGGCCGCTGCTCGCAGTCGATGACCTGCCCCTCGCTCGTGATCTTGAGCCCGCCGAACGTGAACGTGATGCCCGTCGTCACCGCGTAGCCCACGTACGGCGGTGAGTCGAGCGGCAGCGCCCAGTTCGACTTGGGCGGCGTGATCCCGTGCGTCGTCTTGCCGTCCTTGATGGCCGGATTGTAGGTGCCGGGCTTGAGTGACGCGTTGTAGGCGCGGACCGTCGCGACGAACCCGTCGACGTCGATCTCGAGCTTGCGCGCAAGTCCCTCGAGCGTCGTGTCCTCGGCCTTGGTCACCTCGCGGATCCGATATTCCTCGCGCAGGTTGTGCAGCACCTTCTGGTCGAAGATCTGGAACGCGGTGCGGCGCGGCTGCCCGATGACGGCGCGGCCGTACTTCACGTACGTGTAGTTGCGGAAATCGGCGCCCTCGTCGACGAAGCGCTCGCCCTTGAGGTTGACGATGAGCCCGAGCGGATACGAGTGCTTCTGGAAGTTGTCGCCGACCTTCCGGTCGCCGTGCCACGGCGCGTTCAGGTCCCACTGAACGGAGTGGCACCCGCTCCAGTGCCCCCACGGCAGCGCGCCGATCTCGAGCGCCATCTTGATGCCGTCCCCGGTGTTGTACGGCGTGCCGCGCACCCGCGCCAGCTCCCAGTTCGGTCCGAGATAGCGTGTGCGCATTTCTGGATTGGCCTCGAATCCGCCCGAGGCGAGCACGATGGCGCCGGCGTCGATCGTCTCGCTGCCGGCCGGCGTCCGCACGACGACGCCGGTGACAGCGCCGCGGTCGTCGGTGACGAGCCGCGTCGCCTTCGACTCGAAGCGCACGTCGATGCCGTGCTTCGCCGCCGACTGGTACTCCATGTCGATCAATCCCGCGCCGCCGCCGACCGCCTCGAGCACCAGACCGCCCCAGAACCGGAACTTTCCGCCGACCTTGTAGGCCTGCCGGCCGAACATCGGGATCCAGCGGACGCCGCGATCGCGCATCCATTGCACGGTCGGCAGCGACTCGCGCACGAGCTGCATCGCCATATCCGGATCGGAGCAGTCCTCGGTGACCCGCATGAGGTCGTCGTAGAACTGCTCTTCCGTGTAGGGATCGACCTCCATCGAGGCCTTCTCCTCGTCGGAGAGGTCGCCGATCAGGTCGCTCAGCTCGTCGAAGCTCTTGAAGGCGAACCGGAAGCCGCCGGCCGTGAAGAAGCCGTTGCCGCCGCGCCAGGCTTCGGGCGCCTTCTCGAGCACGAGGACGCGCGCACCGTTCTCGCGCGCCGAAAGGGCAGAGCACATTGCTGCATTGCCGCCGCCGATGACGATGACGTCGTAGGCCACGTGGAACCCCTCCTGACTCGCCGGCCCGATGCGCCGGCGCCGCTCACCGTATTCGGCTGGACGGCCGGTGTCAAGACCGAGGAGCCGGCGGCCGGACGATGCTGATTACGCCACGCCGCGAGCCTGAGCCAGCATCTCGATCAGGATCGTGCGACTGTCCGCGGCGGTCCGCACCTCGCGCGGAAACGCGATACGGACGGCGTGCAGACGCTCACCGGTGCGGAGCCGGAGCCGGAACCCGAGCCGGTCGACCGCGATCATCGTCGCCTCGTCGGCCGCCTCGCCGGCAAAGTGGCGCGCGTAGGCGACGAGCGCGTCGGCGTGGTCACGATTCATGTGATCGAGGATGCCGGGGCCGGCGTCGGCGAGCGGATCGGGCCGCGCCGCGCGGTAGTCGTCGGCCGTCACCCAGTCCATCGCGGCGAAGCCGCCGACGAAATACAGATCCTTCACGTCGAGCCGCCAGAAGCTGAAATCGTCGAAGTCGACCCAGTAGGAGGCCCGCGGGTGCCGCGCGAGATAGGCCTCGCGCGCCGTGCCCGTCTCGGCGCCGGCCAGCGGACGCGCCTCGCCGATCAACGTGAGCCGGGCCGCAGCGAGCGGATCGGCCGACGACTCCTTCGAGCCGGGACTCGTGACCGGCTGCGTGACGAGCAGACTCGTCCGCGGGTCCGCATGGAGGTTGTGCGTATGCATCGCCATCGAGCTGATCAGCACCAGCGGCTGCCCGAGCTCGTCGAGCGCGTAGGGCATGACCGACGCGAATGGATGACCGGGATACTTGCGCGACAGCGTCGCGAGCGCGCCGGTGCGGCCGAGATAGGCTAGGGTTCGCGCGCGCTCGGCGTACGTCGGCTCGGGATCGGCCGGCGATTCACCGCCACGCGGCGGTCCAGCGTGGCGGTTCACATCTAGTCCCGCGTCGCGGTGAACGGGCAGATCTGGTTGTAGGCGCAGTGGCGGCAGGCGCCCCACGAGGGCGTCGCGTCGAAGCGGCGGGCGCGAATGCCGGCGGCGGCCGCCTTGACGGCGTCGATCGCCTTGTCGATGTCGCGTTCGGTCGGCGTGTGGCGCCCGACGACGTTCGAGTCGATGAAGCGCAGCTCGAGACGCTGCGGCAACGTCCCGGTCATCTCCTGCCAGGCGAGCGCGTACATCTTCAGCTGGAGGCTCTCGGCCACCCGGCGGTCGGCGTCCTTCTGGCGGTTGATCTCCGTCGTCTTGTAGTCGACGATCACCGCCCCCAGGAGATCCTCGTCCACACGATCGTAGCGCCCGCGCACGCGATCGGGCCCGAGCGCGAAGCCGAATTCCTTCTCGATCCAGGTCGGCTTGACCCCCTCGGCCTCTTCGTGATTCCAGAAGCGCCGGAGCGCCTCGCGGCCGGCCGCCCGGCGCGCCTCTTCGTGCTCGCGCGTGAGAAAGCCTTCGGCCGGCTCGTGGCTGCCCGGACGATCGTGGATGATGTCTTCGCCCGCCCAGGCGCGGTCGTAGACGGCCAGCAGGTCGTCGAGCGGCGTGTAGTTGCCGACGACCCGGCGGCGCAAATAGTATTCGACGACCTTGTGCATGACGGCGCCGTACGCGACGGCGTGATGGCGGCGGATCGGGATGCGCCGCACGTGCACGTTGAAGTACTTCAGCGGACACGTCTGATAGTCGTCGATCTGCTTGTGGCTGAGATTCAGCTCGACGTCGGGCGCGAGCGGCTGCAGCGCCGCGTCCTCGATCTCGGCCGGCGGCGCATGGTGCTCGATCTCCTCGACCGGCCGCACCCGGAACGGGCGGCTGGCGTCGCGGGGCAGATCGAGCCCCTCCAGCACGAAGAGGCTCGTCTTGCGCTGACGGGTCCCGCCGTAGTCGCTGGCGTTCGTGAGAAACAGCTCGTGCCGCGCGCGCGTCATGCCGACGTAGAAGAGACGCCGCTCTTCCTGCAGATGGAAGTCGCCGGTCGGCACGGCGTCTTTCATCAGCGCGACCGGCAGCTCGAGCGGGTCGCGGCGGCGGCGCAGCGGGAACTTCTCCTGGACCAGGTTGACCAGGAACACGACCGGGAACTCGAGCCCCTTGGCCTTGTGGATGGTGAGCACACGCACCGCCGGGGTCTCGATGTCGGCCTCGGCGACCGCCGGGTCTTCGCCGGCGTCGATCAGCTCGTCCAGGTGCTTCACGAGCTCCCGCACGTTGTCGTAGCGCAGGGCGTGCGACGCCGATTTCACCCGGTCGAAGAACTTCGCGATGTTCTTGCTCTCCGCCACGTCGCGTGCCGTCTCTTCGCGGTACATCCGGCCGAGCCAGCCCGAGTCCTTGAGGAACAGATACAGGAGCTCGCCGGTCGGCATCTCACGGCCCAGCTCCATGTAGCGCTCCAGGTCCTGGACGAGATGCCCGATCGCCGCGTGGCCTTCCTCGCCGATCTCATCCCGCAGCTCACGGATCGTCTCGGTCTTCCGGAACACGTCGAACAGGTGCACGTGCCGGCGGTCGGCGTAGGTCGAGCAGCGCGTGAGATCGACGACCGGCACGTGGTAGAGCTCGGAGGACGCCAGATAGTGGAGGCTCACCGACTCGTCGGTGTGGACCAGCGCGCGGAGAAACGCGATCAGCAGCCGGATCTCTGGGCGCCCGTAGAGCCCGGAGTTGCCCGAGAACGTCCACGGAATGCCCCGGAGATTGAGCGACCGCAGGAACTGATCGCCGTCGTCGTTGGAGCGGACGAGGATCGCGACGTCGTCGTAGCGCCAGCGTCCGGCGTCCACCTTCTGGCGGATTGCATGGGCGACCGCGTCGGCCTCCTGCGTGCCGGTCTCGTAGTGCAGGTGCATCGGCGCCGGCCCGTCCGGCTCGTGTACCGCGATCAGGTGCTTGCTGATGCCGCTGCGCACCTCGAGCCGATCGGGATTGTTGTTGACGATGAGGCGATAGGCAGCGTCGAGGATCTTCTGGTGAGACCGATAGTTCTCGGTGAGAACCACCTGCCTCGACTCTGGATATCGGTCCAGGAAAGCGAGCACGTTGGAGATGGCGGCGCCGCGCCACCTATAAATAGCCTGATCGTCGTCGCACACGCCCGCCACGTTCCCGTGGCGGGCGCCCAGCAGCTTCACCAGCTCGAACTGCGCGTGGTTGGTGTCCTGGAACTCGTCGACCATGATGTACTTGAAGCGGCGCTGCAGCCCGGCGCGTACGTTGGCGCGCGCGCGCAAGAGCTTCAAGACGAGCACGATCTGGTCGCCGAAATCCACGCAGCCGTCGCGCGCCATCAGCTCCTGATACTTGGCGTAGGTGGCCGCTAGCTCGCGCTGCTGGGCGACGCGCTCGCGCGCCTCCTCGTAGTCGGGGGCGGCGGCGACCTCGCCGGCCAGCTGCTCGACGTATGCCAGATATTCCTCGGGCGTGATGTCCTCGTCCTTGCAGCGGCTGACGAGCGTGATGAGCGCGCGGATGTGGCGCGTCGGATCGCCGAGCGGCCGGTAGTGGACCAGCGGAAACTCGAAGAGGCGATCACGGAAGAAGATGACCTGCTCGGCGCGGTTGAGGACGCGGAAATCGGGCTGGAGTCCCATCTCGAGCGCGTGCTCGCGCAGGATCCGATCGCCGAAGGCGTGGAAGGTCGAGATCTCGACGTCGGCGTAGCCGTACTGCACCAGGGTGTCGACGCGCTCTTCCATCTCGGCCGCGGCCTTGTCGGTGAAGGTGAGTGCCAGAATCTCCTCGGGGCGGGCCTTCTTCTGGGCGATGAGCCAGGCGATGCGGCGGGTGATGACGGTCGTCTTGCCGGTGCCGGCGCCGGCGACGATCAGGAGCGGCCCGGCGTCGTGCGTGACGGCCTGGCGCTGCGCGTCGTTCAGGCCATCGAGGATCCGCTCACCCGCCATGCCGTATCGACTATACGGCCCGGACGCGCCGGGCGCCAACCGTTTCGCTCGTTCTGCCGCCCCTGACGTCTCCCCGAAAACGACGACAGATCAAAACTAGAGTAAGGTGACGGCTTCGGCGGTCCACTACGAAAGGACGGGACCAATGAAGCGGTCGAAATTCTCCGAGGAACAGGTCGCGTACGCCCTCCGCCAGGTCGAGGCCGGCACCCCCGTCGGCGATGTCTGCCGCCAGCTGGGGGTCAGCGAGGCCACGTTCTACGCCTGGAAGAAGAAGTACGCCCACCTGGGCGTGAGCGAGCTGCGCCGCCTGCGGCAGCTCGAGGACGAAAATGGGCGGCTGAAGCGCCTGGTCGCCGATCTCACGCTCGACAAACACATGCTCTCGGAGGCGCTGCGAAAAAACGCCTGAGGCCCGCGCGCCGTCGGGAGCTCGCCGGGTGGTTTCAGGTGACGTTCCAGATCAGTGGCGTGCGGGCTTGTCGGCTGGCGCAGTTCAGTCGGGCGGCCTGGTATCGCCGCAGTCGGGCCCGGGATCAATCCGCGTTGCGCCTGCGGATCCGCGAGCTCGCCCACGCGCGGCCACGCTTCGGGTACCTCCGGATCTGGGTCCTGCTGCGCCGCGAGGGCTGGGGTGTGAATCGTAAGCGAGTGCGCCGGCTCTATCGGCTCGACGGCTTGCAGGTCCGCATGCGCGTCCGACGGCGCAAGCATATCGCGCTGCACCGAGGGCCGGCGCCGGTCCCGGCGGGCCCCACGGAGCGCTGGAGCATGGATTTCGTGCACGATGCGCTGGCCGACGGGCGGCCGTTTCGGATCCTCACGGTCGTCGATCAGTGGAGTCGCTCCAGCCCATTACTGGAGGTGGCATCGAGAATGTCGGGGCACACGGTCGGCGCGGCCTTGGACCGCGTGCTCGGGACCGCGCCGCGGCCGCGCTCGATCCCGGTGGATCACGGCACGGAATTCCAGTCGCGGGCGCTCGAAGACTGGGCGTATCGCCGCGGGGTGCTCCTCGACTTCATCCGCCCCGGCAAACCCGTGGAAAACGCGTTCAT
>CAYVHH010000242.1:0-3646 GCA_964450175.1 uncultured bacterium | reverse complement strand
CCGACCGCGCCCCGCCGGAACCTCGAGCGCCGTCGGCCGGTAGGGATCGCGGAAGTTGTGCACGTAGCAGAAATCGGCGGCGGTGGGCTCGCCCTCGGCGGCCGTGGCGAGAAGGCGTTGCATCGTCGACGTCTTTCCGGTAGCCGGAGGACCGAGGACGAACAGGTTGTAGCCGATGTGCTTCATCCCGATACCGAACTTCGTCGCGCTGAGGGCTCGCTCCTGGCCGATCATGCCGTCCAGGGCCGGTAGGTCAGCGGTGGACTGAAACCCCAGGGTCGATGGATCGCATGCAGCCCGGAGCTTACTGGCATTCACATCGCGCATGCGCGCGTCCCCTCCGATGTTCGTGGTATCGCCGGCCGCCACACCCGATCTACCGATCTGCGCGCGCCATCCTCACTGATCGCGGACTTCGGTACGCGAAAAGCCGTACTCGTAGGCGTCGTCGCCCCGGCCCGCCTCGAGCGGCGTCACCCGCGTCACGCCCTCAGGCGTCAGCGTCGCGAACGCGCGCAACACGTCCCGCTCCGTCAAGACCCCGACCACGCGACCGGCCTCGACGACCGGGAGGGCGCCGATCTTCTGCTCGTACATGATGCGAGCGGCCTGTCGCAGCCCGGTCTGGGGGCCGACGGAGATGACCGACCATGTCATGACGTCACGTACGGTCCGACTTTCCAGGATGTCGACGGCCTGCTCGAGTCTGTCCTGGATCGCCGGATCGAACAGCACGTGCCGCAGATCCCGATCCGACACGATCCCGACGAGGCGGCCCTGGTCCACGACCGGCAGGTGTCGAATCTTGCGGCCTTTCATCAAGTCGATCGCCTCGCGGCAGGCGGTGTCGGCGGGAATCGTGACGACGGGTTGTCCCATCCAGTCTTTCACCGGCACCGGTTTCGGCCAGGACGCCACGTTCTTGTCGATGCGCGGCGCGCGCCCGGCCATCGCTCATTCCTCCTCGAGCATGTCCTGCACCGCCCGGAGGATGTCGATGTAGCTGACGATGCCCACGAGCTGGCGGCTGTCGGGCATCACGACCGGGAGCGCGCCGACCTTGTGCTCGAGAAAGAGTGTGATGAGCTCACCCAGATCGGTCTCCGGCTCGACGGCGATGACGTCGGCGCTCATGAGCTGCACTACCGGTCTGGCGAGCTGCCGCCGGAGCGCGTCGGCGCCTCCCTCGGTGAGCAGGCGACCGACGTCCAGGCTGCTGACATCGCGATCGCTGAGCATGCCGACCAGCGTGTCGCCGTCGACGACGGGAACGTGTCGGGCGTCGAGCTCGCGCATCAGGTCCCACGCCTCAGCGATGCTGGCCTGCGGCGTCACGGTCGAAGGATTCGCGGTCATCAAATCGTGTGCGGTCATGGTGAGCCCCTGGGCCGGGACCGACTGCATCGTCGATGCCACGGCGAGCGCAGGCTCTTTCCGTGCGGTTATCATGGGCGCGCGAGCCACCAGGGACGAGCGACGAGCGCGGCGTTGGTGCCTCACGTGGGGCAGCCATCTCCCAAGTCGTTCCGCCGTGATCTCCGCTTAAGTGCCGAGCCGATTGGAATCCATAGGTGGCACCGACCTTGCGTCGACCCCGATCCGGTGAGGATCATTGTGCGCCACGAGCCGACTCGATGAGCTGGGCGATCTGGATCACGGGACTGCCGGGCAGCGGCAAGTCTGTCATTGCGCGGGCCGTCTCGGATGAGCTGCGCTCCCGAGGCGTCGACGTGGTCGTGCTCGAGCTGGACGCGGTCCGGAAGGTTCTCACCCCGCAGCCGACGTACAGCGACGCCGAACGTGAAGCGGTGTATCGCGCGCTGGTCTACACGGGCGCGACGCTCGTCGATGCCGGCACCCCGGTGATATTCGACGCCACGGCGCACCGGCGCGCCTGGCGAGACCTCGCGCGGGCGGCCCTGCCGGCGTTCGCCGAGATACAGTTGCTCTGTCCTCTGGAGGTATGCCGCCAACGCGAGGCGGGGCGTCCTCAGGGCGCCGCGCCGCCCGGCATCTACGGGCGGGCCACCAGTCCCGGCGCCCGAGTGCCGGGGGTCAACGTCGAGTACGAAGTCGCGCGGTTCCCCGAGCTCCGCATCGATACGACGCTGAACAGCGTCAAAGACGCCGCGACGACGGTCGTCACCTTCGTCCAGGATCGCTTCCTCGCTGCATCGAGCTCGTCGCCGAGCAAGCCGGCACGCGACCGCCTCGAGCTGCTCGAGCGCGGATCGGCCGAGCAACAGGCCATCAGCCAGCGCGCGCTTGATTTTGCGGCGAGCCTGGTGCGATTCGCCAGACCCGCCGCGCATCGGCCGACGAGGGACGCCACCGAGGCGCGCGAGCGCATGGTCGAGCGCCAGATCGCAAATCGCGGTGTGCGCGACGTGACCGTCCTGGCCGCCATGCGGAAGGTCCCGCGTGAGCTCTTCGTCCCGCCAGATCTGCGGTCCTTCGCCCATGACGACGAGCCGCTCTCGATCGGCGAAGGCCAGACGATCTCGCAGCCGTACATCGTGGCGACGATGATCGAGGCCGCTCAGCCGAAAGCCGGAGATCGAGCGCTCGAGATCGGCACCGGCTCCGGGTACTCCGCGGCCGTGCTCGCGAGCGTCGTCGCGGACGTTTACACGATCGAGCGCCTGCCCCGCCTGGCGACCACGGCGTGCCAGCGGCTGGCCAATCTCGGCTACTCGAACGTCCACGTGAAAACCGCCAATGGAACCCTCGGCTGGCCCGAGCACGCCCCGTTCGACGTGATCATCGTGACCGCCAGCGGACCCATCGTGCCCCCGTCCCTCCTGGATCAGCTCGCGATCGGCGGGCGTCTCGTGATGCCGCTCGGAGACTCGGCCTTTGCGCAGCGCTTGATCCGCGTGACCCGGCGCGGCGCGAACGACTATCGTCGCGAGGAGCTCGAAGGGGTCGTCTTCGTCCCGCTGATCGGCCGGGAGGGTTGGCCTCCTGGAGAGATACGGGATTGACAACGCTGATCGAAGCCCTCGCCGAGGTTCCGGTGGCCCAGCGCCGGATCGAGCTCGTCGAGCGCAAGGGGCTCGGACACCCCGATACCATCTGCGACGCGCTGGCGGAGGCCGTCGCCGTCGCGCTCAATCGCATGTACCTGGCCGAGCTCGGCCGCATTCCGCACTACAACGTCGACAAAGCTCTCCTCGTGGCCGGCCAGTGCCTCAAGAGCTTCGGTCGTGGCGAGGTGACTCGCCCCATGGAGCTCATTCTCGGCGACCGGGCGACCTTCGAGGCGGGCGGCCGCCGATTACCCGTCGAGGAGACCGTGCACGCGGCGGTGGACGCGTGGATGGTCGCTCACCTGCCCCACGTCCGTCCCGAGCGCGATCTCACGACGCGGATTGCGCTCGCCCCCGGCTCCGTCGAGCTCCAGGGAATCTTCGGTGGACGACCGGGGCCGATGGCCTCCAACGACACCTCGGGCGCCTCCGGATACGCGCCCTTGAGCCCCACCGAAGCGATCGTCCTCGCGATCGAGCGCTTCCTCAACGGAAGCGAATTCAAGCGCCGCTTCCCCGATACCGGGCAGGACGTCAAGGTCTTCGGACTGCGCGAGGACGACCGCCTCGCCGTCACGGTGGCGATGCCGCTGCAGTGCCGCGCCGTCGCCTCGGAG
>CAYVHH010000241.1:0-7746 GCA_964450175.1 uncultured bacterium | reverse complement strand
GCCGCGCTGGAGCAGGGCGGGGTGCCCCAGGTCCTTCGGCGAGGCGTGAATCACCTGACCGCGCCGTGGGTCGAGTTCGGCAGCGTGACGTTCTTTCGTCGGCGGCTGGACGCGGGGCCCGAAGTGCCCCGCCCCCGGCCGGGGCTCGTCGCGGCGCAGGCGACGCTCGACGACGTCCCGCTGGTGCTCGAGGCCTCCGACCCGCGGCGGACGGCCGAGATCGTCCGGGAGCGGCTGGGCCGCGGAGACCTCTGCTTTCTCGCGCTCGACCCGGCTGGTCGGCCGATCCACTCGGGCTGGGCGACGATGCTGGGCGCGCACGTGCCCGAGCTCGAGCGCGATATCGCGTTGAGACGGCACGAGGCCTATCTGTACGACGCCTTCACCCCACCCTCGCGGCGCGGTCACGGCGCCTTCGGATTCGTCCTCGATCACCTCTTCGCGAAGCTCCAATCCCTCGGCGCGCGGGTGGTCTATTCGTACGTCCGCAGCGACGACCCGAGAGGCCAGCGGTCGGCGTGCGTGCGATTGCGTCCGATCGGCACGCTGACGCACGTCCGTCTCAACGGCCACGCCCCTTTGATCCTGGGCGGCTCGGGAAACGGGCTGCCGACTCTGGTCAGGCGCCTGGTGGACGACGCGGGGCGCTCGCTCCGGTGATCGCCCGGCCCCCAGCGCTCTGACCGCGAAGAAGCCTCGGATGAGCGCGGCGATCTGCGGTGCCGCCTCGTCCAGCGCGACATGCCCCGCGTCCAGCAGATGCACCTCGGCCTCGGGGACGTCGTCGCCGTAGGCGACCGCTCCGGCGACGGTGAACGAGAGGCCGTGCTTGCCCCACAGCACGAGCGTCGGCGGCCGCACATCGCGCAGGTATGCCTGCCACTTCGGATACGACGCGACGTTGGTTCGGTAGTCGTGAAAGAGGTCGAGCTGGATGTCGACCATCCCGGGTCGGGTGAGCACCCGACGAGGAGGGAATCAGTGTGCTCAGGGTCCGGGCGCGAACCCGGGATTCCGGCGGGACGTGATGCTACAGTGTGGCGCTCGAAGGCACCCTGAGCGCTGCGAGGTGACCCATGAAATTCGGCCTCTACAGCTCGATCGCGAATCCGCCGCGCGGCGAGCATCTCGATCGCTGCATCGACGAAGTCATTGCCGAGGCCCAGCTGGCCGAGGCCAGCGGCTTCGATTCGTGTTTCTTCGGCGAGCACCATCAGGATCACGACGGGTTCCTACCCTCGCCGCTCATCGTCGCCACCGCCGTCGCTGCGCGCACGCGGCGTCTCCGCGTCGGTACCTCCGTGATCCTGCTGCCGCTCCACCATCCGGTGCACGTGGCCGAGGACGCAATCACCCTGGACCTCGTGTCCAAGGGGCGCGTCATCCTCGGCGTCGGCATCGGCTACCAGCCGGCCGACTTTCGCGCATTCTCGGTGCCGATGGAGCACCGGACGGCGCTCTTCGAGGAGAGCGTCGAGATCATGCGTCTCTGCTGGGCGGGGGAGACGTTTTCGTATCGGGGCAAGCACTACACGCTCGAGGACGTTCAGATTCGCCCGCGGCCCTACCAGAAGTCGGGCCCGCCGCTCTGGTTCGGCGCCAGCGTGCCGGCGGCGGCGCGCCGGGCCGGCCGGCTCGCCGACGGATTCGTCGGCACGCCCAGCACGAGCCTGACGAACGCGACCGAGCTGGCCGACATCTACAAAGACGCGGCGCACAAGGCCGGGCGCAGGGCCGAGGTCGTACAGATGCGCGACGCATGGGTCGCGCGCTCCCGCGCCGAGGCCGACGAGGTCTACGGCCCGCACGTGATGGCCGCCTATCGTTACTACTGGGAGGCACGGCTCGCCGAGTTCCAGAACATGCCGCCCGGCACGAAGTTCACCCTGGAGAACCTGGCGCCCGACCGGCTGATTCTCGGCGACCCCGAGGCGTGCGTGAGAGAGTTCCAGCGCTGGCAGACGGCCACCGGTGCCAGCACCTTCCTGCTCCGGCTGCGCCACGCCCATTCCGGCGGGCCGCCGCACGACAAGATCATGGAGGCGATCCGGCTATTCGGCGAGCGCGTTCTGCCCTATTGCTAGTTGACGGCCCTCGAAGCGCTTTGCTAGTGTTTTCTTGTTGCGCGCACCCGGGTGCCCGTCCGGGCCCAGGGAAGGCAGCCACGACTTTCCTCGACTGAGCACACATGATCTTTCCCCAGAACGTCAGCCCGCGGCGCGCCGCGGAGGTGCTACATCGCATCTTCAGCGGCATCCCCGGCGGCTTCGCCTTCCGCCTGTGGGACGGATCGGTCGTGAACCTCGGTGGCGGGAGGCCCGTGTGCACGGCCGTCGTCCATCAGCCCCAGACCTTCATCCGGCTCATCCGTGATCCGACGCCGCTCAACTTTGCTGAGGCCTACGTCGACGGCTCTATCGATCTCGAGGGCGATTTGTTCGAAGCCATGAGCGTCGCGAACTCGATCGAGGAGATTCGAGTGCCGTTCCTGGAACGGATGCGCGTTCTTCTGACTCTCTGGCGAGGCTGACGTGGCCCAGCACGACGTCATCGTCGTCGGCGGCGGTCCGGGCGGCAGCACGGCAGCATGGCGGCTCGCGCGGGCCGGCCTTCGACCGCTGCTTCTGGACGCCGCGGTCTTCCCACGCGTGAAGATCTGCGCCGGGTGGGTCACTCCCGAAGCGCTCACCGACGTTCAGGTCGATCCCCAGAAGTATCCGCTTACGATCCAGGCGTTCTCGGCCTGCCGGTTCGAGTTCGACGGCACGCGCCACGAGACGCGCTGGCGGCGGCCGGCCAGCTACGGCATCCTCCGGCGGGAGTTCGACCACTATCTGCTCGACCGCGCACGTGCCGCCGGCGCGGACGTGCGCGAAGGCGCCCGCGTGACCGAGGTGACGCCGGACGCCGACGGGGTCCGAGTCGTCAGCCCGCACGGCACGTTCACGGCGTCCGTGGTCATCGGCGCCGGCGGCCATCGCTGTCCCGTCGCGCAGGCGTTCGGCCAGGTGTCCGGGCGCGAGGAGGTCGTGATCGCGCAGGAGAGCGAGACGCGGCTCACGGCGGAGTGGGTCGAAGCGCTCGGCAAATGGTGGGAAGCCCCCGAGCTCTACGTCGAGCCGGACCTCAAAGGCTACGGCTGGTACTTCCCCAAGGGGGACGTTCTCAACGTCGGTGTCGGCTGCGTCTCGGGACCCGGGGCGGATCTGCCGCGGCGGCGCGACGCGCTCGTGAGCGCGCTGCGGGCCGCGGGTCGGCTGCCCGCCGACCTCGCCATCGAGCCGTTCCGCGGCCACGCCTATGTGGTGCGCCGCCGCGCGCCGCGCCGGCTCGCCGGCGACCGGTTCTGCCTGGTCGGGGATGCGGCGGGACTGGCGCGTGACCTCAGCGGCGAGGGGATCGGGCCGGCGATCAAGAGCGGGATCCTCGCCGCCGAGGCCGTCGAGGCGCGCCTGCGCCGGGGCGCCGGCCTCGACGCGTACGCGGCGGCGATCGTGCGGCGGTACGGAACGGGCGAAACCGGGTGGCTCGGCCGGCAGCTCGCGCGGATCCCCGATTCGTGGGCCCGCGTGGCGGTGCGCGCCATCCTGAACACGGAAGCCACGAGACGGCACGTCGTATTCGGACGCATCTTCGGGATGCGGGAGGTCGCATCGTGAGGTCACGCAGCAAGGAAGCGGACGCGCAGGCGATCTCGCACCACTACGACGTGTCCAACGAATTCTACGCGCTGTTCCTCGATCCGCTGATGGTGTACACGTGCGCGTACTATCGCGACCCCGACGGCAAGCTCGAGCAGGCCCAGCGGGACAAGCTCGATCTGGTGTGCCGCAAGCTCGAGCTCGAGGCCGGCGAGACCTTGCTCGACATCGGGTGCGGCTGGGGCAGCCTCTCGATCTGGGCGGCCCAGCACTACGGCGTGCGCGCGCACGGCGTGACCTTGTCGAAGGCTCAGGCCGACTACGCGGCCGAGCGCATCCGCCAGGAAGGGCTCGAGGATCGCTGCAAGGTCGAGTACCGCGACTACCGAGACCTGCCGCCGGACGTTCGTTTCGACAAGATCGCCGCGGTCGGGGTGATCGAGCACGTCGGCATTCCGAACTATCCGGCGTTCTTCGTCGGCGTTCATCGGATGCTGCGGGACGGCGGCCTCTATCTGAATCACGGCATCGTCCACGAGTTCCACTGGAAGGCGACCAGCCAGACCGAGTTCCTCTATCGCCACGTCTTCCCGAACGGCGATCTGGCGGGGCTCAGCGAGACGATCACCGAGATCGAGCGTGCCGGCTTCGAGATCGTGGACGTCGAGGGGCTGCGCCTGCACTACGCGCGGACCTGCCGCCACTGGGTCGAGCGTCTGCGCGAGCGGGGCGACGAGGCGCGCGCGCTGGCCGGCGAGCGCACGTACCGGACGTGGCTCCTCTACCTGACGTGCTCGGCGGTCGCGTTCGCCGATAGCTCCATCGGGCTCTACCAGGTCCTCACCAGAAAACAGCACGATCCCGTCGTGAGTCGCGCGCCGCACACGCGCGAGCACCTGTACGGCAAGGCATTCTTGTGACGCGGGAACCGGAAAGGAACAAGCGTTGACTCGTCAGATCCTGATCATCGTGATCGCGTCGTTCGTGCTGGCCGAGATCTCGACCTTCGCGACGTCCATCTATCTGCACCGCGCGCTCGCGCACCGGTCGCTGTCCTTGCGGCCGGTGACGGCCCTCTTGTTCCGCGCGGCGCTCTGGCTCCTGACCGGTCAGAGCCAGCAGCAGTGGGTGGCCGTCCACCGCAAGCACCACACGTTCACCGACCGCGACGGGGACCCGCACAGTCCACTGCTGCTGGGCTTCTGGAAGGTGCAGCTGTGGAACGCGTACTACTACGTCCGCGAGGCCCGGCAACCCAAGACCGTGGAGACCTTCGCGCCCGATCTGGCTCCCGACTGGTGGGAGCGGCGCCTGTTCTCATGGGGCTGGACCGGGCTCTTTCTGGGCACCGCGCTCGTCATGCTCGCCGTCGGCTGGTGGCAGGGCATCCTGGCCATGCTCGGTCACGGCATCATCTATATGTTCATCCTGGCGCCGCTGATCAACGGCCTCGGCCACTGGTGGGGCGGCCAGAACTTCCAGAACACGGCCTACAACTCGCGCGTGCTCGCGTGGCTGACCGGCGGCGAGAGCCTGCACAACAACCACCACGCGTTTCCGCGCTCGCCCAAGTTCAGCCTGCGACGTTCGGAGCTCGATCCCTCGTGGGTCGCGATCCGTCTGCTGGCCGCCTTGCGCCTGGTGGCGATCGTCGGGGCGCCGCTGCGGGCGCGGCCGACACGCTAGGACGGCGATGGCGCCTCCGCCGCTCGAGCTGAGCCTCGAGCTCTCGGCGCGCGAGCGGTTCGAGATGGTCGAGCTGCGTTCGCGCTTCTCGAGCGAGCACGACGAGTCGCTCGCCTCGTATCCGCGCTGCCTCTACTGGTCGGCCCACACCACGGCCGGGTTCCTGGACCGCAGCGTGATCAAGGACCTCGGGCCCGATCTCTCGACCTACATCGAGACCTTGCGGCGGATCTTTCCGGAGGGCGCCGGGTACGCGCACGACCGGCTGGAGCGTCGGAAGGATCTCGACGCCGCGCAGCGCGCGATCGAGCCGCGCAACGGCGACTCGCACCTGGCCTTCATTGCCGGCGGGCTCCAGCCGTGCGTGACCCACCCGAACCGGGCCGGCGAGACCGTGTGCTTCGTCGACCTCGACGGCGTCAACGATGGCCGGCCGCGCCGCCGCCAGACGCGCGTGATCGGCTTCCATCGCGAGACGGTTGCCGGGCAGATGCGCCTCAAGGTGCCGCTCTCCGGGCATTCGATCGACTCGATCAATCTCAAGACCCCGGCGCTCGGTCTCTACGCGCAGCTCGCCGCGTTCGTGGCGCGGTCCGGCGTGGACAGGGGCCGGCTCCACATCGCGCTCGGCCGCGCCGAGCGTGATGCCGCGCTGACGATCAACGAGTTCGAGACGCTCCTGATGAAGTACGACCTGGCCGCGGTCCTGAAGAACCCGCTCCGGTTCATGGCGGAGGAGTACCGGCAGGCGCTGGCCAACCCGCGCGCCGTGCCCGGCAAGGCGCTCGGCTACGCGCAGTACGATCTGGTGCGCGTGCTCAATACGGGGCTCAAGACGCTCGGGCTGCGCGGCTCCGTGCTGGAGCGGGTGCTCGCCCGCACCTTGGCGGTGCCGGCGGCGCGTCTGTTCCGCGTGAGGCGGTCGATCAGCCTGCTCGTCGCCGGCGACGGAAGCCGCTCGGGCCCCGTCGAGGGCGTCTACCAGAGCCCGATCCTGATCCAGTGGCAGCGCGCGAATCGGGACGTGCGCGAGCTCGACGTCACGCTGTACCGGCTCGAGTAGCCGTCCGCGCCCTCAGACGCCGGTTCCGAAGCCTCCGGCGGTCCGCACCGTGGCCGCCTCGCCGAGGTGACCCGCCGAATGGAAGAGCGCGATGCCGCTCAGCATCGCCGCGCGCGGCCGGCCCGGGAACGCCTTCACGATCTGCTCGGCGCGCACGCCGAATGCGCCCTCGCTGGCCGCGCGCTGGACGGCGTCGGCCGCCACCGTGCCCTCCCAGTCCTGCGACGTGAAGCCCGAGACCACGTCGCGCGTGCGCCGGCCCACCGCGTCGCGGTACTCGCGCAGCGCGCCGAGCTCGAGCTGTCGCGTCAGCTCCGTGACCTCGGCGCTGGTCATGCCGATGCCGAAGTCGCGCCGCGTGATGGCCACGCGCTTGGCCCAGCCGTCGTCGTCGAAGAGCTGCGTGCGCGCGCCCAGGATCGTGTTGACGAAGATGTCCTCGGCCCGCGAGATGTGAAACATGAGCCACGCGAGCGAGTTCAGGTCCTCGCGCGGGCGCACGCGCATCTGCTCGTCGGTCAGGCCGGTGAAGGCGCGCTCCGAGGCCGACATCTTGTTGCCGCCGACGGCGGCCGAGTGCATCGCGGCGTGCTGATCCAGGAACAGGTCACGAACGTCCATGGCGTCCTCCGGCTCTCAGGCCACGTCGCGCTGGCGCGCGGCGTTGTAGTTGGCGTCGTACCACCAGTCGAGGTACGCCGCGTAGGTGATGGGCGCGTAGCGAGGCGGGTTGCCCGGCCCGTGGCAGGTGGGCAGACACGCGATCTCCGTGTCGAGGTGCGGCCCCATGAAGTAGGGGATCGCGTAGCGTGCCCGGCCCACCGGAGGCAGCGCGCGATGCGGCGTCGATTTGAACCGGTGGTTCGTCCACCGCTGCATCATGTCTCCGGAGTTGACCGCGAACGAGCCGGGCACGTACGGCACGTCGACCCACGTCGCGTCCGGCATCCGCACCTGCAGCCCGGGCACCTCGCTCTGGGCCAGGAACGTGATGAAGTTCGCGTCGGTGTGCGGCGCGATACCGTACTGATTCGCCTCGGCGGCGACCGGCGGGTAGTGGGTCAGCCGGAAGCTGAACTGACTTTCGGCGAACGCGCCGTCGAACGCGCCGGCCGGCAGGTCGAGCGCCGTCGCGCAGAGCGGCAGGAGCTTCCGGCCCAGCGTGTCGACGGCGTCGGTGTAGGCGAGCACCGCCTCGCGAAATCCCGGCAGATCGGCCGGCCATCGGTTGGGGCCGGCGAAGCGCCGGCCTGCGCGCACCAGCGGATCGTCCGGACCGCGCTCGCGCTTCACGAAGAACGCCTCGTTCAGGTCGGGCTTGTCGTTGGCGTTCACGTCCGAGGTCCACACCGCGTA
>CAYVHH010000240.1:0-3822 GCA_964450175.1 uncultured bacterium | reverse complement strand
GCAACGGCATTCTGGGGATCGCCGAGGCCGCGGCGCGACCGCGACGCCGTCCCGGCGCGGCGTCGTGACGACGCCTCTCCTCGAGACGCGCGCGCTGAGCCGCAGCTTCGGCGCGCTCGCCGCCGCGCGCGATATCGATTTCCGCCTGGAAGTCGGCGCGCGCCACGCGCTGATCGGCCCGAACGGGGCTGGCAAGACCACGTTCGTCAATCTGCTGGCCGGCGTCATTCCGCCGACGTCGGGCGCGATCTTGCTGAAGGGGCGCGACATCACGCGGGTCCATCAATCTCAGCGGGTCAAGCTCGGCATCGCGCGGACGTTCCAGATCAACCGCCTCTTCCGCCGGCTCTCGGTGCTGGAGAACGTCTACATCGCGGTCGCGGAACGCATCGGCGCGGCGCCGTCCATGCTCAGGCCGGCCGGCACGCGCCGCGACGTGGTCGAGGAAGCGATGCGGCTCCTGGACACGCTGAAGCTGGCCTCCGACGCGAGCCGCCGGGTTTCGGAGCTCCCGTACGGCCGGCAGCGTCTGGTCGAGCTCGCCATCGCGCTCGGCCTCAAGCCCGAGATCCTGCTGCTCGACGAGCCGGCGGCCGGCGTCCCGAGCGCGGAGAGCCACATCATTCTCGACGCGGTCGGCGCGTTGCCCAGGGACATCGGTGTCCTGATCATCGATCACGACATGGACCTGGTGTTCCGATTCGCGGAGCGCATCACGGTGATGGTGGGCGGCTCGGTCTTCGCTACGGGAAGCCCCCAGGAGATCGGCGCCGACGCGAGCGTCCGCGCCGTCTATCTGGGCCGGGCCGGTCATGGCTGAGGCGCTCGCCCTGCGGCACGTCTCGGCAGGCTACGGCGAGACCGTGGTGCTCGAGGACGTCAACCTGCTGCTGGCGCCGGGCGAGAGCATCAGTGTGATCGGCCGCAACGGTGTCGGCAAGACCACGCTGCTGGCGACCGTGATGGGTCACACCACCTTGCACCGCGGCGAGGTGACGCTCGGCGGCGCGCGCCTCAACGGCGAACCGATCTTTCGCCGCGCCCGCCGCGGCCTCGGCTGGGTGCCTCAGGAGCGCGAGATCTTCCCGTCGCTCAGCGTGCGCGAGAACCTGACGATCGGCGCGCGCCCGGGTCACTGGACCCAGGAGCGGGTGTTCGAGCTGTTCCCGAACCTGGGAGCGCGGCTCTCGAACATGGGCAACCAGCTGTCGGGCGGCGAGCAGCAGATGCTCTCCATCGCCCGAGCCTTGCTGACGAACCCGTCGGTGCTGCTCATGGACGAGCCGACCGAGGGCCTGGCGCCGGTGATCGTCGAGGCGCTCGCCGCGGTGCTGCGCCGACTCCGGGACGAGCGTGCGCTGTCGATCGTGCTGGTCGAGCAGAACAGCCGCGTCGCGCTCGCGTTCTCGTCGCGGACCGTCGTCATGGACAAGGGCCGCATCGTCTACGACGGCGAATCGGCCGCGCTCGGCGCGGATCCGAAGCGCCTGGCCGCGCTGATCGGCGTCGCGTAGGAGTCGAGCTCCGAAATCGCGGTGTCGTCACCTCATGGCGAACCTACCCCGAGGGCATCGTCACGATCACGAAGGCGCCGCCCTCGGGCCGGTTCCCCGCGTCCACGCGGCCACCGTGGGCGACGACAATGGCCCGCGTGAAGGGCAGGCCCAGGCCGTGTCCGCTGGAGCCGCCGCCTTTGACGAAGCGCTCGAACATCCGTGAGCCTACGCCGGGCGGGAAGCCGGCGCCGTCGTCCTCGACCCGCAGCACCACCGTGTCCGCCTCCGTACCAAGTGTGACCGACAGGTTCGTGCCGCCGGACAGGTGGGTCAGCCCGTTGTCGAGCAGGTTGGCCACGGCCCGCCGCATCAGCGAGGCGTCCACACGCAGCACGATGCCGTCCGCGAGGGACTGGTGCAGCGCCAGGCGGCGTTCCGCAAAGGCCGGTTCGTAGAGCTCGAGCAGATCGCGCACGAGGGTGCCGAAGTCCACGGACTCGCGGTGGATGCGCAGGCCGCCGCCCTCCGCCTCAGCGACGTCCAGCGTCGTCGTGACGAACGACGCCAGCCGGTCGAGGTCCTCGATGGCCAGGATGGCGGCCTCGCGCCAGGACTCGGTGTCCTCGTGGGTGAGCGCGATCTCCAGGCGCCCGCGGATCGAGGTCACCGGGCTCTTCAGCTCGTGCGCGACCGACTCGGTCAGCGACCGCAATTCGGTCACCGAGCCGGCGATGCGGTCGAGCATGCCGTTGAGCGTGCGGGCCAGATAGCCGATCTCGTCGACCTGCGCGCTCTCTGGAATGCGCGTGCTCAGGTCGTCACTGCGGATGCGCGCCGCCACCTGGGTGATGGATTCCACGCGCGCCAGCATGCGGCGCGCGCTCGCGAAGGCGATGAGCCACGCGACACTCACCGCGCCCAGCCAGATCAGCGCCAGCTGGCCCAGCAACGCGTCGATCAGGCGTAGCGCGTGGGCCTCGGACACGCCGAGGTAGACGTCGGCCGTGGGATCCACGCGATCGCGCACCACCCGGAATGGCACCGCGCGCCCGGGGATCGGCACCGTCCGCGGCTTCCCCGCCGGCAGAGAGGCCTCGCGCACGGCGCCGATGAACGCCTCTTTCGGCGCGGGGCCGAGCCACCCGAGGTCGTGCCCGGCCGCGTCGGAGTGCAAGAAGAACATCATCTCCCCGCGCTCCAGCCGCATGCGTCCGGTGCCCGTGATCTCGCGCGTGGCCGATCCGGCGATGGCGGCGATGACGGCGTCGTGCTGCGGACCCGGGGGGAGCGTCGCGGCGATCTTGCGCAACACCTCCGTCTCGCCACGCAGCCACGCGTCGTCCTGCTCGCGGATGCTCCCGACCGCGATGAAGTACGTGATGACGAGGGCGACCGCGGCCGCGCCCGCGAAGGCGAGCGTGGAGCGGAGCGAGAGCGCCCAGGCCGCGCTGCGCGGCCGCCTACGAAACGCCGAGAACATACCCGATGCCGCGCACCGTGCGGATCAGCGGCTGCTCGCCCTCGACGTCGACCTTGGTGCGCAGACGGTGGATGTGCACGTCCACGACGTTGGTGCCCGGGTCGAAGCGCATCTTCCACACGTGCTCCAGGATCATCATGCGTGTCACCACGCGCCCGGCGTTGCGGCACAGATACTCGAGGAGCGCGAACTCCTGCGGGCTCAGCTGAAGTTCCTGGGCGCCGCGCCGCGCCGCGCGGCGAATCACGTCGATCATGAGATCGGCCACCTGCAGGCGGACGGATTCGCCGCCCGTGGGCTGGGCCCGCCGCAGCAGCACCCGCAGGCGGGCCAGCAGCTCGGCGACCGCGAAGGGCTTGGTCAGGTAGTCGTCGCCGCCCTGCTCCAGGCCAAGCACGCGCTGCTCGACCGAGCGGCGCGCCGACAGGATGAGGAACGGCGCGGTCACGCCCTGCGCGCGCAGGCGCGCGATCAGGTCGAGGCCGTCGGTGTCGGGCAGGCCGAGGTCGAGGATGCACGCGTCGTGCACCGTGTCCAGCGCGCGCGCCTCGGCCAGCGCCCCGGATATCGCCACGTCGACGTCGTACCCCGCCTCGGCCAATGCTTCGCGCACGCAGGCGACGATGGCGACGTCGTCCTCGACGACCAAGACGCGCATACCGGAAGCCTAGGCCCGGAGCGCGCGTCCGGCAAGCGCGAGTGCGTCCGACCAGAAGCGGCGCGACGTGTGGACCTCCTCCATGACGTCGCGGATGGCCGCCACGAAGCGGTCGAGGCTCGAGCGCTGCACGACCAGGGGCGGTGCGACCTTGAGGACCCGGAAATTGTTGCCGCAGACCTGGGTGA
>CAYVHH010000239.1:0-7280 GCA_964450175.1 uncultured bacterium | reverse complement strand
CCCGCAGAATTTTACGAGGGCCGTCCTTCCGACAGTGCGAGCGCCGAGGCTGACTCAGGCGCCCGGTGATTCGAGCCGTTCGGAGTCAGGACTTCTTCGATGTCTGAGACACGAAGGCACTCAGCAGTGGCCGCAACGCTTTGCCGCCACACGTGGGGCACTTGATGGCGCCCTGCTCGTGCGCGCTGATAGACAGCATCAGCGTGACTTCGTGGTCGCACTTGTCGCAATGGTACTCGTACACAGGCATGGGTGATCCTCCAGCGCGGCCAACTCTCTGGCGCGCGAATCATATCGCGCCTGAGCCTCGGCGAATAGCCGCGTCACTGAGTGTGTGCATGGTCGTGGTTCGACTCGCTGAGTGGAGACCATCTCGCCTAGCCTCTGCGATGGCGAAAGCTGTAATCCCAGACTGTCACCTGGTAGGAGTCCGCGACTGGCAGGCCATCGATCTCGAAATAGCCTCGGCCGCCACCGGGTACGCCACCGAGAACCCAAGAGAGCCGCTGCACGACAGCGTGGCCAGAGGCGTCGAGCGCTTGGCCGAGTACGCGTACGGGGTCGGCGTGCCGACCATAGAAGTTGGTGACGTAGCCCTGGATCCGGCGTGTCCCGTTCGGATCGGTGACCGCGGTCCACTCGATCCCGAAGTGATGCTCCCAGCCGAACATTAACGTCGTATTGGACTGCGGCGGTATGGTCCAACTGCCGGCCATTCCGCACGCAGCGGGCATTACCGCGACAAACGCCACCTCGACTGCGATCAAGATCGCTCGTTTTAACATGCGCCGGTTCATGGTCCAGCCTCCAGACGGAAGAGACGCTGCTCAGGCCGACGCACGTTGCGCGCGACGATGCGGCGAGCGCGACGCCTCGTGCTGGTCCTCATGATCGTGCTGCCTCATAGCTATGACGATTCGTCGTCAATCGATGTCGATGTCCGGATGGAGATTGACATCCGCCGGCACCGGTAATCCGGCGGTCCGGCGTCGCTCGACGCGGGCGGCCACGCCTGTCCAGTAACACTCGCGGAAGCGCTGGTTCTCGAGGCTCGAGTCGGCATCGGCCGAGACGCTCAGGCCCCCATCGGGTGCGATGCGCTCGACGCGCAAGTTGCGATGCTGGGTCTCGCACTGCCTCGAGGCCGTCCAGTAGACATCGAGGAAGAACTCGTTCTGCGTCCGCGTCTCCGACGTCGAGGCACAGGCCACGGCCGTGAGGGTGAGCACGATCGCTGCGGCCTGGCGACGGATACCCGCTCGAACGCTCATGCCTGGCGTTGGTGCATCGACCGTGCCGCGGGACTATGCCGCTCCGGCGCACGCTTACGCGTCTTGGCGGCACGGCCGTCGGGACACGGGCGCCCCAGTCGCGATGTGTTCGCCTCACCAGCCACGCGTGGCGAGCGGCCTGAGACCCAGCCCGAGCGGGGCGGGCCCGACGGTCGCCGGGCCACGCAGGAAGGCACCGCGCGTTCTTGACCGTTGCTTCGCGTTGACTCAAAACCCGCACCGAGCGCGACTACACCCTGCCCCATCGCTGGTTCGTCTGCTTCAAGATGGACCGTCAGCGGTTATTGGGTTGTCGCCGGCGTTGGCCGCACACTCGGACGCTCGGACAGTGGGCCTCCGATTCGCCACTCAGCTGACGTCGCGCTTCGGACGACAACTCTTCAGATCAACGCCATTGCCCACTCCGCCACGTCGCTCATCAGCGTAAGCGACCACGACAACGGCACATACCGCACCCCGCGTCCAAATCCGATGCGGCGCAGCAGGCCGAGCCGCACCAAGCTCACGAGCGCGCGCCTCGCGCCCTCCCGAGAGATTCGGCAGCGAGCGATGACGTCACGGCGCCTGACTTCCCGCTGAGCCGACGCGATTCCGAGCACCACCTACTGGAGCCAGCTCAGTGCTACGTTCGGCACCGATGTTCCCTCGGGCCCGACAGCCGCGCTCTCTGCGACGCGGCCACGGTGCAGTGGTAGATCAAGGTCCACGGGGGTGATCCAATCGCCCGCGCGGAAGACGATCGCCTGCTCCAGGACGGCCTCAAGCTCGCGCACGTTACCCCTCCACGGATGTGCTCGAGGATCCTGAGTGCCGCTGGAGTAGCCCCGCGCACCCCGAATCCGTACCGCGCATTGATCTGGGCGAGGAAGTGCTCGACCAAAAGCTCGAAGTCTTCGCGCCGCGCGCGGAGTGTGGGCACCTCCAACACCATCCGCCTGAGTCTGTAGTACAGGTCTTCGCGGAAGGTTCCGTGTTCGACCGCGGTCTCGAGGTTCCGGTGCGTCGCCGAAATGAGTCGCACGTTCACGCGCCGCGCCCCGAGCGATCCCACCGGCCGAATCTCGCCGCTCTGGAGAAAGCGCAACAGCATGACCTGCGCGTCAAGTGGAAGATCGCCGACCTCGTCGAGGAAGACAGGCCCGCCGTCCGCCACTGCCAAAAGGCCTTGCTTCTTGGACGCCGCCCCCGTGAACGCGCCCCGCTCGTGGCCGAAGAGCTCGCTCAGGAGCAGCTCGCGGTTCAGCGCACCGGCGTTGACGGGCTCGAACCGGCGATCCTGACGCGAGCTCAGCTGCCAGATCGCCCGGGCCACGAGCTCCTTGCCGGTGCCCGCTGGGCGGGGCGGCGCGGCGCGCGGCGAGTCATGCCGATCCAGGGCAAGAACATCTGGCGGCTCTGCAAGACGTACGGGCGCCTCATCGGCGTACCCGAGCTGAAGCCCCACGATTTGAGACATGGCGTGGCCATGGAGGTGCTCGAGCAGCATCACGATCTGGAGCAGGTCCGCGCGCTCCTCGGCCACACGCGCGTCGACACAACCCAGATCTACGCAACCATCCGTCCGGTCCAGCTCAAGCGCGCGGTCGCGTTCTACGAGGACAAGGCTTCACGCATGCTGGGCGAATAAAACCCGCCTTTGAGTCCTGGTCGGCACCGCGACGGAGATTCGACGTGAGCATGGGAGGTGACAAGACGGGAATCGAACACGGACGGGATCGAGGATGAAGCTCTGGGAGCCGTTCCGAGTTTTAGGGCGAAATGCTCATGTCCTCAAACACGGAGCGTCAAACATCAACGAAATCAGAATGGTGGCCCCAACGGGATTCGAACCCGTGTTTCAGCCTTGAGAGGGCCGTGTCCTGGGCCTCTAGACGATGGGGCCGGCCAATCGCGCCAAGCGCAACGCCACGAGTGGTAACCGCAGCGACCGCGCCAGCAACTTACACGAAATTTGTTGGCTGGGGGAGGAGGATTCGAACCCCCGCTACGTGGTCCAGAGCCACGCGTCCTACCACTAGACGATCCCCCACCAACGCACCCAACCTTACCATACCGAACTCAGCGAATCGCGGACTTGAGGGTGCGGCTCGGGCGGAAGCGCGGCACCTTCGCGGTCGGAATCTGGATCTCCTTGCCGGTGCGCGGGTTGCGGCCGTTGCGCGCGGCGCGGCGGGTGACCACGAACGTTCCGAATCCGGAGATTGTGACGCGGCGGCCGCGGCGGAGTGACTCCACGATGCCGCAGACGAAGGCGTTCATGGCGCGCTCGGCGGAGGTCTTCGAGCCTCCTGCGCTCTTTGCCATGATTGCGACGATTTCGGCCTTGGTCATCGTGAAGCCTGCTCCCTCTACTAGCCTGCGGCGGCGGCGGTGTCAATCACGACGTGCGTCCAGGCGCGTCGAGACGTAATACACGCTGATTCAGGACGTGCGTCCAGGTCGTCGGCGGCACGAAATCGTAACGAAAGGTGTGTCGCCCCAAGCGAAGACCAGCGAACCCGCGATCTACTTCAAACGCGCGAGAACCGACGCGAGGACCAGCGCGAAACCCGACCCGACTACGACGTAACGCGCCGCACGGCGTCCAGGAAGAACGTCGGCTGGAATGGCTTTTCGAGAATCAACACGCCCGCATCCTTCAAGAACGAAAACGCCTCACGGTTCGCAGTATCCCCCGTGATGAAAATAAAGCGCTGGCCGAGCGCGGGGTCGTCCTGCACCGCAGCGCGGTAGAACGTCTCGCCGTCGCCGTCGGGCATCCGGATGTCCGACACGATCAGGTGGTAGCGCTGGTTGCGCACCCGCTCGAGCCCTTCGCGGCCGCCGGTAGCGACGTCCACGCGCCAGCCGGTCTGGCTCAGGATCGTCACGATCAGGTCGAGCACGCTGGCCTCGTCCTCGACGACGAGCGCGACCCGGCCTTCGCCGGTGACGATCATCGGTGAGCCTTTCGGGGCCGCGCGCTGGGCGGCCGCGGACTGCGCCACCGGCAATTCGAGCCGGAACACCGTGCGGCCCGGGCGGCTCTCCACGACCAGGTGGCCGCCGTGCTCCTCGACGATGCCGTACGAGACCGACAGCCCGAGGCCGGTGCCGCTGCCGACGGGCTTGGTGCTGAAGAACGGCTCGAAGACGTGAGGCAGCGCGTCTTGCGGAATGCCGGGACCGTCATCGATCACCTCGGCGTGCACCATGCGCCCGTCGCGGCTCACGGTCGTGTTCAGGATGATGCGCCCGCCGGTCTTCCCCTCGAGCATCGCTTGCTCGGCGTTCAGCAACAGATTCAGGAAAACCTGCTCGAGCTGATGCGGGTCCGCCATGACCGACGGCAGGCCGCGGGCGAACTTCTTCTCGACGGCGATGCCCGAGACCGTGAGCTGGTTGATCCGGAGCGCCAGGGTCTGCTCCAGGACGTCGTTCACGTTGACGGTCGTGCGCTCGGCCGGGCGCTGCCGGGCGAAGAGCAGGAGGTTTCTGACGATCTTGGCCATGCGGTCGGCCTGGCTCACCATCAGCTCGATCGGCCGCAGCACCGCGGTCGGCACCTCGCGGGCGAGCAAGAGCTGGCCGTAGCCCACGATCACGCTCAGCGGGTTGTTCAGCTCGTGGGCGACGCCGGACACGAGCTGGCCGAGCGCCGACATCTTCGCCGCCTGCACGAGCTGCACCTGTTTCTCGCCCAGGCGCACCAGGCTGTCGCGCGCGCTCGCGTAGAGACGCGCGTTCTCGAACGCGAGCGCCGCCTGGTCGGCGAGCGCCTCGAGCGTCTGGAGCTCGTCGCGCGAGAACGTGCTGCCGGGCTCGGCGCCGAGGCCGAGTGCCCCGATGACGCGCTCGTGGGTCAGGAGCGGCACGCCGACGACCACGCGATAGCCGCTCGACCGGATGCGCTCGCGCACCCAGGCCGCGAGCTGGATCGCCGGATCGGACAGGACGTCGGCGGTCATGACGATGCGGCGATCGACGATGGCGCGGCCCACGGCGCCCTCACCCGACTTGAAGATCAGCTCGCGCATGATGTCGGCGTCGGTGCCGTAGGTGGCCGTGGCGCGCAGCGAGCCGTCTTCGGGCTCGATCAGGAAGACGCCGGCGGCGCGGGCGTTCACGAGCTCCGCGGCGCCCTTCGCCAGGAGCTTCGCGATCGGCTCGACCTCGAGCGTCGACGTCAGCTCGCGGGCCAGGCGCGCCAGCACCTCGGCCACGTCGCGGCGCCGCTTGGCTTCGCGGAAGAGTCGCGCGTTCTGGACCGCGATGGCCGCTTGCGCCAGGAACAGATCGATCAGATCGAGCTTGTCCTTGCCGAAGCGCAGCGGCTCGGTGTGGGCGAGCGCCATGACCGCGAGCAGCTCATCGCCGGCGAGCACCGGATAGCCGGCGTAGCTCCGCATGCCCCACTGCTCGGCCCATGCGCGGTTGACGAGACGTTCGTCGTTGAGCATGTCGTCGACGACCAGCGGCTCGCGGTGGCGGGCCACCCAGCCCGTCGCGCCCTGGTCGTAGGTCATGATCGTCGGCGAGTACGACGCCATCATCTCGGGCGCGGTGCTGCTCGTGAACGAGAGGGTGCGCCGCTGCTCGTCGGCCAGCCAGAACGTGACCAGCTTCGCGCCGGTCAGCTCGGCGGCCGCGTCGGAGATGGTCCGCAAGAGCGTGTCCAGCTCGAGCGCGCTCGAGATGCGCCGGTTCACCGTCGTGAGCGCGCGGATGCGCGTGGCCTCGGCGTGCTCCGCTTCGTAGAGCGAGGCGTTGCGGATCGCGATGGCCGCCTGCTTGGCCAGGAACTCGAGCGCGGCGGTCTCCTCGCTGCCGAAGGTGCGCTCGGTCCAGTAGTGCACGACGAGCGCGCCGAGGATCCGGTCCTTCACGGCGAGCGGCGCGGCCGCGGCGGCCTTGAAGCCTTCGCGCTCGATGTCGCTGCGGCGCGTGGGCGCGAGCCAGAGGCGCGTGTCGGTCAGGATGTTGCGCGTGGTCACGGTGCGTCCGTCGCGCACCGCCACGCTGACCGGGCCACCGCCGACGGGGATGCTGCCGACGCGCGTGTACTCCGCGCTCAGCCGGCCGGCGGCGCGCATCACGCGAAACTCGGGCGCGGTTCCGTCGCCCAGCACCACCATCGCCGATTCGGCGCCCATCACCTCGAGCGCCTTGTGGACGATGGTGTCGAGCACTTCGTTGAGATCGAGCGACGAGGTGAGCGATTGGCCGATGGCTTCCATGGCGAGCAGCAGGAGCGCGTGCCGCTGGTGGTCGCTGACGTCGCTGAAGAACGCGACGGCGCCCGTGACGGCACCCTCGCCGTCACGCCACGGCACGCAGCGCGCCTTCAGCCAGAGCACCCGATCGTCGCCGGCCGCCGTGTGCGGCAGCTCGACCGCATCGGGACTCTCGCCGGCGAGCGCTCGGCGAATCAGCGGGACCAGGGTGGTATCGCGGAACAGCGGCAGCATGGCGGCGGCGCTGCGGCCGATGGCGTCGGCCGCCCTCACCCCGGTCAGCCGCTCCATGGCCGGGTTCCACTCGACGACTTCGAGGGCGGGATCGAGGATGACGAGCGCTTCGCTGAGGTGGTCGAGGAGTCCCTTGACGCCCTCGTGCTTCTTGGGGACGCGCGCCATTCTCCGAGTATGAACGGACCCCCGGGCCCTATGCAATAATGACGCGCGATGCGGTCGCCGCTGGACACCTCGACACTGCTGCTCGCCGCCGTCGCAGTGGTCCTCGCCGTCGTCGCGTACCTGAAGGATCCGGGGTTGCCGCTGCTCGGCGTGAAAAACGGCGTCTCGATGCTCGCGTTCGTCATACCACGGATGGTGGTGGCCATCCTGTTGGCAGGCCTGATGCAGGTGCTGGTGCCGCAGGACTTCGTCTCACGGCATTTCGGCCATGGCGGCGGGACGCGCGCGCTCCTTCTGGCGACCCTGGCCGGCGTGGTCACGCCTGGCGGCCCGATGGTGACCGTGCCGTTCATGGTGGCCCTGGCCAACTCCG
>CAYVHH010000238.1:0-5205 GCA_964450175.1 uncultured bacterium | reverse complement strand
ACGGGACGGCCCTGCGCGTCCACGTCGACCAGCCCCTCGAAGACCTGGCGGATGTAGTTGGAGCGAATCGAGCCCATGCCGATCCGCGGGTCCATGTTGGTCGTGTCGTCGGCGAGCGCGACGACCAGCTCGGCGTCCGGGTCGATCGCGACGCCGTCCACCGTGCGCGGCTGCGCGACGATCGCCTGCGGCCACAGCAGCGCCAGCGCGACGAGCAACGGCCCTATCCAGCGCATCATCTGTCGAGCTCCTCTCGTGGAATGGTTCCCAACTACATAACAGCGCTCCGGCCTTGTCAACGCGGGGAGCGCTCGATGAGCCGAAAAGCTCCGAAGCCGACGATCGTCGCCGCCATCACGAGCGCCGCGAACACGATGGGCGCGGCGGCGCTGCCGAAGAGATCGCGCACACCGCCGGCCGCGAGCTGCACCGCCGCCATCACGACGTAGTACACCGTGTAGTACACCCCGAAGGCTGTCGCCAGGCGCTCGCTCGCCACCGCTTTGGGCAGGATCGCCATCAGGGCGCCGGGCGGTGCGCCGATCGCGAAGCCGACCAGGCAGAAGGCCAGGAGCGGGCGGCTGAGCTCCGGCAGGAGCCCGGTGCAGAGCGCCGCCAGCAGGCTTCCCGCGACGATGGGGATGCTCGGCCGGCCCAGCCGATCGGTGAGGAGCCCGCCGATCGGCACCGAGAGCATCGTGACCCAGATCGCGAGACTCACGACGAAGCCGGCATCGCGCAGCGCCATCCCGCGCGAGGTGAGCAGGCCCGGTCCGAACGCGATGATCGCCACGAGGCTCGCATTGAAGCAGCCCCAGGCGAAGCCGCCGCTGCTGGCGAGACCGACCTCGCGGCCCGACAGACGGATCCGTTGCGCGTCCGCCTTCGCCGCGCCGCTCGCCGAGCGCGGGGGATCGCGATACGCGAACGCGATCAGCACGAGCCCGAACCCGGCGACGAGCGCCGTCGCCACGACCGCGACGCGCCACGATGCGTGGGTGGCGAGCGCGCCGAGCGTGGCGGTGGCGATGCCGAGGCCTACCGGCCAGCTCGTCAGCATGATGCCCATGGCCGTCGACAGCTCGCGGCCCACGAACCAGTCGGCGACCATCTTCGCCAGCAGGATGTTCATGAGCACGGCGCCGGCGCCGCTCACGAGGCGCCCGGCCGCCGCGACGACGAAGCCGTGGGCCGCGGCGGTGACGAGGCCGCCGGCGACCATCAGCGCCAGGCTCCCGACGACCATCCGCCGGTCGCCAAAGCGCTGGCCGAGCACGCCGCCGGGAAGGGCGAACACCGCGCCGGGCAGCATGTAGAGGCCGATCAGCGAGCCGAGCTGCACCCAGGTCAGGCGGAGCTCCTCGACCATCAGCGGCGCCACGGCGGCGACGGCCTGGAACTGAAAGCCCATCGACGTGCGGGTGACGAACACGATCACCAGCGCCACCCAGCGATTCGCCATGTGGCGGGGATCATAGCGGAGCCGGACCAGCCGGGCTTGATCAATTGCGGCAGCCGACATAGAGTCCGCCCCAGAGACGATCGAGCAACGAGGGGGAAAAGATGGCCGTACCCGTAGTCCCGACCGACATCAGCCGCCGAGATCTGCTGAAGCTCGGAGGCGCCGCCGTCGCCTCCGGTACCGTCCTGCCGCTCCTCGATCGAGCGCCCGCCGAGGCCCAGACGCCGAAGCGCGGTGGAGTGTTCAGGATCCGCGGCGAGGACGCGACCACGGGCTTCGACCCGCATCTCGCCTCGAACCACCACCGGATCGCGACGAACCTGTCCTTCACCCACAGCCGGCTGGTGAAGGTGAAGGCCGGCCCGTCGGTCGTGCCGGGCACCCTGCCGGTCGAGCCGGACCTGGCCGAGTCGTGGACGCAGCCCAACGACCGGACCTACGTGTTCAAGCTCCGGAAGGGCGTCCGCTGGCACAACAAGCCGCCGGTGAACGGCCGCGAGCTGACCGCGGAGGACGTCAAGTACACCTACGAGCGCTTCCTGTCGATCAAGGGCAATCCGAACCGCTCGACGCTGGGCGCGGTCGAGAAGATCGACACGCCCGACAAGTATACGGTTCGCTTCATGCTCAACGAGCCGTTCGGCTGGTTCCTCGACTATCTGGCCAACACCGTGATGTGGATCGTGCCGCGCGAGGCGGTCGAGCAGTACGGCGATCTCAAGCGCGCCGAGGCCTGCATCGGCACCGGGCCGTGGATGCTCGAGCGCTACGAGCCGAATGTGCGGCTCACCTTCGTCCGCAATCCGAACTACTTCCTGCCGGGGCTCCCGTACGCTGACGGCATCGAAGTCACGGTCGACGAGGACCCGTCTTCGCGGCTCGCCGCGTGGATCTCCGGCAAGTACGACTTCGCCCCCGAGTACGGCCAGTGCGTGCGGCGCCTCGATCTCGACGTGGCCAAGGGCCGCAAGCCGAACCTCAAGACGCAGGACTTCACCGTGCTCTTCAGCGGCATCACGATGATGAAGCTCGATCGCGAGCCGTTCAAGGACGTCCGCGTGCGCCGCGCGCTGGCGATGTCCATGAACTGGAAGGACGTGATCGACACGAACGCGTGGTCCCAGGGCCACGGCGTGCCGAATCCGACCATTCCCGCGGCGCTCAAGGAGTGGTCGATCCCGATCAACCAGCTGAGCCCCGAGGGCAAGCGGCTCTACGAGCAGAACGTCGCGGAGGCCAAGCGTCTGCTGGCCCAGGCCGGCTTTCCGTCGGGACTCAAGCTGCCGGTCGAGGCGACGCTCGGCTGGAGCCCGGACTACGTCGATCAGCTGCAGGTGGTCATGCGGAACTGGAAGGACGGCGGCATCGACACCGAGATCAAGGGCAAGGAGTTCGGCGCGTTCATGTCGAGCGTGATCTACGGAAAGTTCGAGAAGCTGGCGCACAGTCTGCGCGGCGGGAGCCCGATCGCCGACATCTACCTGTACAGTGGTCACATCCCCGGCGAGCCGCTGAACTCCTCCGGTGTCGACGATCCCAAGCTGACCGAGATGATCAAGCTCCAGCGCCGCACGCTCGACACCGCGAAACGGCGCGAGCTCGTCTTCGACATCCAGCGCTACCTCGCCGAGCGGGTGTACTACGCCTACGATGGCTCCGTGACCACCGTGTCGGCCTGGGAGCCGTACGTGAAGAACTTCGCGCCGAATCTGGGCCACGACTACGGCGGGCGCCTGATGGCCGCGTGGCTCGACCGCTGAGCAGGCGGCTTGACTCGCCCACGCCGATGCCGCACGATCGCGTGTACTGCCCCAGGAGGACATGATGGCGTACTCGACTGACTCGAAATCCGCTGCGGTGCGCGCTCAGCTCGACCACCCCGTGATCGACGGCGACGGACACTGGCTCGAGCCGGTGCCGATCTTCCTCGACTACCTGCGCGAGGTCGCCGGGCCGACGGTCGTCGAGAGATTCCGGAAGATGGCGACCGCGCACATCGACCGGGGCTGGTACGACATGACGCCGGCGGAGCGCCTCGATCGCCGGCCGACGCGCCCGACGTGGTGGGGCGAGCCGGCGAACACGCTGGACCGCGCGACCGCGATGATCCCGAAGCTCTTCTACGAGCGGCTCGACGATTTCGGGATCGACTTCGCGATGCTCTACACCTCGCTCGGCCTCTTCCACATCGCCAATCCGGACGAGGAGCTGCGCCGGGCCATCGCCCGCGCCGTCAACAAGATGAACGCGGAGATGTTCCGGCCCTACGCGCATCGCATCGCGCCGGCGGCCGTGGTGCCGGTGCACACGCCGCAAGAAGCCATCGACGAGGCGACCTACGCCGTGCGGGAGCTCGGGCTGAAGGTCATCATGATCGCCAACCACGTACGGCGCCCGGTGCCCGCGTTCGCCCGGCAGGCATCCGACCCGACCCAGGTGCGCCACTTCGTCGACTCGCTCGCGTACGAGAGCGCCTACGACTACGATCCGCTGTGGGCCAAGTGCGTCGAGCTGAAAGTCGCGGTCACCGCGCACTCCGGCAGCATGGGCTGGATGGGCCGGGAGTCGGTCAACAGCTTCGTGTTCAACCACATCGGCCACTTTGCCACCGCGAGCCACGCGTTCGCCAAGGCGCTGATCCTCGGCGGTGTCGTGCACCGCTTCCCGATGCTCCGGTTCGCGATGCTCGAGGGCGGCGTGGGCTGGGCGTGCAACCTCATCACCGACCTCATCGGGCACTGGGACAAGCGCAACGGCCGTGCGATGGAAGCCCACACGCGTCCGACCAATCTCGACAAGCAAGGGCTCAAGGATCTCTTCACCCGCTTCGGCGGGCGGGTCTACGAAGAGAAGATGGACGAGCTGATGAACTGCCTGAGCCTCGTGCCCCCGTTCAAGTCGGCGGAGGAGATGACCGAGCGCGAATATCGCGGAGAGCTCGACGATTTCGCCGCCGCCCACGTCGGCTCGGCCGACGAGCTGCGGCGGCAGTTCACCGAGCACTTCTACTTCGGGTGCGAGGCCGACGATCCGACGACGGCCTGGGCGTTCGACCGGCACGGCCATCATCGGCTGAACCCGATCTTCAGCTCCGACGTCGGCCACTTCGACGTGACCGACATGTCCGAGGTGCTCGAGGAAGCCCACGAGCTCGTCGAGCACGGCCTGATCACGATGGACGACTTCCGCGAGTTCGTCTTCGGCAACGCCGCGCGCCTGCACACCGCCCTGAACCCGGACTTCTTCAAGGGCACCGTGGTGGAAGGCGCGGTGGCCAAGGAGCTCGCGCGCTGATCGAGACCGTCCGAACGTGGATCGACGAGGCCCGGTGCCTCGTGGCGCTCACGGGCGCCGGGATCTCCACGGATTCCGGTATCCCGGACTTCCGCGGACCGCAGGGCGTCTGGACGAAGAACCCCGAGGCCGAGAAGCAGTCGACCCTGCAGAATTACGTCGCCGATCCCGACGTGCGCAAGCGCGCGTGGCAGAGCCGGCTCACCTCGCCGGCCTGGATGGCCGAGCCCAACGACGGTCATCGTGCCTTCGTCACTCTGGAGAAGCGCGGCAAGCTCGATACCCTGATCACGCAGAACATCGACGGACTCCACGTGAAGGCGGGCTCGTCCCCGGATCGCGTGATCGAGATCCACGGCACGATGCACGAGGTGGTGTGCCTGGCCTGCGGCGAGCGGGCGGCGATGGAGCGGGCGCTCGCGCGCGTGCGGGCCGGCGAGGCGGACCCG
>CAYVHH010000237.1:0-5964 GCA_964450175.1 uncultured bacterium | reverse complement strand
CGAGAAGATGTCGGCCGGCCGCGACGTCCGGGGGATCAAGCGCGGCCATCAGTTCGACAAGGTCGAGCTGGTGAAGTTCGTCCGCCCCGACACGTCCGACGCCGAGCTGCTGGCCCTGCTCGACGACGCCGAGGACGTCTGCCGGCGTCTCGGGCTTCCACATCGGGTCGTCCAGATGTGCACGGGCGACCTCGCGTTCCAGGCGGCGATGAAGTACGACGTCGAGGTCTGGGCGCCGGGCTGCGCGGAGTGGCTCGAGGTGAGCTCGTGCTCGAACTTCCATGACTTCCAGGCGCGGCGCGCGAACCTTCGGTACCGGCCGGCGCCCCGCGAGAAGCCCGAGCTCGTGCACACGATCAACGGGTCGGGCCTCGCGCTGCCGCGCATCATGATCGCCGTGCTCGAGACGTATCAGCGCGCCGACGGGAGCATCACGGTGCCCGAGGTGCTCCGACCCTACTTCGGTGCGGCGGTGATCGCGGCGGGCGACCCTACATGAGGTCGACGAACCGCGGGGGGCGCGTCTTGGTGATGCGGTCGGCCGTGACGACGTCGTAGAGCACGACGTCCGCGACGCGCGCCTCGGGGACGAGGATGCCCGCGACGCGGACCCAGTCGCCGGTGGCGGCATCGACCGGATCGGCGGAGCGGACGAGGATCCGCCCGCCGCGCTCGTCAGTCACCTCGAGGAGCGTCTCGTGGGGAAGGAACTGCGTCCGCGTGATCTGCCCGGTGAACTCGACCTTGTGCTGGTAGTACTTGTCCGGGCGCGCGTTGACCGCCGAGATCGACAGCCCGCACCCGGCGAGGGCGAGGCCGAGCGTGGAGGCGAGGAGAAGAGAGCGTAGCCGCATGGCGGCTGCGGGCGGGTACCACGCGATCCCCCGAAAAGCAAAGCGAAGTGGCCCGATGCGCGATGGCACGGGTTCATGGCGCGCTTGACGTTCCGGGAGGCGCCCCCTAATTTCGGGCCCCTTCAAAGGAGGATCTCCCCCATGAGAGCAGCATCCGCGTTCGCGCTCGCGGCCGTCGCCGCCTCCCTCGGCATGATCTCGTCCTCGCGCGCCGCCGCACCGGCGGCGGGCACCGACAAGGTCGCGACGGTCGGTCAGCGGACGATCACGCGGGCCGAGCTCGAGGAGCACGTGCGCCCGAAGCTCATCGAGATCGAGGGCGAGAAGTACGACGCGCTCCGCGAGGGGCTCGACGAGATGGTCGCGGACGAGCTCGAGAAGCAGGAGGCGAAGGCCCGCAACATCACGGTCGACGAGCTCCACAAGCAGGAGATCGCCGCCAAGATCGCGGCGCCGTCCGACGAGGAGATCCAGAAGGTCTACGACGAGAACAAGGCCCAGCTCGGGGGCCAGACCCTCGACCAGATCAAGCCGCGCATCGTCGAGTATCTGAAGCAGCAGAAGACCGACCAGCGGCGGGCCGCGTTCATCGAGGAGTTGAAGAAGAAGTACAAGACGACGGTGGCGCTCCGTCCGCCGATGATCAACGTCGCGACGGCGGGGCGTCCCGAGCGGGGCGGCGGCGCGAAGGCGCCGGTCACGATCATCGAGTTCTCGGACTACCAGTGCCCGTTCTGCGGCCGCGCGGAGGGAACCGTCGATCAGGTGATGAAGACGTACGGCGACAAGGTCCGGCTCGTCTACCGCGACTTCCCGCTACCGATGCACCCGCTGGCGCGGCCCGCGTCCGAAGCGGCGAACTGCGCCAACGCCCAGGGAAAGTTCTGGGAGTACCACGCCAAGCTGTTCGCGAATCAGACGGCGCTGAGCGAGGACAAGCTGAAGGAGTACGCGAAGGACCTCGGCCTCGACACCGCGAAGTTCGAGGCGTGCCTGGCGCAGAAGCCCTTCAAAGCGGCGATCGACAAGGACATCGAGGACGGGTCGAAGGTGGGCGTGACGGGCACGCCCGCCTTCTTCATCAACGGCCGCATGCTTTCGGGCGCGCAGCCGTTCGACAAGTTCAAGGAAGTGATCGACGAGGAGATCAGCGCGAAGTCGGCGTCCCGCTCGTAGCGCCGCTCGTCGACGCGTAGGGCGCCGGCGCGTGGGTCGACCCGCCGCCGTTGTCCTTCCTGCGCGCCCAGCTCTTCCCCGTCTGCCCGTTGGCGGAGGCCCACCCCTTGGCGCTGCCGCTCGAGCTCGACGCGGGTGACGCCCACCCGGTCTTGCCCATCGACGTCGGACCGGAGCTCGCGGTCGCCCAGGCCTTGCCGGTGCCACCGCTCGCCTGCTTGAAGGTGCCGCCGTCCTCCCAGCCGCCGCCACCGCTCGAGGAAGTGTGGCTCATGATGGTCTCGCGCGCTTTCAGGGCCGTCGTCGCCCCGCTCGCGGTCCCGTTGAGGGCGCCGTTGACACCCATGGCCGCGCTCATGTCCACCATCGTTTGCGCGCCAGCCGGCGACGCCGAGGCGAGGAGCAGCATGCCGAGGATCGATCCGATCAGAGCGAGGTCTCTCATCCCAGTCTCCTGGGATACATTCTCGGCTTCGCGGGCCCGAATCTTAAGCCGCGGGCGCCGTGTCCGCCGCCATGCGGCACTTCAGCTCGCGCCCGCCGGCGTGTAAGAGGGGAGACGCCCCGCGGGAGGGGTGGCCGAGCCCGGTTTAAGGCAGCGGTCTTGAAAACCGCCAGGGTCGAGAGGCCCTCGGGAGTTCGAATCTCCCCCCCTCCGCTTTGGATTTCAGTATCTTAGCGGCTACCGGCCCGATTAGCGGCCCGATTTGGGGTCGCTCGATGAGGGGAAGTAGATCGGAATCTCTACGGTCTCTTCCTCGCCGGTCTCCTTTGCGATGAAGCGCGGCACAGCCGCGACTATCCGCCCGTCGCCCTCTCTGCGGAGTACGAAGTTGAGGCGCTTCAACACGAGGCCCTGCTGAGACAGCCATAGAAGAACCTTGTTGGCGCCGATCTTGATCTTCGGATCATCCGAAGTCGCGACGGCAGTGTAGAAGTGGGCGATGCTGCCCGCGGATAAGTCAGCGATGCTCAGCAAGTCGCGTAGGCACAGGTCGTCTTCGCCCGACGGAAACGGAACAGCGTAGCCGATGGTTCCGTACGAGACACGAGCGTATAGCTGAAGAACCCGGCCGAGAACCGCGCCGAGGTGCTTGAGCTTATCGGCGTTCGCCGCAATAGCATCGTGATCGGTCATCCACATGATCTTCTGCCCGTCGCGAGCAAGCAGGGCGACCAGATACGCGACTGTGTGGACGATTCGCAGGAGTCTTTCAGCAACCGCTCCCTTCCAGTCCCCGAGACCCTCTCGTCGCAAGAGCTCCTCGAACGCTCTGTGCGACCGTTTGCCATCCTCGGCTCCGAGGGACTGAATCGAATCCTCAACGATCAAGTTGAAGAGCAAACCGGGAGCGTGCTCGGCCGCGAACAGGAAGTCGTCGAGGGCGCGGTCTTGTGGGCCGTACCCCATGCTCTTGAACGCGATCTCCTTGTAGGGCGCGTTCAGGCCGTGCTTTTCGCGGATGGTTTTGAAGTGCTGAACGCACCCGTGGAGCGCATTCCAGTCGACCACCGCGAACGAGTACGTGCGGTATCTGCCTTGGTCTCCGCCGTAGTCAGAAAACACCGCCACGGTCTCGATGCTTTCATGATGGAGGTTGGGCAGAAGCAACTACTCGCCCACGTGAAGGCGATGGAGCGCGTCGTCCAGCGCCCTGATCAGCGGGAAGGCATCGGGCCGCTTGACCAGCGGCAACGGCGGGTTCTTCAGCACGAGTTCATTCGCAATGCGAATCAACTCCGTTTGGTCAGCGGCTTTGTCGGTGGACACCACGGCACCGTCAATCCTAACAGGTCAAGGCGTATCACTTCTACGAACGCAGCATGGTGGGCGCCGAAGCAGGCGACGCTCGTGAGGTGGGCCGTCCGGCATACTAAGAGCTTGGCGTCGAGGTCATCGAGCCCCTCGCCGTCGACCCTTGCCGGCGCAGGCGTCGCGCGAGCGCGGCCATCTTGCTGCTGGGCGGCAGACCCCTAGTAACCGGAGTCCTGCAACGGGACGCGCCGGGCATGATGGAAGCGCCGCGCCGCCGTTGCGCACCCGCCGCGCCCGTCGTCTTCGACTTCACCCAGCTCCGCTGCGTCGAAGGCTGGCCGGACGCGCGGCGGGCGGATTGACGCGGCGAGCCCTCGTCGAGGCTTGACGCCAAAGCAGGCGACCATGCTAGGTGGTCGCCCTTCGTCCACGTCAGTCTCGCTCAGCGGCCCGCGGGAGCATCGGATGGTCGAGCGCATTGGGAATCGCCTCCGCATCGGACTCTTCTTCTTCGCGTTAGTTTTCACCGGGACCGCAGTTCTCCAGTATCAGTTCACGACCCGGCAACTCAGGGGCGCCACAAGCTCACAACTACGGTCGTGGGGCGAGGAACTCCGAGACTTGGCCGTCGCTGGAGGCGTGTGGCAACCCTCCGCCTTTCGCCGGTCCATGCCTGCGGCACCCGACTACTTCATCGTCTCCAGAGATGGGCTCCTTGTGGAGGTCGAAGGGTTCGCGGCGGGGATACTCCCTTCCATCTCGCCCCCATCATGGCCCGCCGACGATCAGCCACACCGCATACGCTCGTCCCTCGACGAAGACTGGATTGTGCTCAGCCACAAGGTTCGGGGCGGGCTCATTGTTCTCGGGATCGAGGCAGCCGTTGGCCTTCCCGATGCAGACGAACGACTCCGAGCCAACGTCCTCCACTTCGGAGCTGACCTCGCTGACGCCGCTCGAGTTACCCCGAGGCAGATCGATCCTCTCCTCGACTACGCGGTGATCGACGGAGGCGGCAGGCTGCGCACGATGTGGGGCGGCATACCGTTGCAGACCAGCGCCGAAGCAATGGACGCGGTACCTTCGGCTGGACCGCTCATCCACGTCGCGGCGGCAACGTACGCCGTCTACCGCCAGCCTCTCATCGATGGGGAAGGGGAGCCATTAGGGGTGGCCGTGGTGCTCGAGGATGTTTCGGGGGAGGAAGGTCTGCGTCACCAAGCGGCTGCATTCAACCTCGCCGTTGGGACGATCTCCTGGATACTCGTTGGCGGTCTGTTCGCGTACTACGCCCGCTCTTTCCGCGGGCCGCGCATCTCCTGCGAGCAAGCCTACGCGGGCGACGAGGGTCAGACTGTGGAGTTCAAGTCTTCCTTCCGTTGGGACTACAAGCTTGGCAAGACCAATAAGGACATCGAGGGTGCCGTCATCAAGACCGTGGCAGCCTTCCTGAACACTGATGGAGGTGTCTTGCTCATCGGCGTCGACGACAACAAGGCCGTGCTCGGTCTCGCGCCCGACTACCAGAGTCTCAAGACAAAGCCGAATCGGGATGGTTGGACACTCGCGCTGCAACAGGCCCTCACGCAGGCCATCGGCGCCGACCTCTTTGCGCGGAACGTGAAGATCGGATTCTGCGCGCTCGAAGGGAAGGACATCTGCATCCTAACGGTGAGGCGAGCCCGGCGGGCAGTATTCGTGGAGGAAACGGCTGGCGGCCGACGCGAGACGCTGTATGTGCGGCTGGGCAATGCCACGCGATCCCTCGACGTAAAGGAGGCGCTGGCCTACGCCGCGGAGCATTGGGGAACGTAGCGGCTCCCAAGGTGACAGAAGGCAGAGTGCCGGCAGTCGAGAGCGACACGAGATTCGGCCTCGCCTCGTCCAATCGAGGGCCGGTCGCGGGCAGCGGTTTGCCCTAGCAGCCGGCGACACCTGCGCTGTACCATCCCGACCCGGCAAGGGGAGGACGAGCATGACGACGAAAGGCGCGGGCCGGAGGCCACGTGGTAGAGGGCAGCGCAAGCCTCGCCCGACCGGCAAGGGGGTGGTCGAGCTGACGAAGCAGCTCTGGCAGGCCGCCGTCGAGCTCCGCGGCTCTATCGAACCGGCCGATTACAAACGGTACGTCTTGCCGATCATCTTCCTCCTGTTCCTCGTCCGGCTCCGGCGGCGCGA
>CAYVHH010000236.1:0-10218 GCA_964450175.1 uncultured bacterium | reverse complement strand
GCGCGGGACACCCGCGGCGGCGGTCGCCGAAGCTCAGATCGCCGGCGCCCACGTATTCACGATCGAGGGGTCGATCGCGACCGCCGGCCGTGTCGTCGCCAAGGTCGCGCCCCAGCTCGGCTGGTTCGACCTCTCGACGCTCAAGGAGCCGTATCGCCTCGAAGGCAAGAAGACGATCGGGCTCGAGATTGCCGAGCAGCTCGACTGGCGGATGCCGGACGTCCTTTTGTATCCGACGGGCGGCGGCACGGGGCTCGTCGGCATCCCGAAGGGCTACGAGGAGCTCCGGGCGATGGGGTGGATATCGGGGCAGCTCCCGCGAATGTTCGCGGTGCAGGCCAAGGGCTGCGCGCCGGTCGTGAAGGCCTTTGCCGAGGGCGCCGAGACGACGACGGCGTGGGAGAACCCGACGACGCTCGCCGCGGGGCTGCGGGTGCCGTCGCCCTTCGCGGGGCGTCAGATGCTTCGCCTCCTGCGAGACACGCGGGGTGGCGCGATGGCGGTCAGCGAGACAGCGATCCAGGAGGCCCAGCGTCTGGTGGCGCGTACCGAGGGCGTCTGGACCGCCCCCGAGTCGGCCGCGCTCGTCGCCGCGCTCGGCCTCCTCAAAGACCGCGGCGAGGCCCCCCGCGACGCCGAGATCATGCTGATTTTCACCGGCGCCGGGCTCAAATACGACCCGCCGCCGCTGGGATCGCCGACCGATCTGGCGGGCTCCGAGGAGGAAATTCTGGCCCAGGTTCGGCGGACGGTCGGGGCTTAACAGGCTCCTGCCTTCGGTGGTAGCATCTGGCCCACCGCATCGCTCGTTCTAGGGAGGCCAGCTGATGGCGATCGAGATCGGGAAGATCCGGAACGTCGGCGTCGTCGGTCACGGTGGCGTCGGTAAAACATCCCTCGTCGAAGCCATGCTGTTCGCCGCCGGCGCCGTGACGCGCCTGGGCAAGGTGGACGACGGCTCGACCACGACCGACTTCGACCCGGACGAGATCAAGCGGAAGATCTCGATCAACACCTCGGTGGCGTACTGCGACTGGAAAGGCCACCACATCAACCTGGTCGACACTCCCGGCTACGGTGATTTCATCGCGGATGCGCGCGCCGGCCTGCGGGTCGTCGAGGCCGCGATCGTCGTGGTCGACGCGGTCGCCGGCGTCCAGGTCCAGACCGAGAAGGTGTGGAAGTTCGCGACGGAGTACAACCTGCCGCGCGCGGTGGTCGTGAACCGACTCGATCGCGAGCGCGCGGACTTCTTCCGCACGTTCGAGTCGCTCGGCAAACGGCTCAAGGGGCGGCTGGTCGCCCTGCATCTGCCCATCGGGGAAGAGTCCGGCTTCCGGGGCTTCGTGGATCTCGTCAAGATGAAGGCGGTCACGCTCGCGGGGAACAAGCCCACCGAGGGCGACATCCCCGGCGATCTCGCCGAGCGCGCCAAGGAATATCGCGAGAAACTCGTCGAAGCGGCCGCCGAGACCGACGACGATCTGCTCGCCAAGTACCTCGAGGAAGGCTCGCTCGGCGAGGCCGAGATGCTGAAGGCGCTTCGCGCCGGTATCGGCCAGGGCAAGCTCATGCCCGTCATGTGCGCCGCCGCTTCGAAGTCGATCGGCGTCCACGCCCTGCTCGACCTGATCGTCGACGAGCTGCCGTCGCCGGCGGAGCGTACTGAGATCGCCGGGACCGACGTCAAGACGAAGCAGGCGGCCACGCGGAACGTGGACGCGAAGGCCCCGGTGACGGCCCTGGTGTTCAAGACGCTCAGCGACCCTCATATCGGCAAGCTCTCGCTCTTCCGCGTCATGACCGGTACCCTGCGCGCCGACTCGACGCTCCTGAACCCGATGCACAGCGCGCGCGAGCGGATGGGGCACGTCTCGTGGCTGCAGGGCAAGACCCAGAAGAACGTCGAGGCGCTCGGGCCCGGCGAGATCGGCGTCGCCCAGAAGCTCAAGGAGACGCAGACGGGCGACACCCTCACCGAGGAGGCTCAGCCGTTCGAGCTGCCGAAGATCACGTTCCCCGAGGCGGCGATCTCGTTCGCGATCCAGCCCAAGACGCGCGGTGACGAGGACAAGATCTCGAACGCGCTCGCCCGGATCGCCGAAGAGGACCCGACGGTCCATTATCACTTCGATCCGGAGACCAAGCAGCTTCTGGTCTCGGGTGTCGGCAGCTTGCATGTCGAGATGGTCGTCGAGCGGATGAAGCGCAAGTACAACGTCGAGGTGAACCTGCTGCCGCCGCGCATCCCCTACAAGGAGACGGTGAAGGGGCGCGCCGAGGGCCAGGGCAAGTACAAGAAGCAGACGGGCGGGCGCGGGCAGTACGGTGACACGTGGCTGCGCGTCGAGCCCCTGCAGCGCGGCGGCGGGTTCGAGTTCGTCGACGACATCTTCGGCGGCGCCGTGCCACGCAATTTCATCCCTTCGGTCGAGAAGGGCGTGCGCGACTGCATGAAGAAGGGGATTCTCGCCGGCTACCCGGTCGTGGACATGAAGGTCACGCTCTACGACGGCTCCTACCACGACGTCGACTCGTCGGACATGGCGTTCCAGATCGCGGCCTCCATGGGCCTGCAGAAGGTGTTCATGGACGCTCGGCCGATCCTGCTCGAGCCGATCATGAACGTCGAGGTCACGACCCCCGCGGATCACGCGGGCGACGTCATCGGCGATCTCAACTCGCGGCGCGGCCGGATCGTCGGCATGGAGCCGGCGGGCGAGACCGCCGCCGTCCGCGCCGTGGTGCCGATGTCCGAGATGCTGACCTATGAGTCGAGCCTGCGCTCGATGACCGGTGGCCGCGGCGGCTACTCGATGGAGTTCTCGCACTATGAAGAGGTCCCGTCCTTCCTCGCCGACAAGGTCATCAAGGAGGCGAAGTCGGAGCGGGAGAAGGCCGAGAAGCACTAGAGCGGTCGGGGGCCTCGGGTAGAATAGGCCTCAAATGATCTTCCAGCAGATCCTCAACGAAGAGTCCGGCTGTCTGTCCTATCTGATCGGCTGTGGCGAGGCCGGGAAGGCCCTGGTGGTCGATCCCGGCCGCGACCGCGTTCCCGAATACCTCCGGCTGGCCGCCAAGAAGGGCTTGACGATCAGCCATATCCTCGAGACGCACACGCACGCCGACCACATCTCGGGCAATCGCGATCTGGCCGAGGCGGTGCGGGCGCCGATCCTGGTCCACCGGGCCGCCGGCGTGGTCTTCGAGCACCAGGACGTGAGCGACGGTGACGAGCTCCGGATCGGCACCGTGCGCTTCAAGATCGCGCACACGCCGGGCCACACGCCCGACTCGATCTGCGTGATGGTGTCGGACCTGTCCCGCGGCGAGGCGCCGTGGTTCGTCCTGACCGGCGACATGCTGTTCGTCGGCTCGGTCGGACGCCCGGATCTCGGCGGGGCGCGCGCGGCCGAGGACGCCTGGGAAAGCCTGCAGCGCGTGCTGCTCCCGCTCGACGACAGCGTCGAGGTCTATCCCGCGCACGGCGCCGGCTCGGCATGCGGCAAGGCGATGTCGGCCAAGTCGGGCTCGACGATCGGCTTCGAGCGGCGCTTCAACCCGGCGCTGCAGCTGCGCGAGCGTCAGGCCTTCGTCGATTTCCTCATGAAGGACCTGCCGCCGAAGCCGCCCTCGTTCGAGAAGATCGTCGGCAAGAACAAGGGGCTGATCTCGCTGGCCGCCGCCAAGCCGCGGCCGTTCACGGCCCGCGAGGCGTGGGACGCCGTCCAGCGCGGCGAGATCGTCGTAGACCTGCGCGATCCCGCAACCTACGGCGAGATGCACATCGCCGGCGCCGTCAACGTGTGGATCGAGAGCCCGCAGTTCGCCGAGCGCGTCGCGGGCATGGTGCCGTCCGGTACGTCCCTGCTCTTGCTGGCCCAGGGCCCGTCGGACCTCGACCGCGCCGTGCAGGCGCTCTCGCGCGTCGGTATCGACGAGATCAGCGGCTTCCTCCAGTGGGGCATGATCGAGTGGCGCAGCGAGGGCTTCCCGGTCGAGTCGGTGCCGCAGATCACGGTGTCCGAGCTCGCCGAGTGGCTCGAGCAGGGACGTGACGTGGCCGTGATCGACGTGCGCGAGCACTCCGAGTGGATCGAAGGCCACATCGACGGCGCGATCCACCTACCGATGCTCGAGGCCGCCGCGCGGCGCGCCGAAGTGCCCGCCGATCGGCCGAAGGCGGTGCTGTGCGCCGGCGGCCTGCGCTCGAGTACCGCGATCAGCGCGCTCAAGCGCCACGGCCTGCAGGGCTGGTACAACGTCACGGGCGGCATGACGGCGTGGAAGCGATCCGGCTACCCCACCGTGCGCTCGTCGTCGGATTCGGGCGGCTCTCCTCGCGCGTGATTGCCGATGGCAGTGCGAGCCGAAGCGGGAGCTCCGCTGAGGCGAGTCTGTGATTGCCGATGGCAGTGCGAGCCGAAGCGGTGGCTCCGCTGAGGCGAGCCCGTCGGTAAAGCCGAGCTCGCTCGCTCCGCTGTACGCCGCGGTGTTCTTGCGCCCGTGGCTGGTGTGGGGCTCCGCGGTGCTGGTCGGCACCCTCAACGTGTTCCTCTTCGCCTTCGATCGTCCGTGGACCGCCTCGGACGGGCTCCGGAACTGGGGCGACTGGGTGCTCACCGGCGTCGGCCTCGTCCGCCGTCCTGATCTCCTGCCGCCCTGGCTCTATTCGGGCTCCCTGCTGAACATCGGCGTCATCGTCGGCGGAACGATCGCGGCGCTCCTGTCGCGCGAGTTCGCGATCCGCGTGCCGGCGCGCGCCGAGCTGGCGAAGGGCGGCGCCGGCGGGCTCCTGATGGGCGTCGGCGCCGTGCTTGCCTTCGGCTGCAACATCGGGGGGTTCTTCTCGGCGACGAGCGCGCTCTCGCTGTCGGGCCTCGGCATGATGCTCGGGCTCGGCGCCGGGGCGTTCATCGGCATCCGATATCTGATCTGGGAAGTCGCGCACCGGCCGCAGTGGTCGCGGGGTGGCGGGCGCATCTATCTGCAGGCCGCGGGCTCGGCGGCCGCGGGCCATACCTGGGCCGGAGCGCTCGTCGCCGCCCTGGTCGCGGTGGCGCTCGTTCTCTACACGCGCGCGGGCTACGGCCCGCAGGGCGTGTTCCTGCTCTTCGGCGCCGCGTTCGGAGTGATCTTCCAGCGATCCCGGTTCTGCCTGGTGCGCGCCTTCCGCGAGCCGTTCATGACGGGCGACGCCGAGCACACCCGGGCGGCGGCGCTGGCACTCGTCGTGGCGACGCTCGGGTTCGCGATCCTGAAGTTCACCGATCTCAAGGACAAGAGCGAATGGGTGTTTCCGGCGGCGGGCCTCGGCTCGCTCGCCGGCGGGCTGGCCTTCGGCGTCGGTATGACGCTCGCGGGAGGCTGCGGCGCGGGATCGCTGTGGCGTGCCGGCGAGGGGCAGGTGAAGCTCTGGGCGACCGTCGCGTGCTTCGCCGTGGGCGCCTCGCTGGCGCGGCTGATCGCCGTCCAGACGGGGCTCCTGCAGAAGCTCGGCGCCGCGATCTTCCTGCCGGCCTGGCTCGGCTGGGGCGGGGCGATCGCGTTGATCGTCGCGATCGCCCTCGCGTGGGCTATGCTGTCGACCTGGAACGAGGACACGCACACATTCAGCGTCGTCTAGCGGAGGGCGGATGAAGGGGTCGACCCGAAGGGAATTCCTTCGGACGTCATCCTGGGCCGGGCTGGGGCTCTTCGCCGCGGGCTGCGCGCCGAAGGCGTCGGACTTCGCCCGGAAGTCGGGTCGTCGCGTCGTCGTGATCGGCGGCGGATGGGGCGGCGTCTCGGCGGCCAAGTACGTACGCCTGGCCGATCCGTCGATCGAGGTCGTGCTGCTCGAGCCGACCAGGGAGTTCGTGTCGTGCCCGTTCTCGAACCTGGTCCTGAGCGGCGTGCGCACGATCGAGAGCCTGACCTTCACCTACGACGGCCTGCGGGCCCATGGCGTTCGCGTCCTGCACGAGACGGCCACCATGATCGAGCCCGACCGGAAGCGCGTGCAGGTCGGGAGTGATGCGCTCCCCTACGACCGGCTGATCGTGTCGCCCGGCGTCGAGTTCCAGTGGGATCAGGTCGAGGGGCTCGCCGGCGCGCAGGACCGTGTGCTCCACGCCTGGAAGGCCGGCCCGCAGACCGTGGAGCTGGCGCGCCAGATCCAGGCGATGCCGGACGGCGGCGTGTTCGTGCTGACGATCCCACCGGCTGCCTATCGCTGCCCGCCCGGTCCGTACGAGCGGACGTGCCAGGTCGCGTGGTATCTGCAGAACAACAAGCCGAAGTCGAAGCTGATCGTGCTCGACGCGAACCCGAACATCATCTCGAAGACCGCGCTGTTCCGCGCTGCGTGGGCCCACTATCCGAACATCGAGTACCGCGGCTCGAACAAGGTGGTGAAGGTCGACCCGGGCGTGCGCGAGGTGACGACGGAGCTCGGCGACAAGGTGAAGTACGACGTGCTGAACCTGATCCCGCCGCAGCGCGCCGGGACGATCGCGGTGACGGCGGATCTCGTGGGCGCCGACAAGCGCTGGTGCGAGGTCAACCATCTGACCTACGAGTCGGTGAAGCACAAGAACGTGCACGTGATCGGCGACTCGACGATCGGGCTGCCGGTGCCGAAGTCGGGCAACGTCGCCAACGCGATGGGGAAGATCTGCGCGGTCGCGGTCGCGAGCCTGCTCAACGACAAGCCCGTGCCCACGATGGCGCCGGGGAACACCTGCTACAGCTGGGTCAGCGACCGGGAGGCGATCGCGGTCGTCAACAGCTACAAGATCGACGGCGGCAAGGTCGTGCAGATCGAGCAGAAGCTCACGCCGAGCCAGTCGGAGGCGTGCGCGCAGAACGCGCTGGGGTGGGCCAACAGTATCTGGCAAGACATGCTCGGCTAGCAGGCGAATGAGAAAGGCCCATCTGCTTCGTTGGCGCTCTCGGCGGCACGCTCACCGTACAGCGAGTACGCCTCGCGTGCCGCCTTCGCGCGCCGCCTCGCAGCTGGACCTTTCTCATTCGCCTGCCGGCTCTCATACGCCTCCATGGTGCGAAAGGGCTTGATGGGGCTCCTGGTGAGTCTGCTCCTCGTGGGGGTGCTGGCCGGGCCGGCGGCGGCGGGGCCGTTGGATATGACCGGGGCGCCGCAGGCGCTGGTGTGCAGTGCGTGCCACGGGTTCGCCGGCCAGAGCCGGTCCAACGTGATGCCGATCATCGCGGGCATCGCGCCCTGGTATTTCAAGAAGGCGATCCAGGACTACGCGGCTGGGAAGCGGACGTCGCCCGAGATGGAGCCCTACGCGAAGATGGTGCTGCAGTCGGGCGTCGACGACATCGCTGCGTACTTCGCGGCTCAGGCGCGGACGCCGTCGCCGGTCAAGCTCGACCCCGCGGCGGTCGAGCGCGGGCGGGCCGCCGCCGTCCAGTGCACGCTCTGCCACGGCGTCTCGGGCAAGGGTGATCCGTCCAAGGGCGTGCCGGACCTCACGGGCCAGCCCCCGGGATACCTGCGCAACCAGATGCACCTCTTCAAGGCCGACCGGCGAAGCCCCGGTGACGATCAGCTCAAGGCCGTGAAGGCGCTGATGCGGACCATCCCCGACGAGCAGATGTCCGACCTCGCCGCCTACTGGTCGAGCGTCCGGTAAGTGGCCTTCGCCGATGGAGCGATCCTCGTCGCGCTCGGGCTCGCGATCGGAGCTTTCGGGACGCTCATCGGCGCCGGCGGCGGATTTCTCCTCGTTCCGCTCCTGGTGCTCGGCTACCACTTTCCGCCGGCGCAGGCGGTCGGCACGTCGCTGTCGCTCGTCTTTCTCAATGCGGCGTCTGGCAGCGCGGCCTATCTCCGCCAGCGGCGGGTCGATCTCTCGCTCGGCTGGAAGTTCGCCGCCTCGACGATCCCCGGCGCCATCGTCGGGGCCTTTCTCACGCGGTCGATCTCGACGTCGCTGTTCAACCTGCTCTTCGGGATCGCGCTCGTCGCGATCGCGGTGCTGCTCTTCTCCGGCATCACGGCGGCGCCGTCGAGCCGTGCCGGCGTCCGCCAGGTGGTCGACGCGTCCCGCGAGGCGCACACCTATCGGGTCGACGTCTGGAAGGGCGTGGTGGTGAGCCTGTTCGTCGGATTCATGTCGAGCATCCTCGGCATCGGCGGCGGGATCATCCACGTGCCGTTCCTGATCGTGGCGTTGAGCTTGCCGATCCACATCGCCACCGCCACCTCCCACTTCGTCCTCAGCATCTCGGCCTTCGTCGGGGCGGTGACGTTCCTGGCGCTCGGCAACGTCGACCTCCGCACCGTCGCGCTGATGGGCGTCGGCATTCTCGTGGGCGCGCAGCTCGGGGCGCACGTGTCGCTTCGCGCGGGCGCGACGTTGATCCGGCGCATCCTGGCCGGCTCGCTGGCCGTCGTGGGGGTCCGCATGATCTTGCAGGGGCTCGGCGTTGCGTAGGCGCGCCTGATATGCGCTACGGTTTCGTGATCGACCAGCGCAAGTGCATCGGCTGCCACGCCTGCACGGTGGCGTGCAAGGAGGAGAACCGGGTCCCGCTCGGCGCCTTCCGCACCTGGGTGAAATACATCGAGCGCGGCACCTTCCCGAACACGCGGCGCTACTTCTCCGTACTCCGCTGCAATCATTGCGATTCGGCGCCGTGCGTGACCATCTGCCCGACCGTCGCCCTCTACCGGCGCGACGACGGCATCGTCGACTTCGACGGCGCCCGCTGCATCGGCTGCAAGTCGTGCATGCAGGCCTGTCCGTACGACGCGCTCTACATCGATCCGGAGACGCTCACCGCGGCGAAGTGCAACTACTGCGCGCATCGCGTCGAGGTCGGCCTCGAGCCGGCGTGCGTCATCGTGTGCCCGGAGCGCGCCATCATCGCCGGCGACCTCGACGACCCCGCGTCGCAGATCGCCACGATCGTGGCGCGCGAGCCGGTGCAGGTGAGGAAGGCGGAGCAGGGCACACGGCCCAAGGTGTTCTACCTCGGGGCCGATGCCGCTGCGCTCACGCCCGAGCTCCAGGTCCCCTCGGAGCGCTATCTCTGGGCCCAGCGACCGGCCGAGGAGATCGACCTGATCAAGATGGTCGCCGCGGCCCAGGAGGCGGATCACGCGCACGGCGGCGCGGCGCTCAGCCGGCCCGTGTACGACGTGCCGCACGCGGTCCGGCCCTGGGGCTGGAAGGTCTCCGCCTATTTGTGGACGAAATCCATCTCGGCGGGTGCCTTGCTGGTGGCGGCCTTTGCGGGCTCTGAATCGTGGGGGAGCCTCTTCAACGGCGTCGCGCCGGTGCTCAGTCTCCTCTTCCTGGCCATCACGACGGCGCTGCTGGTCGTCGACCTCAAGCGGCCCGAGCGCTTCGCGTATATCTTGCTGAAGCCGAACTGGCGCTCGTGGCTCGTGTGGGGGGCGTGGATCTTGATGGCGTTCGGCGCCAGCGGCGTCGTGTGGCTCGTCGGCGGCGTGGCGGGACGATCGGGCCTGCTTCACCTGGCGCTCGTTCCCGCGGTCCTGCTGGCTCTCGCGACGGCGGGCTACAGCGCGTTCCTGTTCGGCCAGGCCGAGGGGCGCGATTTCTGGCAGAGCCCGCTGGTGCTGCCGCATCTGATCATCGCCGCGGTGGTCGCGGGTGCCGCCACCCTGTCAGTCGCTGCCGCGGTCGCACCGCTGCAGAGCACGGAAGCGGATCCCAGCGCGACCCTGTGGCCGCTCTTGTTCCTGTCCCTGGTGGCCCACGGCTTTCTCGTGGCGCTCGAGGTGCTCAATCGCCACGCGGTCCACGATGCGACGCTCGCGGCGCGCCTGATCCGGCGCGGGCCGTATCGCGCGCGCTTCTGGGGCGGCGTCGTGGTCGGCGGCACGTTTGCGCCGATGGCGCTGATGATTGCCGGCGCGGCGTCGGACTCGACCTTCCTGAGCACCCTCGGCGCGCTGCTCGCGCTGGGCGGTCTCTGGGTCTGGGAGGACTTGTGGGTGAGGGCCGGGCAGTCGGTTCCGCTGAGCTGAGACCGTTCTCGCGACGACGATAGGACGACCATGACAGATCGTGCCGCCGTGCCGCTGCATCCCGTCGCCCGGGAGATTGCCGAATCCCAAGGCGGCCTCAAGAGCTATCCGCCCGTCGAGCGCTGGGACAACTGGGAGGAGTACGATCCGGTTGCGTGGCCGAAGAAGGTCAAGCGCCACTACTCGCTGATCCCGACGATCTGCTTCAACTG
>CAYVHH010000235.1:0-26594 GCA_964450175.1 uncultured bacterium | reverse complement strand
GCGCGCAGCAGGACGTCGCGGGGCTGGGGCCCCGCCGGCCGAGGCGCGCCTCTAAATGGGAGGACCGCATGCAGCTCGGGATGGTAGGGCTCGGCCGGATGGGCGGGAACATGGCGCGCCGTCTGATGCGCGGCGGCCACGAGATCGTCGGGTACGCCGCGGACCCGGCCGGGGTCAAGGAGATCGGGCGCGAGGGCGGAACCGGCACGACCACGCTCGACGATTTCGTGCGCGCGCTCCGGCCGCCGCGTGTCGCGTGGGTGATGGTGCCATCCGGTGCCGCCACCGAGCAGGTCGTGACGGATCTCGCCAAGCGCATGGCGCCGGGCGATACGATCGTCGACGGCGGCAACTCGTTCTACAAGGACGACGTGCGGCGGATGAAGATGCTGCGACCGCAGCAGATCCACTACGTCGACGTCGGGACGAGCGGCGGCGTCTGGGGGCTCGAGCGCGGCTACTGCCTGATGATCGGCGGCGAGCGCGACGTGGTCGAGCGTCTGGCGCCGATCTTCAAGACGCTCTCGCCCGGGACCGGCAGCATTCCGCGCACTCCCGGGCGCGAGACGATGAGCGGCACGGCCGAGCAGGGCTATCTCCACTGTGGTCCGTCGGGCGCCGGCCACTTCGTGAAGATGATCCACAACGGCATCGAGTACGGCCTGATGCAGGCGTACGCCGAAGGCCTCGATATCTTGAAGAACGCGAACGCGAAGGCGCTCGAGCCCGATCTGCGATACGACCTGAACATCGCGGACGTCACCGAGGTCTGGCGCCGCGGCTCCGTGGTGAGCTCCTGGCTCCTGGACCTGACCGCGCAGGCGCTCGCGGAGAATCCGACGCTCTCGAACTACGAGGGCGTGGTCGCCGACTCGGGCGAGGGCCGGTGGACGGTGATGGCCGCGGTCGAGGAGGGCGTGCCGGCCGACGTGCTCTCGGCCTCGCTCTACGCCCGCTTCCGCTCGCGTCAGGATCACACTTTCGCGGAGAAGGTGCTCTCGGCCATGCGGCAGAAGTTCGGCGGCCACGTCGAGCAGAAGTCGGGGTGATCCTCGCGGGCGACGTCGGCGGCACGAAGACGGAGCTGGCGCTCTTCGAGGTACGGCGCCGCGCGCTGGCGGTCGTCCGCGAAGGGGTCTTGCCGAGCCAGGGCTTCGCCGCGCTCTCGGACGCGATCCGGCAGTTCCTCCTCGAAGGCGCCCCGGCCTCGATCGACGCGGCATGCGTCGGCATCGCCGGGCCCGTGATCGACGGGCGCTGCACGGCGACGAATCTTCCATGGGTGGTCGACGAAGCCTCGCTGGCCGCGTGCGTCTCGACGACCCGGGTCAAGCTCATCAACGATCTCGAGGCGACCGGGCACGGCGTGCTCGGGCTCAAGCGCGCGTCGCTGGCGACGCTCCAGGCCGGCCGGCCGCGCAAGGGCACGATGGCGCTGATCGCGGCAGGTACGGGGCTGGGCGAAGTTCTCCTGGTCTGGGACGGCCGGCGCCATCACGTGGTCGGCTCGGAAGGCGGCCACACCGACTTCGCGCCGCGGACCGACCTCGAGATCGACCTCCTCCGGTTTCTGCGGAAAGAGCTCGGGCGGGTCAGCTGCGAGCGCATCGTCTCCGGGCCCGGACTCTACAACATCTACCGGTTTCTCCTGGCGAGCGACGGAGCCTCGGAGGCCGAGTGGCTTCGCGCGCGTATGGACACCGGTGATCCGAGCGCGGTGATCGCCGAGACGGCGCTCGCCCAGCGCGACCCCCGGGCCGTCCAGGCGCTCGACATGTTCGTGTCGGCCTACGGCGCGGAAGCCGGCAATCTCGCGCTGAAGGGGCTCGCGGTCGGGGGCGTCCTGATCGGCGGCGGCATCGGGCCGAAGATCCGGCCCAAGCTCGAAGACGGCACGTTCATGAGCGCTTTTCGCGACAAGGGCAGGCTCAGCGGGATGATGGCCTCGATCCCCGTGCACCTGGTCCTCGAGCCCCGCGCGGCCCTCCTCGGGGCGGCGGCCATGGCCAGATCGCTCCTGTCCGGTCCGGCGCCGAGGCCTCGTGTCGGCCAGCGCACCTCCTAACCCCGGCGCTCCTCCCGGGCTCGACCACGTGTCTAAGCCGTGAGCACAGGAAAGACCATGACCAGCGAAGCGCTGAGGCTGCAGGAAGATCAGGAGCGGACGGCCCACTGGAAGCGGTGGGGGCCCTACCTGGCCGAGCGCCAGTGGGGCACGGTCCGCGAGGACTACAGTCCCCACGGGACCGCCTGGGAGTACTTCCCGCACGACCACGCCCGCTCACGAGCCTATCGCTGGGGCGAGGACGGAATCGCCGGCATCTGCGACAACCACGGCCGGCTCTGCCTGGCGCTCGCGCTGTGGAACGGCCGCGATCCGATCCTGAAGGAACGCCTCTTCGGGCTCACCGGCAGCGAGGGCAATCACGGCGAGGACGTGAAGGAGTACTACTTCTACCTCGACTCGACGCCGACCCACTCGTACATGAAGTACCTCTACAAGTATCCGCAGGCGGCGTTTCCGTACGACGCGCTCGTCGGCGAGAACCGCCGGCGCGACCGCCGCGCGCCGGAGTTCGAGCTGATCGACACCGGCGTGTTCGACGCCGACCGGTACTTCGACGTCGTCGTCGAGTACGCGAAGTGCGCGCCCGACGACGTCCTCGTTCGCATCACCGCGACGAATCGCGGTCCCGAGGCGGCCGAGCTCCACCTGCTGCCGACCCTCTGGTACCGCAATACCTGGTCGTGGGACACCGCCGGGCCCGAGCGGCCCGTCATGCGCGTCGGCGAGGACAGCCGTCACACGATGATCGAGACCGAGCATGCCTCACTCGGGGCGCGCTGGCTCTACTGCGAAGGCGCCCCGGAGCTTCTGTTCACCGAGAACGATACGAACGCCGCGCGGATCTGGGGCCGGGCGAACCCCACGCCCTACGTGAAGGACTCGATCAACGACTACGTGGTCCGGGGAGATCGCGCGGCGGTGAATCCCGAGCAGCGCGGCACGAAGGCCGCCGCGCGCTATCGCGTGACGCTCGCGCCGGGACAGAGTGCCGTCACGCGGCTCCGACTGGTCAACACCCCGCTTCCGGCCGGGGCGTTCGGTGACGACTTCGAGATCGTCTTCGCGCATCGCATCCGGGAGGCCGATGAGTTCTACGACACGGTCATCCCGCGGCGACTGTCGGACGACGGCAAGAGGGTGATGCGTCAGGCGCTCGCCGGGCTCCTCTGGTCCAAGCAGTTCTATCACTACTACGTCCGCCGCTGGCTCGAGGGCGATCCGGCGTGTCCACCGCCGCCGCCGGAGCGGCGCAACGGGCGGAATCACGAATGGTGGCATCTCTACAACGAAGACGTGATCTCGATGCCGGACAAGTGGGAGTATCCGTGGTACGCGGCATGGGATCTCGCATTCCACATGATCCCGTTCGCGCTCATCGACCCCGACTTCGCGAAGGCCCAGCTCGTGCTGTTCCTGCGCGAGTGGTACATGCACCCGAACGGGCAGATCCCCGCCTACGAGTGGGCGTTGGGCGACGTGAACCCGCCGGTGCACGCGTGGGCCGCGCTGCGCGTGTACCGGATCGAGCGGCGGCTGCGCGGCAAGGGCGACCGCGAGTTCCTCGAGAAGATCTTCCACAAGCTCCTCCTCAACTTCACCTGGTGGGTGAACCGGAAGGACACCGAGGGCAAGAACGTCTTCCAGGGCGGCTTCCTCGGCCTCGACAACATCGGCGTCTTCGATCGGTCGGCGCCGCTGCCGACCGGGGGCCACATCGAGCAGTCCGACGGCACCTCCTGGATGGGGATGTACTGCCTGAACATGCTCGCGATCGCGCTCGAGCTGGCCAAGCAGGATCCGGCCTACGAGGACGTCGCGTCGAAGTTCTTCGAGCACTTCGTGTACATCGCCCACGCGACGCGCAATCTCGGCGAGGAAGGCAACAACCTCTGGGACGCCGCCGATGGCTTCTTCTACGACGTGCTGCACAGCGACGGGGCGACCTATCCGCTGAAGGTGCGCTCGATGGTCGGGCTCGTCCCGCTCTTCGCGGTCGAGACGCTCGAGCCGGAGATCGTCGACCGGCTGCCGGGCTTCAAGCGCCGGATGCAGTGGTTCATCGACAACCATCCGGAATTTCGCGAGCACGTCGAGATGGCCTCGAAACCGGGCGTCGGAACGCGGCGGCTCCTGGCGATCGTCGCCCGCGAGCAGCTTCCGCGCGTCCTGCGCTTCATGCTGGACGAGGCGGAGTTTCTCTCGCCCCACGGCGTGCGGGCGCTGTCGCGCTATCACCGGGACCATCCGTACGTGCTGCACCTCGACGGCATGGATCACCGCGTCGACTACGAGCCGGCCGAGTCGTCGAGCGGTCTCTTCGGCGGCAACTCGAACTGGCGGGGGCCCGTCTGGTTTCCGATGAACTATCTCCTGATCGAGTCGCTCCAGAAGTTCCACTACTTCTACGGTGACGCGCTGAAGGTGCCGTTTCCGACGGGCTCGACGACCACGCTCAACCTCTGGCAGGTGGCGACCGAGCTGTCGAGGCGGCTGACGCGCATCTTCCTGCGCGGCGCCGACGGGCGGCGCCCGGTCTACGGCGGGACCGAGAAGTTCCAGCGCGATCCGCACTGGCGCGACCTGCTGCTCTTCTATGAGTACTTCCACGGCGACAACGGCGCGGGCATCGGCGCCGGCCACCAGACCGGCTGGACGGGGATCGTTGCCAAGCTCCTCCAGCAGAGCGGCGAGCGGTGAGCGGGTACTCCGGCATCATCCTGGCCGGCGGCGACGGCACGCGGCTCTCGGCGCTCACGCGCCGCCTCGCGGGCGACGAGCGCCCCAAGCAGTTCTGCCGTCTGATCGGCGACGAGACCTTGCTGGAGCAGACGCGGCGCCGCGCGAGGCTCTTGATCGCGCCCGAGCGGCTGCTGACGGTGGTCACCCGGCACCACGAGCGGTTCTATCGGCCGGCGCTCGCCGGCGCCGATCCTCGCTCGGTCGTCGCGCAACCCTCGAATCGCGGGACGGCGCCGGCCGTGCTGTACGGGCTGCTGCGCCTTGAGCATCTGGCGCCGGGGCGGCCCGTCGTGATGCTTCCGAGCGATCACTTCGTCTCCGACGACGAGGCGTTCATGGCGAGGGTCGAGGGAGCGCTGGAGACGGTCGAGGCACGGCCGGAATCCGCCGTGCTGGTCGGCATCGCGCCGGATCGGCCCGAGGTCGAATACGGCTGGATCGAGCCGGCCGAGCTCCTTCTCGGCGAGTGGCCGTGGCCCGTGTATCGCGTCCGCCGCTTCTGGGAGAAGCCCTCCTTGCCGGTCGCGAGGCGCCTGGAGCAGGCCGGCAGCCTCTGGAACAGCTTCGTGCTGGTGGCCGAGCCCGCGACCCTCGCGGAGATGATCCGCCGCGCGACGCCGGAGCTCCACGACTCGTTCGCGCCGATTCGCGCGCGGCTCGGCACGCCGCGGGAAGAGGAGGCGGCGCGCGCGGTCTACGCACGGCTCTCGTCCTTCGATCTCTCCCGGCACGTGCTCCAGTCCTCTGCCGACCGCCTCGCCGTGCTGCCGGTCAGCGGCGTCGGCTGGAGCGATCTCGGCGACCCCGCGCGCGTGCGCGCGATTCGAGAGCTGATCGGTCGGGAGCTGGTGTCGGCATGACGTGCCGCGAGGCCATCGGCGTCCTCGACGACTACCTCGAATCGAGCCTCACGCCCGAGGTCCTGGAAAAGCTCGAGGCTCATCTTCGAGCGTGTGCGCCCTGTCGTGCCTATCTCGCGACGTACGAGCGCACGAAGGAGCTGGCGGCGAAGGTGAATCGAGTCGAGATGCCGCCGGAGGTCAAACAGCGCCTGCGTGACTTCCTCTCCGGATCCCACGGTAAGATCTCCTAGGCAGGCTTGCCGCGTTGCCCCCGGAGGCGACGGGTGAAGCGTGGAGCTGCGGCCAGCGCCACAAGGCGGGGATCTCGGCCTCCGCGCCGGCTCCACGGATAGCCGCCGGGGTAACGCCCGGCCGGCAGGCCGAATTCGACCGGGGCGATGAGGCTCTCATGACCCGACGCGTGGAAACGGCGCTCGTCGTCGGCGCGCCGCTGTTGCTCGCGATCCTCGAGATCTTCCATCCCCACCCGCACGACCTCTTCCGGCTGGATCTACGCGCGTGGATGGCGGTGCACTATCTGCAGATCTTCTTGTTCCCGCTGGCGGCGCTGGCCCTCGCGCGGCTCGTCCGCGGCCGTCGCGGATTCGCAGCGGGCGTGTGCCGGGTCGCCGCGTTCGTCTTCGGCGTGACGTGGATTGCCTTCGACAGCGTCGCGGGCGTCGCCACCGGAATCCTGCTCCAGGCGGCCCAGGCCAGCGGCTCACCGGAGGCGTGGCGCGCGCCGGTGATGACCATCTGGACGCACCCGATCGTCGGCGGGGGGACGACGCCGGATTCGGCGCCGCCGCTGCTGGCGGTCGCCGGGTCTCTGGCCTGGGGGATCGGATCTCTGGCGGCGGCCTTCACGCTTCGCCGTGCCGGGACCTCGTGGGTACCGGTCGGCCTGCTGGTGGTCTCCTCGGCGAGCTTTGCCGTGTTCCAGACTCACGCGCCGCCCGGCGGTCCGATCGCGTTCGGCGCGCTCGCCGCCGCGGCCGCCTGGGTCCGCTGGAAGTCGCCGAGCTAGGTCTCGCGCGTCAGACCTTGCCCTCGAGCGCGCGTTTCAGCTGATCCAGATGGTTGTCGTCGTGCCATGCCATCAACGTGACGAACTCGTTGATCGTGATGGGGCCACGCGTGGCGTGGACGCCCGCGCGCTTCCACTGCTCCGGCGTGAGGGTGCGGAGCAGGGCGAGCGCCTCGTCGCGGCGCGCTCGGAACGCGCTCAGCGCGAGCTGTGCGTCGTTGCGGAGATACTGCCGCTCCTCGGCCCAGCGATCCGGCATGGTGGGATCGAACGCGAGCTTCGGATTGTCCATCGCCAGGATCATGCCGAACCGGCCGGTGAACATCTCCTCGACGTCGCGCAGGTGACAGATCGCTTCCTTCGCCGCCCAGTTCTTGCCGTCCGGCCGGCGCGACAGGATCGCGTCATCGCGGCCGCGGATCGCCGCGGCGAGCTCCTCGGCCGTGCGGGCGAGTCGCCGCATCCGTTCGTCGGCCGGTAGCTTCGCGTATTCCTCCATCGTCGGCATCGTGACTCTCCCCCTGGTCTCGGGCACCAGCTGATGGAACAGGCTCGACTCGCGCTTGTAGAACCCCTGCGTATGATACGACTCCGGCAGTCGGAGCCCGGTATAGTCCACGTGATGCCCGACCTCGTGCAGCAGGGTACGCAGATAGGATCGGAACGCGACGACGCGCTTCTTCTTGGCCGTACGCATCCACAGCTGGATCTTCGGCTGGCGGCCTCGCTCCTGGGTGTAGAGGCCGTGCAGCTCGCCCCAGCGCGAGTGGGGACGGGCGGCGAGCACCTCCACGCGCACGTCGGGCAGCCCCATGGCCTCGATGAGGCCGGCGACCAGCTCGTGGCTCGCCCGCTCCGTCGCCGCCCGCTCTTCGGTGTTGAGCGCGGCCTCGAGCGCTTGAACCCGAGCAAAGAGCGACGCCGGATCTTCGAGGCGGATCTCGACGAGCGCGTCGCTCTTGCGGTAGACGGCCTGCTGCGAGCGCGTGAGCCGTCCGTAGTAGGCGAACGGCGCCACTACTGGCCGGTGAAGCGCGGCTTTCTCTTTTCGAGAAACGCCTTCGCGCCCTCGATGCGGTCCTCGGTGGTCCGGAGGAGCGTCGCCAGATCGTTCTCGAGGCGGAGCCCGTCCTCGAGAGGCAGGCCGAGGCCTTTCACGACCGCTTCTTTCGCGTAGCGCATCGCGATCGGCGCCCGTTCCGCGAGCATCTTCGCCAGCGCCTGCGCCGAGGCGTGAACCTCCGCGGCCGGGACCACGCGCTCGACCAGTCCGATGCGGAGCGCCTCGCGCGCGTCGATGCGGGCGCCGGTCAGGATCATCTCGAGCGCCTTGCCGCGCCCGACGAGCCGGGGCAAGCGCTGCGTGCCACCGCCGCCCGGGATGATCGCCAGGTTCACCTCGGTGAGGCCGAGCTGCGAGTCCTCGCCCGCGATCCGGATGTCGCAGGCCAGCGCCAGCTCGAGCCCGCCGCCGAGCGCGAAGCCGTGGATCGCGGCGATGATCGGCTGACCGCAGCGGTCCATCGCGGCCCGAAAGTCGACGCGCCGGCGCGCGTCTCTGAACTTGACGGGCACCTGTGGCGACACGAACTCGCGAATGTCGGCGCCGGCCGAGAACGCGCGCTCGCCCGCGCCGGTCACGACGATCACCCGCGGCTCGGCGCTCTGCGCGAGCTCGCTGAAGCACGCGGTGAGCTCCTCGCGCATGCGCTCGTTCATCGCGTTGTGCACGTTGGGGCGGTTGAGCGTGATCGTCGCGATGCCGTCGGTCAGGTCGTAGCGAATCGCCTCGTATGCCATCGGTCCGATGCCCTCGCTCGCTAGCGCGTGGACGCCCGGCGGCACACGCCACGCGCGGCGAGCCCGGCGATCTCGTCGTCGGTGTAGCCGAGCTCGTGGAGCACGGCGTCGGTGTGCTGGCCCAAGGTCGGCGCCGGGCCGGGATCGCGCGTGGGTGTCCCGCGAAACGCGATCGGCTGGCCCATCATGCGCAGGCGGCCGACCTCGGGATGGTCGTACTCGCGGACCATGTCGTGGTGACGGACCGCGGGATGATCGAGGAAGTCGAGCACGGTCTGGACCGGCGCCGCCGGGATGTCGTGCTTGGCCAGCAGCTCGAGCCAGTGGTCGCGCGGCTTCGACTTGAACTTGGCCTCGATCAGCGGCAACAGCGCCTGGTTGTTCTCGAGCCGCGCGATCCACGACGCGAACCGCGGGTCGTCGGCCAGCTGGTCGAGCTCGAGCGCCTTGCAGAGCTTCATCCAGAACGCCTGGTTGCCGACCGCCAGGAAGAACCACGAGTCGTCGCCCGCCTGGTAGAGGCGATAGGTCGGGTTGTCACGGATCAAGGTCGGCTTGGTCGGATAGTCGATGGCGACGCCCGACTGGAGCGCCAGCACGCCGCGCAGGAGTGAGGTCTCCACACGCTGGCCGCGCCCTGTCCGCTCGCGTGCGAAGAGCGCCGAGAGGATGCCCTGGGTGGCCAGCGCCGCCGTGTAGTAGTCGGCCGGTGCGGTCCGCAGATAGACCGGCGGACCACCGAAGCCCTGCAGGGTCATCAAGCCGCCGAGGGCCTGAAAGACTGGATCGAAGCCCGGCCGGTCCGAATCGGGTCCGCTCGAACCGAACGCCGTGACCGATGAGTAGATCAACCGCGGGTTGATCTGACTCAGGCGCTCGTAGCCGACGCCGAGGCGCTCGGCGACACCCGGCCGCATGTTCTCCATCACGACGTCGGAGCGCTCGGCGAGCTTGTGGACGATCTCGCGCCCTTCTTGAGTTTTGAGGTTGACGGCGAGCGAGCGCTTGCCGCGATTCCAGCCGAAGAAGCCCGGGAGCTCGCGGAACGAATCGCCCTCGAGCGCCTCGACCTTGATGACCGCCGCCCCGAGGTCGGCCAGCTGCATCGCGGCGTACGAGCCGGCGATGTAGCTGGTCAGGTCGACGACGCGGACACCGTCGAGCGGCGGCGGGAGCGTGGACAATGGACGGGTCTCGCTCCAGCTACCTCGTGGCGCGCCGGACGATCTGCTCGCGGTGGTAGTCGACGTCGCCGTACATCGCCTCGAGCGCCTTGGCGCGCTTGAAGTAGATGTGCAGGTCGTATTCCCAGGTGAAGCCGATGCCGCCGTGCACCTGGATCGCCTCGCCGCAGACCTTGCGCGCCGCGTCGGCGACGTACGCTTTCGCGACCGATGCCGCGAGCTCGTGATCTTCCGCCTTGGCGTCGAGCGCCCAGGCCGCGTAGTAGACGGCCGAGTGGGAGTTCTCGACCTCCAGGAGCATCTCGGAGCACTTGTGGCGGATCGCCTGGAACGAGCCGATCGGCTGGCCGAACTGCTCGCGCACCTTGGCGTAGCCGACCGCCATGTCGAGGCACCGGCGCGCGGCGCCCAGCATCTCGGCCGCCGCGCCGACCGCGCCGCGACGCAGGAGGCCGGTCAGGAGCGGCGCGGCCTGCCCGGGAGCGCCGAGCACGGCGTCGCCGGCCACCGGTACCTTGTCCAGGTCGAGATGAACCCAGCGGGTCGCCAGATCCATGCCCTGGACCGGGGAGAGCTTGAGCCCCGCCGCCGATGGATCGACGAGGAAGAGCGACGGGCCCTCGGGCGCGCGTGCCGGGATCAGGAGCACGTTGGCCACGTGGGCCCACGGCACGAAGCGCTTCGTCCCGGACAGGGTCCAGCCGTTCGACGACTTCTCCGCCCGCGTCGCCACCGCCGCCGGATCCCAGTCGAGATCGCCGTCGAGGAACGCCAGGGTCGCGCGCGCGTCGCCGGTCGCAATCGCCGAGAGCCAGCGCTTCTTCTGCGGGTCGCTGCCGGCGGCCTCGACGGCGGCGGCGGCGAGGACGGTCGGGAAGTACGGGCCGGGATACGCGGCGCGGCCGAGCTCCTCGAGCAGGATCGCGGTCTCGACCATCCCGAGCCCGCTGCCGCCGTACGCCTCGGGGAGGGACAGCCCGAGCCAGCCGAGCTGGGCCATCTCCTTCCACATCGACTCGCTCTCGCCGCGCGGATCCTCCCACAGCAGGCGAACCGTTGCGGGCTTGCAGTGCTCGTCGAGGAACGCGCGCGCCGAGTTCTTCAGAAGCTGCTGGTCGGAGCTGAATGAAAAGTCCATGGCGTCAGGCCTTCATCCGGTCGGCACGCACTTCTTTGGGCAGGCCGAGCACGCGCTCTCCGATGATGTTCTTCTGGATCTCGGACGAGCCCGAGTAGATCGTGCCCGCGCGCGACCAGAGAAACGCGGTCGCGAAGGTGCCGGGCTCGCCGGAGGAGGTATCGACCTCTTCGAACTCCTCGCGCGCGACCATGAGCTGGCCGAACGGGCCGAGGATCTCGAGCGCGAGCTCGTAGTAGCGCTTCTCGAACTCGGTATAAGAAAGTTTCGTGATCGATGAAGCAGCGCCCGGCGTGTCACCCTTTTGCAGCGCGGAAAGCACTCGAAGAGCCGCGTACCGTTGTACTTCAAGATCAGCGTAAATGCGTCCCATCCGGGCGCGCACCGCCGGGTCCTCGATCAGCGGCTTCCCGCCGCGCTTGAGCTCCTTGGTGGCCTTCACGAGCTGGGCGAACGCGGTGACGTACCGCGTGACCCGCCCCAGCGCGTTGCCGCCGCGCTCGAAGCCGAGCGTGGTCTGCGCGATGGCCCACCCGTCGTTGGTGTTACCGATCAGGTCGGACTTGTCGGCGCGCGCGTTCGTCATGAAGACTTCGGAGAAGAGCGAGCTGCCTGTGATCTGCTTGAGCGGGCGCACCTCGACGCCGGGCTGGCGCATGTTGAGGAGCACGCACGAGATGCCGCGGTGCTTGGCCACCTTCGCGTCGGTGCGGGCGAGCAGGATGCCCCAGTCCGCGATCGGGCCGCTCGAGGTCCAGATCTTCTGGCCGTTGACGATGAAGTGATCGCCCTGGTCTTCCGCGCGCGTCTTCAGGCTGGCCAGGTCCGATCCGGCGTTCGGCTCCGAGTAGAGCTGGCACCAGATCTCCTCGGCGGTCAGCATCTTTTTCAGATAACGCTTCTTCTGCGCCTCGGTGCCGTGGACGATGATGGTCGGGCCGATGAAGCCGATGCCGAGGCCGTTGATCGCCGGCGGCGCGCTCACGCGCGCCATCTCGTCCTGGACGATCGCCTGCTGCATCGGCGTGGCGCCCCAGCCGCCGTACTCCTTGGGCCACAGCATGCCGACGTACCCGGCCTCGTAGAGCTTCCGGTGCCACGCCTTCCGATCGTCGAGCGTCTTCAGCTCGTGCTTGGGGATGTTGCTCTCGAGCCAGCGGCGGGTCGTGGCGCGGAATTCGCGGTCTTCAGGCGAGTAGTTCAGATCCATCGGGTCGGCCTCCGGGGTGCGCGCTCCAGGCCGTCGCGGGGCTGGGGCCCCGCCGGCCGAGGCGCGCTTTATACGTTCGCAACGCGCGCTGCAGGCCGTCGCGGGGCTGGGGCCCCGCCGGCCGAGGCGCGCCTGTGACGAACGAATGCACGTTTCTAGCACGCCGGCCCACGCGAATCAACGCGCGGGGGCCGGCAGCCGGTAGATCGCAGTGTGGAGCACGTGGGCGATCGGACGGCGCTCGCCGGCCACCAGGACCAGGTCGGCCTCGACGAACTGACGCCCCTTTTTTTCGAAGAGCGAGCGCACTTTGCCGCGCGTCGACAGGATCTCGCCGACCCTCGCGCCGCCGAGGTGCCGCACGACGCTGCCGACATGGATCCAGGGGCTCATCAGAACGTTCAGCGAGAGCGCCTTGTTGGCCTGGTCCAGAAAGAATCCGGGATGCACCCAGCCGCGCGTGCCGCGATAGAGGGCGAGCCCGTCGCTGACGCGGTCGAGGTACTCGGCGGCGCGCTCGTCGTCGTACGAATTGACTGGCGTGCCCAGGGCGTCGAGCCCGGCGAGATGCTCGCGGGTCGCGGGCGGCCGATCCGCCGGCAGCGGCGCCACCGGGTACATAGCGAGGTTGACCGGCACCGGCGTGCCGGACGGCAGGGTCGCGGTCAAGGTCGCGCACTCGCCACCCACGGTGGTGGTGGCCGTGACCGTGGCGATGAGGCGCTTGGCGTCGCGCTCGGTCACCACGCCGGCCAGGCGAACTTCCTCGCCGTCGTGGATCGGCTTCACGAACCGCACGTTCGCGGTCCCTCGCTCGAGCCACGCCGCGCCGAATGCCTCGACCAGCGGATGGGTCAGGTACGCGTAGACGGTCACGCCCGGCACCAGCGCGCCCCGGAAGCCGTACTGGCGGGCGATCTGCTCGTCGTGGATCTTGTTCTCGGAGCTCGAGGAGGTATTTCGGGCCTTGACGTGATATTCGGGCAGGCGCTCTTGGCTCTCCGTATGGGCCTCCTTCTTCACCCGCAACCACCCCTGGGATGGCGGCAAGTATATAATCAACCCGGTCATGTCGCGCGGGCTCCTCATCCCTCTGGTCATCATCGCGGTGCTGGTCCTCGGCATCGGCATGTGGGCGGTATCCGTCAACAACCAGCTCGTCGTGCTCGACCAGAACGTGGGTGAGAAGTGGGCGCAGGTGCAGAACGTCTACCAGCGCCGCGCCGACCTCATTCCGAACCTCGTGGAGACCGTCAAGGGCTTCGCGGCGCAGGAGCGCACGGTGCTGGAGGAGGTCACGCGCGCGCGGGCCAGCGCGTCCTCGATCCAGCTCACGCCCGAGGCGCTCAACGACCCCAAGGCGCTCGAGAAATTCCAGGCCGTGCAGAACCAGCTCTCGGGCGCGCTGTCGCGCCTGCTGGTCACCGTCGAGCGCTATCCCGAGCTCAAGTCGAATCAGAACTTCCTGGCGCTGCAGAGCCAGCTCGAGGGTACCGAGAACCGCATCACCGTGGAGCGTCGCAACTTCAACCAGGCGGTCCGCGACTACAACACGCGCCTGCGACTCTTCCCGGGCTCGATCGTCGCGCGCTTCGCGGGCTATCAACCCAAGGCGTTCTTCGATGCGGCGCCGGAAGCGCAGACCGTCCCCAAGGTGAAGTTCTAGTCTGCTTCTCGCGGTTGTCCTCGCCGCCGCCCTCGTCCTGCCGCCAGCGCCGACCGCCCGGCTGAACGACTACGCCGGCCTTCTGACCCCGGCCGAGCGCGAGCGGATCGAGTCCCTCCTGACCGAGCGCGAGCGGAGCACCGGAACCCAGATGGCGATCGCCGTGTTCAAGTCGCTCGAGGGCGAGAGCCTCGAGGACGTCGCGAACACGCTCTTCCAGAAGTGGCGCCTCGGTCAGAAGAAGCTCGACAACGGCGTGCTGCTCGTCGTGTTCGTGCAGGATCGAAAGCTTCGGCTTGAGGTCGGCTACGGGCTCGAAGGCGTGCTGCCCGACGCCGAGGCCGCGCAGATCATCCGCGGCGCGATCGCGCCCCGCTTCCGCGAGCAGAAATACGCCGCCGGGCTCGAGGCCGCGACGATCGCCGTGTACGAGCGGATCAAGCCGGGCTCGACCCCACCGGAAGAGCTGAAGCGCTGGGCCGACTCGTCGCAGCGCCGGCCGCAGAGCGGGAACCCGAATCTGTACCTCCTGTTCTTTCTGGCGTTGGTCGCGCTGACCGTCGGCGGGCTCGCGTGGGACGCGTCGCACCAGCGCGGCTACACGGCCGGCCGCCGAGGGTGGACGTCCTCGGGCGGCCCCTGGTACGGCGGCGGCTGGGGCGGCGGGGGGTACTCCGGCGGCGGCGGCTTTGGCGGTGGCGGCGGGTTCTCGGGAGGCGGTGGCAGCTCGGGCGGCGGCGGCGCGAGCGGGAGCTGGTGATGGCGAAGCATCCGAGCTGGACGCGGCGGTTCTTGAGCGAGGCGGACTTCGACGCGATCACCCGCGCGATCAAGACCGCCGAGGCGCGAACGTCGGCGGAGATCCGGGTGCATCTCGAGCGCCGCGTGCCGCGGCGCTTCCTGGTGGGCCGCACGCCCGACGTGATGACCCGGGCGCACCGCGTGTTCCGTCACCTCGGCATGCACCGAACCGCCGAGCGCCACGGCGTGCTGATCTATGTCGCGGTGGAGGACCGGCGCCTTGCGATCGTCGGCGACGAGGGCATCCACGGACGCGTCGGAGCTCCGCACTGGCACCGCGTGCGCGATGTGATGCTCGAGCGGCTGCGGTCGAACGCGCCGCGCGAGGCCATCGAGCGCGCGATCGAAGAGCTCGGTCGCTCGCTCGCCGAGCACTATCCGCGTCGGCCCGACGACGAGAACGAATTGACCGACCAGGTCAGCGTGTCGTGAGGGGCGTGTTCGGGTGTACTGTACGGGGCATGGTCGTGCGCGTCGCCTTCGTCGCAGCCCTCGCCGTCATGCCGGCGTCGTCGTCGGCGAGCGCTCAGGAATCGCGCCCCGCCGAGAGCTCGACGAGCCTCGAGCTCCAACGCGGGTCGAAGCCGCGCCCCATCGTGCGCCCCGAGCCCGACGCCGGCCAGGCCACGCGTGACGCCGCGAGCGCGGCGGCCGAGTACGAGCAGAGGCAACGCGACGAGGCCGTGATGCGCGCGCAGACTCGCCCGGTGTTCCGGCGCCCCGATCTCGGCTACGACGTGACCAGCGGCATCCAGCAGCGCAATCTGCGCCGATGACACGCGACGATATTCCAACACCCGCGCTGTTGCTGGATCTCGACCGCTTCGAGCGAAATCTCCGCCGCATGGCGGCCCACGCGCGCGCATCCGGCAAGAACCTGCGGCCCCACGCCAAGACCCATCGCTGTCCCGAGATCGCCCGCCGCCAGGTGAGCGCGGGCGCGCTCGGTGTCGCGTGCGCGAAGCTCGGCGAGGCCGAGGTCATGGCGCGCGCCGGCGTTCGCGGGCTCTTGATCACGACCGAGGTCGTCGCGCCCGCCGCGATCCGCCGGCTCATGCGGCTCGTCTCGGCGGCGCCCGACACGATGGTGGTGATCGACAATCCGGCGAACGTCGCGGAGCTCGGCCGGGAGGCGGCGGCCGACGGCGTCACCGTCAACGTGCTGGTGGACGTCGACGTGGGCACGCGCCGCACCGGCATCGCGCCCGGCGAGCCCGCGCTCGCGCTGGCGCGTGCCGCCGTCGCCCAGCCGGCGCTCCGCTTCCGCGGGCTCCAGGGTTACGCGGGCCACTGCGCGCACGTCATGGGCTGGCCGGCGCGGCGCGAGGCCTCGCACGCGGCGCTGAAGCCGCTGATGGAGACGCGCGAGCTGATCGAACGAGCAGGTCTGCCGGTCGAGATCGTCGCCGGCGGCTCGACCGGCACCTACGACATCGACATCGAGCTGCCCGGGCTCACCGAGCTGCAGGCCGGATCTTATTGCGTGATGGACATCGACTACCGTCGGATCGGCGCCAAGGCCGGGGCCGTGAACGGCGACTTCGAGATGGCGCTGACGGTGATCACGACGGTGGTCAGCGTGCCGACGACCGAGCGCGCGATGGTCGACGGCGGGCTCAAGGCCTTCTCGACCGACAAGCCGTTTCCGCCGGAGTCGGTGGAGCGCCCGGGTGTCGAGTTTTCCTTCGCGGGCGACGAGCATGGACGGCTGACCGTCACCGACCCCTCGCGCGGACCGCGGCTCGGCGAACGCATCGAGTTCTTCCCGCCCCACTGCGACCCGACGATCAACCTCTACGATCGGATCTACGCCATGCGCGGCGACAAGGTCGAGGCGGTGTGGGACATCGCTGCGCGCGGCCGCTCGGATTGATTGTGGAGGCCTCGAAGGGCCTCACCGACCTCGAACCGGCGCACTGAAGGACGACGACTCTGACGATCACCAAGGTCGCCATGGGTGTGGTCGTCTTGGTCGTCCTCGCAGTACCGCTCTCGGCCGAGGCCCAGCAGTCTCACGTCGCCAGGATCGGGATCATCGCGAATGGCTCGCCCCCCTCGGCGGCGGCATCCGTCGATCCATTCTGCCAGCGCCTGCGTGGGCTGGGATACGTGGAGGACCGGAACGTCGCCATCGAAGTCGGGCAGATCACGTTATCGAGTAGTCCGGTGCTGCATACCGCCGCGCGGCCGGGACCACGGACCCGCGGCTCCGCGAGCTGACGACGAGCGCGGAGCTCAGGCCGCTGGCCGGTAGGCGATCAGATAGCGGTGCTCGCCCTCCAGCACGACCTCACCGCGCTGGTTCTTCAACGCGACGCGCAGGGTGAGGAGGCCGGCCGAGCGTTTGCGCTCGAGGGCGACGACCTCGTGCTCGGGATAGATCGTGTCGCCGATGCGCGCCGGCCCGCGAAAGCGCGTGGTCTGCTCGACGAACGCCACGATCGAGTCCTCGATCAGAGGCGCCAGGGTCGAGGCGCCGACGGCGGTGAGCGACGCGAGCAAGAGACCGTGGGCGAGCCGTCCGCCGTAGCGCGTTTTCTTGCCGTACTCTTCGTCGTAGTGGATCGGATGGTTGTCGCCGGTCATGCCCGCGAAGAACATGAAGTGCGCGTCGGTCAACGTCCGTGACGGGCTCTTGAACCGGTCGCCGACACTGAAGTCCTCGAAGTAGCGCTGTGTCGTCACCAGGCGCTCCAGAAGATCTCGCGAACCTCCGACGATTCCCGCGCGCGGAACAGCTCCTCGCGCAGGCGCGCGGCCCCCGGGAATCCGCTGGCGTACCAGGCCAGGTGCTTCTTCAACTGGATCTGCGCGGTGCGCGGCGGCAGCAGGGCCTCGATCAGCGCGTCGTGCCGGCGGATGATCCGCGCCCGCTCCTCACGCGGCAACTCCGAGCCGCTGAAGATCCACGGCGCCCCGAGCGCCCCGCGCCCGACCATGACGGCGGCGCAGCGGGTGGCCGTCACCATCGCCTCGGCGTCGGCGAGGGACCGCACGTCGCCGTTGCCGATCACCGGGATCGCGACCGCGTCGACCACGCTCGCGATGATCTCCCACGGCGCGCGGCCGCTGTACTGCTGCGAGCGCGTGCGGGGATGGACGGTGACCGCGTCGACGCCTTCGCTTTCCGCGATGCGAGCGATCTCGACCGCGTTCACCGTGCGGTCGTCCCAGCCGCCGCGGATCTTGATCGTGCAGTCGACGCCGATCGCCTTGCGCATCGTGCGGAACACGACGGCCGCGCCGAGCGGATCACGCATCAGCGCCGAGCCCTGACCCTTGGCGACGATCTTCGCCACCGGACAGCCCATGTTCAGGTCGATCGCGTCGGCGCCGTTGGCTTCGAGCCGGCGCGCGGCCTCGGCCAGCACATCGGGGTCCGCGCCCAGGAGCTGGAGCGCGATCGGGTGTTCCTCGGGTAGGAAGCTCGCGAGCTCGGCCGTGCGCGCGCTGTCTTCGACGAGGCCGCGAGCGTCTATCTCCTCGCTGGTGAGACGGCCGGCGCCGCACTCACGCGCGATGAGCCTGAAGGGCGTGTTGGTCACCGCGGCCATCGGCGCCAGACGCAGATCGATCATGCCGTCCAGCATCTCACGAAGCGCGGGCGCTACTCCACGAGCGCGATGGCGCGAACGGGAGAGCCGTCGGCGCCCTCGAGCTTCAGTGGCAGCGCCATGAACCGGCAGCGCGCGGCGCCAATCTGATCGAGGTTGGTCAGGTACTCGATCACGGTGATACCGGCCGGGAAGAAGATCGCGTGGGTCGTATACTCCGAGCGGCCCGGCCGGCGCCGCGGCTCGGCGATCGTGTCGCGGATGCAGTGGTCCGGAGGATAGTCGTAGCCGACGGCCTTGGCCCCGCGGGTGACGAGCCACTCGCAGGCGCTCGGTCCCGTCCACGGACCCTCCTTCCAGAACTGTTCCTTGTCGACGCCCATGCGCCGGGGCCAGTCCGTGCGCAGCAGCACGATGTCACCGCGGCGCACGTCGGCGGCGCGGCGCTCGAGGTCCGCGGCGGTGACCTCGCCGTGGGCGCCGAGGTGCGTCAGATCGACCACGGCCGCGTCGCCGACCCACTGGTCCACCGGCATCGAGGCCATGTCGCGGCCGTCGACCAGGTAGTGAAGGGGCGCGTCGACGTGCGTGTAGGCGTGGCAGCTGATCGTCAGCACGGTGCTCTGCAGCGGATGGCCGGTCGCGTGCGCGGCCACGAGCTCGGGCGCGACCTTCCAGCGGAAGTGCGGCCGGATCGGGAAGCTCAGGTCGACGATGCGCACGACGTCATCGCTCCGCGACGAGGACCGAGACGGGGAAGCCGTAGCGGATCTGCCCCTCTTCCAGCCTCGGCTGGATGTCGAGGGCGTCGTCGGCGAGCGCGGCACGGAAGATCTCGCGGATCTTCTGGTCGTCGCCGGGATGCGGGAACGACCGCCCGATCAGCGCCTCCATCTCGCCCTCGAGCCGATACGACGTCACGCGCGGATCGGGCAGGCCGACCCGGGCGTAGAGATCGCGATGCTCGTCGACGGGCAGGGAGCGTACGTGCGAGGGATCGCGCAGGCGCTCCATCCGGTTGAACGCGTCCGCCTGCTTGAGCGCCGGCGTGCTGTCGACGACCACGACGCGGCCCCCGGGCATGGCGACGCGCTTCATCTCGCGCAGCACCGCGAGCGGGTCGAGAAAGTGGTGGAACGCGAAGCGCGACGTCACGATCGAGAACGACGCGTCGGGCCACGGCAGCGGCAGCACGTCGCCCTGGCGCCAGCTCACGTTCGTCAGGCCGAGGTGGGCGGCATGGGCCCGCGCGCGATCGAGCATGGCCGGCGTGATGTCGATGCCGGTCGCGTGACGCACGACGCGCGCGAAGGCCGCGACGACCAGGCCGGGACCGCACGCGACATCGAGCACGGTGTCCTCGGGGCCGGCGCCGCTGCACTCGACGATCAGCTTGAGCGCCGCCTCGTCGCGGATGCCGGGCGCGGTGGCGAACGGTGTCGCCTGGCGCGTGAACTGGTCGAGGATCTCGTTCTGATGCTCAGAGGGTCTGCTTGTAGGCATGGCCGCCCTTCATGATGACTTTCAAGTTGTCCTGGATCTGGAACACGCGCAGATTCCGGAGCGGATCGCCGGCGACGACGATCAGGTCCGCGTACTTGCCCGGCTCGACGGTGCCGATCCGGTCCGACATGCGGAAGAGCGCGGCGTTGACCTTGGTGGCCGAGAGCAGCACTTCCATCGGCTTCATCACCTGCGCCTTCAGCTCGAACTCGACCGCCCGCTGCACCATCATGTCGCCCAGGAGATCGGAGCCCGAGCCGATCTGGCAGCCGGCGCGGTAGGCGTAGGTCAGGCCTTGCACCGATTGCTCGCGCGCGAGATTGATCTTCTGGATCTGATGGTCGCCGATGCCGTAGCGCTTGCCTTCGCGATAGATCATCTCGTAGGTGATCATCGTCGGCACCAGGAACGCGCCGGCGTCCTTGATCGCCTTCGCGGCGGCCTCGCGGATGAGGTTGCCGTGCTCGATCGAGCGCACGCCGGCCTCGATCGCGTTCCGCACGGCGGTGTCGGAATAGGCGTGGGCCAGGACATACTTGCCGACGGCGCGCGCCTCCTCGGCGGCCGCGCGCATCTCGCCGATCGTGAACTGCGTGGTGTCGAGCTCGTCGGCCGGCGACATGGCGCCGCCCGAGGCCATGATCTTGATCTGATCGACGTCGCGCCGTAGCTGCTCGCGGACGGCCTTGCGCACCTCGGCCTCGCCGTCCGCGATCGAGCCGATCATGCCGATGCAGCAGTCGATCGGCGCGACCCACTCCGAGCGCCGCCGCTTGTCGCCGTGGCCGCCGGTCTGCGAGATGTAGTTCCCGGAGACGAGCATCCGCGGCCCGGGATAGACCCCTTCGTTGATCGCTTCGCGAAATCCGTAATCGGCGCCGCCCGCGTCGCGCACGGTGGTGAACCCCTGCATCAGGCACTCTTCGGCCCGCCGCAGTGCCTTCGCGGCCAGCAGGCTCGGCGGCAGGTAGCGATGCTGGTCCGTGATGTTGCCCTCGACCGCACAGATGTGCACGTGCGCGTCGGTGAGCCCGGGCATCAAGGTCGCGCCGCGGCAATCGAGCGTCGTCACCGGGCCGGGCAGCGGACCGACCTTTCCGCTCGGCAGCACCTCCTTGATGCGGTCGTCCTCGACGACGACCGCGGCGCCCGGCATCGGATCGGCGCCTGTACAGTCGATCAGGAGCGCGTTGGTAAAGACCGTCAGGCTCATCGGGGTGTCACCTTCGCGTCGTACATCCAGACCTTCTCGTCGGCGCGCGGCGTCCACTCGACCTGGCTCGTCACGCCGTAGAGGTCGTGCTGCTGCCAGAGAAAGACCCAGGGTGCCTCGTCATGGATCAGCCGCTGCAGCTCGGCGTACGCCTCGGCGCGCGCCTTCGGCTCCAGCAACGTCTGAGCCCGCGCGATCTTTTCGTCGATCGTCTTGTTGTTGCCGTACGACGAATAGGTCTGGTCGGCCAGGAAGAGCGGCTGGATCGTGCCCTGGCCGTAGAGCGCCGGGCCCCAGCCGAGGAAGAACGTGTCCCCGGTATTCCGGTTCTTGATCTTGTCCAGATGCGTGCCCCACTCGTTGACGACCACGTTCACCTTGATCCCGAGACGCTGGAGCTGGGCCGCGATCGCGAGGGACACGTCCTTGTCGAGCGGGTAGCGTCCGGACGGCGTGTCGAGCGTCAGCTGGAGCTTCGTCGGGTCGACGCCGGCTTCCTTGAAGAGCGCCTGGGCGCGGGCCGGATCGTACTTGTAGCACTCCACCGGCGCGTAGTCGACGTTGGCGGGTGCCAGCGGCCCGCACATGCGCGAGGCGCGCCCCTTGAGCACCTGCTTGATCAGCTCGTCGACGTCCACCGCGTGGTTCATCGCGCGGCGCACGCGGAGGTCCTGCATCGGCCCGGGCTTCAGATTCACCAGCGCCAGGTAGTTGATCCGCGAGGACACCGTCGAGCGCAGGGTTGCTCGGCCGCTCTTCTCGATCGCGTCGACGGCATGGGGCGGCACATCCTTCATGATGTCGATCTCGCCGGAGAGCAGCGCCGCCATCCGCGCGCTGAACTCGGGGATGAAGCGGAAGGTCACCCGGCTGACGTCGGCGGGGCCCTGCCAGTAGTCGGGATTGCGGTCGAGCACCAGGCGCTCGTCGCGCTTCCACTCGACGAAGCGGAACGGCCCGGTGCCGATCGGCTTCTCGGCGAGCTTCTGCGGCCCGAGCGCCTTGAGCGCCTTGGCCGGCATGATGAGCGAGTTCGTCGACGCGGCGCTGTCGACCAGATTCGGCCAGGGCTGCTTGGTGACGAAGCGCACGGTGAAGTCGTCGACGATCTGGACCTCTTTCACGAGGCCCCAGTACGCCGCACCCGTGAAGTGGCTCTTGGTCGCCGGATCGAGCGCATAGTCGATCGTGGCCTTGACCGACTGCGCGGTGAAGGGCTCGCCGTCGTGGAACTTGACGCCCTTGCGGAGCTTGAACTCCCAGGTGGTGTCGTTGACGATTTTCCAGCTCTCGGCCAGCATCGGCTTGGGCTTGAAGGTCTTCGCGTCACGGTCGAGCAGCCGATCGTAGATGTGCTCGAGCATGTTGTTGGTGGTCCAGTCCACGATCGTGACGGCGAGCATCGTTCGGGGCTCGGCGCCGAGGCCGACGACGACCTCCTTGCCGCGGCTCTGGGCGCCCGCCGCGGTCGAGCCGACCAGGACCAGGGCGATCGCCAGGGGGAACAACGCGGACAGGCGACGCATAGCATCTCCTCTCGGAGTCGGGATCAGTTGAGCTCGTCCAGGGTGAGGCGAAAGCTCGGGACGAACGTGTCCAGGAAGTAGCGCACCTCCGGCAGGTCGAGCTCCTCGACGCTCGCCCGCAGGCTCTTCTCGGCCTGGGCGAACTCGGGATTGCCCGCGCCGGTCTCCTCGAGGCACTTGAGATAGGCGCAGAGCTTGTCGGCGGCGCGCACGAGCCCCCGATGTGCCTCGTCGCGCGGGTCGGGCCGGAAGAACGCCTCGTAGCCGGGCTTGAGCGCGTCAGGGATCAGCGCGAACAGCTTGTCCTTCGACGCCGCCTCGATCGCGTGATACGCGCGATGGATCTCGGGATTGAACTGCTTGACCGGCGACGGGAGGTCACCGGTCAGCACCTCGCTGATGTCGTGATAGAGCGCCAGGGTCGCCGCGCGCTCCGGGCTCACGTCGCCGCCGAAGACCCGATTGCGGATGATCGCCAGCGCATGGGCGATCTGCGCGACGCGCAGGCTGTGCTCCTGGATGTTCTCGGGATACGTGCTGTGCATGAGACCCCAGCGGCGGATGAACTTCATCCGCGAGAGATACGCGAAGAAGTGGCTGGTCGACATCGCCGATCAGACCCGGAGCTTGGGATCCAGGGTATCGCGCAGCCAATCGCCCAGCAGGTTGACGCCGAGCGCGGTCAGCGCGAGCGCGGCGCCGGGGAACGCCGCGAGCCACCAGGCGACGTACAGAAAGTCGCGGCTCTCCGAGAGCATGCTCCCCCACGCGGGGGTCGGCGGCTGGACGCCGAAGCCGAGAAAGCTGATCGCCGCCTCGGCGACGATGAACGACGAGAACTGCAGGCTCGCGACCACGACGATCGACGGCGCGACGTTGGGCAGCACGTGACGGAACATGAGCCGGGCGCGGCCCACGCCGAGCGCCGCCGCCGCCTGAACGTAGTCGCGCTGCTTCACGGAAAGGACCTCGCCGCGCACCACGCGAGCATACACGACCCATCCGGCCGCCGAAAGGCTGAGGATGATGTTGCGCAGGCCGAGCCCGACGATGGCGTTGATCGTCATCGCCAGCAGGATGAATGGAAAGGAGAGCTGCACGTCGACGATGCGCATGAGGACGGTCGACGGCCAGCGCTCGACGAATCCGGCGACGAGACCGAGCAGCCCGCCGACGATCGCAGTGACCATAACCGTGCAGCTGCCGATGAACAGCGCGAGTCGCGCGCCGAAGAGCAGGCGAGCGAGCAGATCGCGGCCGAGCTGATCGGTGCCGAGCGGATGGCCGGCCGCTCCCGGCGGCTTGAGGCTCTCGGAGAACTCGGTCCGCAGCGGGTCGTGCGGCGCGAGCCACGGCGCCAGAAGGGCCGCGAGGATCGCCGCCAGGGTCAGGCCGATCCCGAGCCACTTCTTCATGGGCGGCGCTCGTTCGTCGCGCGGCCGGATCTCATCGTAGGCGCACGCGCGGGTCGAGCCAGCCGTAGAGCAGGTCGACGGCGAGGTTGATCAGCGTATACATCAGCGAGATGAAGAAGACGGCGGCGAGCACGACGGGGAAGTCGCGGTTCAGGAGCGCCTGGACGGTGAGGCGGCCGAGCCCCGGCCACGCGAAGATCGTCTCGGTGATCACCGCGCCGCCGAGCACCTGGCCCGCCTCGAGCCCGGCGAGCGTGACGATCGGGATCGCCGAGTTGCGCAAGGTGTGCTTGCCGATCACGCGCCCCTCGCCGAGCCCCTTGGCACGCGCGGTCAGCACGTAGTCCTCGCCGAGCGCCTCGAGCACCGCCGAGCGCGTGAGGCGCGCGATCCGCGCCGAGTAGAACGCGGCGAGTACGATCGAGGGCATCACGAGATGCGCGGGGCCGCCCATGCCGCCGGTCGGCAGCCAGCGAAGCTGCACCGAGAAGAGATAGATGAGGAGCAGCCCGAGCCAGAAGCCGGGCGTCGCCTGGCCCAGCACCGTCGAGATCGTGCCGACGTGATCGAGCACGCTGTCGCGACGTACCGCCGAAACGACGCCGAGCGGCACCGCGACGACGACGGTGAGCAGCAAGGACGAGCCGGCCAGGAGCAGGGTGGCCGGTAACCGCTCGAGCACCAGGCCGAAGGCATCGCGCCGATAGCGGAGCGATTCGCCGAAGTCGCCGCGCAGTGCGCCGCCGACGAAGCGCGCGTACTGCACCGCGAGCGGATCGTTGAAGCCCAGCCGCTGGCGAAACTCGTTCACGTCCTTGGCCTGGATGTCCATCGGCATGAAGAGCAGAACAGGGTCGCCGGACAGACGAACCATGACGAAGACCGCGGTGAGGGACAGGAAGACCACGAGCGCCGTCTGGGCGAGGCGGGAGACGACGTAGGCCCGCATGGGCCTACAGTTGTATCACGGTGGTACGCGCGGCCCGGCGAGCGGGGGCCGCTCAGCAGGCGTGTTCGGGCATCCAGTAAGGCTGGTAGTAACCCCCGGTGTAGGAGCGGGACTCATAGTGTCCCTCGACCCACACCGCATCGTAGTTGTAGTAGGACGGAACCCACACGTTCTCGGCGTAGCTCTGGGGCACCCACGCGTACGCCCAGTAGCCCGGGACCAGACACCGCTGCGGTGCTGCGAAGTACACCGGCTGCGGAATGACGACGATCGGCGTCACCGGACGCCGTGTGCCGTTCGGCACCTGGGCGCGATGGGACTGTCCGAGCTGGTTGCGATCCTGACGGAAGTCGGTGTCGCTCTTGACCGTGATGCTCACGTCGGCGGCGTGGGCGCCGACCGGAATTCCGGCAACCAGGACTGTCAGCAGCAGAACGCCCAGGAGTTTCATGTCGATCCCTCCCTTCCTGTACGTTCTGACTGCGCCCCGCGGGTTTCTATTTACTTCGGCGATCCCGCGCGGCGGAACGTCACCAGCCTGCCGCTTCTTCGAGGGTGCGGCGGTACCACGGCGCGTCGGGGAAGGTGATCGGGCGGATCGCGGGCAACGTCACGCCGGCGTCACGATAGGCGCGTACGAAGGCCGCGCCGGCCTCGGGCTTGCCGACACCGCCGACGGCGCGGGTCAGTCCCTCGGCCACCTCGCCATTTCGATCGAACGTCGCGAGCTCCTTGCCGAGGCCGCTGGCCTCGAGCATGGCGCGATAGAAGGGCAAGGTGAGATAGCGCGCGAGCTCGCCGCGGAAGGCGGAGAGGGCGGCCGGCGCGTCGTCCGAGATCGCGAGCGGCACTGCCGCGACGATCTCGAAGCCGTCCAGGGTCTTGCCGGCGCGCGCCCGACCCCGCCCGAGCGCCGGCACCGCGACGTCGCGCACGTAGTCGGGCGAGCAGAGCCAGAGGACCACCCCGTCGGCGATCTCGCCGGCGAGCTCGAGCATCTTCCTGGACAGCGCGGCGAGATAGATCGGCGGCGCCGGCGGCCGCTCGGGAACCGCGGGAGTCCAGTTGACCTTGTAGTGCCGGCCTTCGAAGGCGGCGCCGCCGGTGAAGGCGCCGCGGAGGACGGCGACGTACTCTCGCGTCACGGCCAGCGGCTCGCGCAGCGTGAGTCCGAGCGCGGCCTCCATACTGGCGCGGTGACTCACCCCGATGCCCAGCCTGAACCTCCCGCCGCTGATCTCCGAGAGCGTGAGCGCGGCCTGGGCCATCGCCACCGGGTGGCGCGGGTAGATCGGCACGACACCGTTGCCGAGTCCGAGTCGGGTCGTCGCGGCTCCGTAGGCGGCGAGGACGAGGAACGAGTCGCGCCCGGAGCCGTGGGTCACCCACGCGCTGTCGTAGCCGAGCGCCTCGGCCCGTCGCGCGAGGTCGACGCCGGCCGCGAGATCGCGCCCGGGATTGAGGAAGGCTGCGCGCCTCAGCGGGGCCATGTCAGTCGCGGATCCAGGACTCGGCGAGCGGGATCGGGGCCTGGCGCGCCCGGGCGCGGAGCGGGATCACGTTGGCGCCGCGAGCCGCGCTCGGCGCCAGCCGCAAGAGCCCTTCCACTTCGGCGCGGCGGTAGAGCCGCTGGCGCTTGATCCCCTGGCGATAGCTCCGCAGCACGCCCCGGCTTACGTAGGCATAGAGCGTCGCCGGCTTCACGCCGAGCAGGCGCGAGGCTTCCTTGACGGTCAGGTACTCCTCGCCGTTCACGCTGATCATCGCTTGCTGGCCTCCGACGCTCGCAGGACCGATCGGTCTCGTCCAGCCTCCGCTGGTCGAGTCAATCTAAATCAAGTAGACTCAATATTGATCAACTAGAAACTCTGGAGCGCGACCCATGAGCGCGACCCACGGAGGCGGCGATGGAGACGGCGTGGAAGGCGGGGCTCGAGGACGTCATCGCGGCGCGGTCGG
>CAYVHH010000234.1:0-7193 GCA_964450175.1 uncultured bacterium | reverse complement strand
ATCGGCGCGCCGAGTCGTCGGCCGGTCGTCGATCGCGCCGGCATACACGAGCAGTCCGGCCTTGTCGATGATGTACATGTGCGGGGTGTTCGTCGCGCCGTATGCCTTGCCGACGACGCCGGTCGGATCGAGAAGCACCGCGGAGGGGCTCGCCTTGCGCGACGCCGTCAGCTCGTCGGCCTGCTTCGGCGAGACGTAGCCCTGGGTTCCCGGCGACGACGAGATGAGCGTCAGCCAGACCACGCCCTGCGCGGTGATCTCCTTCTGGAGCGCTTGCATGTTGCCGCTCTCGTAGTGCTTGCGCACGTAGGGACAGTCGTGGTTCGTCCACTCGAGGACGACGATCTTCCCGCGCCGATCGGCGAGGCTCACGCTCTGGCCGTTCGTGGCAGATACATTGAAGGCTGGCGCGGCCTCGCCGACCTTGGCCAGGCCGGCCGCCCACACGGGCGATGCGAGCAGGCCGCGGCCGGCGACGGAGGCCAGCCCGGCCAGTGTGGTCCGGGCGACGAACGTGCGGCGGGTCACGATTGACATGGGCGTTCCTCCTACCGCGACGATCATATCTTGTCGAGCGCGCCGATGACGGCACCTTCAGTCAGGATCTGCGGGAGCAAGGTCGGAGGCGCTGCCCCCCCGGCGCCCGGCTGGTACAGGACGTAGAGCGGCACTCCGCTTCGCCCGAGCGAGCCGAGCATGCGGCTGATCGCCGGATCTCGGTTCGTCCAGTCGGCCTTGAGCGCGATCACGCCCTTCTTCGCGAACGCGTCCGCGACGGCTGCCGAGCGCAGCGCGACGCGCTCGTTGACCAGACAGGTCACGCACCAGGCGGCAGTGACGTTCACGAACACGGGCTGGCCCGACTCGCGTAGGGCGTCGAGACGCTCCGGACTGAACGGCTCCCAGCCGACCCCGCCCACCGCGGCCTCGGGCACGGGCGATCGCGTGCCGGCGCCGGGCGGGCCCAGCACGGCGATCCCCACGATCAGCAGGGGAAGCAGCGCCGCGACCATCCAGGTTGCGGTCCTGCGCCAGATCACGCGGACACCGCCGAGCGCGTCGTGAAGCCACGACGCGAACGCGATCAGCACGAGGCCGGCCAGCGCCGCGCCGACGCCGTGCGGCCCGGCTTGCTGGCTCACGACCCACACGAGCCACGCGGCCGACGCATAGAGTGGAAACGCCAGGAGCTGCTTCAGCCGTGTCATCCATGCGCCGGGCTTCGGCAGGAAGCGGCTCCATGCCGGCACGAACGAGAGCAGAAGATATGGCACGGCCAGCCCGAGCCCGAGCGCTTCGAACACCAGCAGTGCGATCGCCCAGGACTGGGTGACGGCGAATCCGACGGCCGCGCCCATGAAGGGGGCCGTGCACGGGGTGGCCGCCACGGTGGCGAGGGCGCCGGCCGCGAACGATCCGGCGTAGCCCGCGCGCGACGCGAGCGCGTGGCCGGCACCGGCAAACCGTCCGCTCACCACGATGGCCCCGGAGAAGCTCAGCGCCACCGCGAAGAAGAGCCAGGCGAGCACGGTGACGAACGCCGGCGACTGGAGCTGAAACCCCCATCCGACCTGCTCGCCCCCCGCACGCAAAGCAATCAGCGCTCCCGCCACGATCGCGAACGACACGAGCACCCCCGCGGCGTACGCGAGACCGTGAATGCGGAGCGCCGAGGGCCGTCCACGCGAGTGCTGGACGAGGCCGAGCGCCTTGACCGAGAGCACGGGCAGCACGCACGGCATCAGGTTCAGCACGAGCCCGCCGGCGAACGCCAGCACGATCGCCCTGAGCAATGACACCGCAGCGCTCTGTCCACCGACCGATGACGGCTGCGCGGTGACGGCGAACGCGTGCTGCGCGACGCCGCCGTCCAACCGCTCGGTCACGACGAGCACACCGTCGATCGGAGCGGTGATCGCCTCGCGCAGCGGTCCGCGAGCCACCTCGAGCCGAATGCCCGCGGTGTCGATCTGCGTTCGCTGGGGCGCGGCGAGGTCGATCGCGCCCCACCGAGCCGGGAAGAACCAGACGTCGGTGATTCGCGCGGGCGTCAACCCTGACGCCTTGAGCGTGAACGTGACCTCCGTCGACGTGGCCGCGAAGGCTGCCGGCCAGGGACTCGGCGTCGGGACGCGCTGTCGCGCGGCCTCGATCATGGGCGCCCCGCGAGAATCGGCGGGTGGGGCCGCGGCCGCCACCGGGAGTGTCAGGGCGATCGGGGCTTCCTCGGGGATGCACGTCCTTTCACACGCGAGCCAGCTGGCCTGCCCGCGGAGGGTAACGCGGGTGCCCGGGGTAAGGCCCGGCGGTGGGGTGATCGCGATGGGAAGCACCACCTCGTGGGAATAGCCGTAGGTCATCGCTGGTCCCACCGGGATTTTTTCCGGAAATGGCCACGCGAAGTCGCCTGCGGTGAATCCCGGCGGGAGCGCCCACTCGATGCGGGGAGGCTCGCCGGAATCTCCAGGGTTTACCCAGTACGTGTGCCAGCCTGGCGCGATGCGTTGATACAGCGCTACCCAGAAGATCTGCCCGGGCGCGATGGATCCGACCTCGCTCACGAGCTCGACCCGCACCCGAGGGCTCTCGGGTGCGGCGCGCGAAGGCGGGGGGCTGGCTACGATCACGAACGTCCACGCGAGGACCGCGAGGGTACCGCGGAGACTCATGCAGGCTGATTATCCCACGTCGGGAGGCGCGCCCGCGGCCTCCGCCGGGCTCTTGACGCGACCCTCCAGCTATGATGTATGGAGAGCCTACGGTTTTCGAGGGGGTTCCCGCAGTGAACAGAGAAGCTCCAGTGGGTCCGGCGGCGAGTCCGTCTGCGCAGCGCGGCGAACGATTCGCGAGCGGTTTGCGCGTGCGCGGCCGCTATCGCGTCGTCGGCGAGATCGGCGCGGGCGCGTTTGGAACCGTCTGCGTCGGCGAGGACGAGTCCACGGGTCATCGCGTCGCGATCCGCTTCCTCCCTCGCAATTTTGCGAATACCCCGCAAGCCGCGCAGGCGGTTTTGCGGGTGGGTCGCTCGATCGTGGCGGCTTCGACCGCTCATCCGGCGATGGCGCGCGTGCTGGAAATCGGCGAGCTGGACGCGGGCCGGCCGTTCACCGTGACGGAGTTCGTCGAGGGCCGGCGACTCAGCGAGGTGCTCTCCGGGCACACCCCGCTCGAGGTCCACGCCGCGTTGCGACTGGCCCTCGAGCTCGGCGGAGCGATCGAGACCCTGCACAACATCGGCTTCGTCCACGGGGCCATCAGCCCTCGCAACGTGATGGTGCTCGAGGACGGCCGTGTCAAGCTCCTGGACGTCGAGCTGTCCGGCTTGCGCGACGCGCGCGAGGTTCAGGGGCTCGTCAACGTCGATCCCCCTGCGGAATACCTCGCGCCCGAGCAGATCCTGAAGGCGCCGATCACCGAGAAGACCGATATCTACGCCTACGGCATCATCCTGCACGAGCTGCTGAGCGGGGCGCCCCCGTTCCAGGGCTCGACGCGCGATGCGATCTTCTCGAAGCACCTGAAGGAAGCTCCGGTCCCGGTTCACCGCCTGAGAGAGGGCGTATCCCCATCGGTGTCGCGCGCCGTCACGCTCGCGCTCTACAAGCAGCCCGAAGCGCGGCCTTTGATGGGAGACGTGCTCAATCTTCTGTGGACCGGCGCGCACGGTCCGGCGCCCCGGCGCAGGCGAGCCGCCGTGATCGCAGGTGGCTCCGCGCTCGCGGTGCTGGCGGTCGGAGCCGTGGTCTGGGGTTCACTGGCGCTGCGGGCACCGACCGGCTCGCCGCCGGCTGCCGCGCCGCGCGAGGTGGGCCGGGCGCCGGTCACCGAGGCTGCGCCGCCCACCGTCCGTGCTCCGGAGCCGACGACGCCGACGGCGCGACCCCGTGCGCCCGCGGTGTCCGCGCCGCCCATCGAGCGCGCACCGGCGGCGCCACGTCAACCGGCAGTGGCTGCGCCGCCGGACGTTCGGCCGACTCCCGCTGTCCGCGCCACCACGCCACCGTCGCACGCTGTTGCGCCGTCCGCGGCAGCGGCTGCGCCACCCTCACCGGTGGTCACGACACCGACGCGGCCGGTCGCGCCGCCGTCTCAAGCAACGGCGCCGGCCGCGTCGAGAGCCGAGCGTCGAGAGCAGCCGCCATCAGCGCCGCCGCAGCCGGCGCCGTCGACCGAGACGGACGATTCACGTGCCGTGATCGACTGGCTGCTCAATCCTCGCAGCCAGTAGGCGCGCAGAGCACTCCCAGCGCACTTCGCGAGCAGCAGTGGGAGTGCGTCTTACTTCTTTGGGAGTTGCTCGACCTGAGGAGAGAGAACCGGGTCGACGCGTTCGATGAGGGCCAGCGTCGTCTCGTGAGGGACGGATAGCCGGAGCGACGTCATCACGAGCTCTGGATTGGTGCCGAGCCGAAGCCGGCTCGCCTGCTCTTGCAGCACGAGCTTCGTTCGCGCCAGCGTGTGCTCCAGCTTCGAGATGTTCTTGATCTCAGCTTCGATCGCCGCCAGTAGCCGTTCACCTTGCGCTGACACGCCGCCCTCCTGGGTATAGGACTTTGCGGCGGCAGCGAGGCGTTGTCAAGTGATCGAGGCGAGTGCTTCGTAAGTCAGCGTGGCGGTTGCGGAGGACGAGCGAAAGGCGAGCGGTAGTCGAGGATCTCGTGAACTTTCCGCGCGAGGCTTTCGAGACTGAACGGTTTGACGAGCAACGGTTCGCCGGTGGCGAGCCCCTGCACGACGACGACCTCGGTCGAGAAGCCGGACATGAACAATATCTTGAGATCCGGCCGGGCTTCGTGCAGACGCTGCGCGACCTCAGGGCCGCTCATGCCGGGCATCACGACGTCGACGAGTGCGAGCGCGATCGCGCCCTGATGACCCTGGGCAACCTGCAGGGCCTCCTCGCCGCCCGAGGCCTTCAGCACCTGGTATCCGTGAGCGGTGAGTCCGTCCCGGACGGTGTCGAGCACCGTGGGCTCGTCGTCCACCACCAGAATCGTCGCGCCCGCCGGGCTCATGGCAAGCCCTAACCTACGCGGCTTTCTCTCCGGAGAGCAACGTTTGCGGCGTTACTGCGCGGTCCAGCCCCCGTCGATGACCAGCTCGCTGCCGGTGACGTAGGCGGACTCATCTGAAGCCAAATACAGGACACCGTAGGCGACCTCGTCCGGCTCGCCGTAGCGGCCGAGGGGGATTCGCGAAATCATGAGCTGGCGCTGCGCCGGGTCGGCGCGGCGGCGCTCGGTCATCGCCGTGACGATGGGGCCGGGGTGGACCGAGTTCGCGCGGATTCCCTCGCGGGCGTACTGGACGGCCGTGGCCTTCGTCAGGAGACGAACCGCGCCCTTGGAAGATTGGTACTGCGGGCTGCTGTTGTCCGTTCCCACCAGGCCGAGCTGCGACGAGATGTTGATGATCGAGCCGCCGCCGGCGCGGCGCATGGCCGGAATGGCGGTCTTGGTCCCGAGGAAGACGCCCTTGGCGTTGATCGCCATCATGCGATCCCACTCCTCGACGGTGGTGTCCTCGATGCGCCCTCCGCCGCCGATGCCCGCGTTGTTCACGAGGACGTTCAACCGCCCGAAGTGGCTCTGGGCGGCGCCGACGGCCTTCTGCCAGTCGGACTCGCTCGTGACGTCGAGATGCACGAAGACGGCCTTGCCGCCCTTCGCGTTGATCTCCGCCTCGACACCTCGGCCTTCGGCCTCGAGCACGTCGCCGATGACGACCTGGGCGCCTTCCCGTGCGAAGAGCCGCGCCTCGGCGGCCCCCATGCCGCGCGAGCCTCCGCTGATCAGGGCGACCTTCCCGGTGAGTCTCATGACGGCGCCAGCTTAACTCAGAACGGAAAGGAGCGGCGGCGAACCGTGAGGGCTCGGGGCGCTCAGCTGCCGAAGCGCCGCTCGCGTTGCTGATACGCGCGAACGGCGCGAAGGAAGTCGACCTTTCTGAAGGCGGGCCAGTGCGCGTCGCAAAAATAGAACTCGCTGTACGCGCTCTGCCACAAGAGGAAGCCGGACAGTCGGATCTCGCCGCTGGTGCGAATGATGAGATCGGGGTCGGGCAGATCGGGCGCGTAGAGGTACTGGCCGATCGTTTCCTCCGTCACGCCGTCGATGATCGTCTGGAGATCCTCGCCCTGCTTGCTCTTCTCGCGGAGCATCGCCTGGACGGCGTCGATGATCTCCTGGCGCCCGCCGTAGGCCACCGCGAAGGTCAGAACCATCGCCCGATTATTCGCGGTCGCTTCCTCGGCCGCGCGGATGGCCGCGAGCGTCGAATCCGGCAGGAGATCGAGCTTGCCGACGGCTCGGACGCGAAGGCCGAGGCGATGCGCGCTCGGATGGCGAGCGAGCCGAATGAGCTTGGACTCGATCGCCGACAGAATTCCTGAGATCTCCAGCGCCGATCGGTGAAAATTATCGGTCGAGAAGACCCAGAGACTTACCGCGCGGATCCCGATCTCGGCGCACCACTCCAGCACCTCGTCGAGCTTCTCGGCGCCCATCGCGTACGCCTCGCGGATGTCGGGGACACCGCGCTCGAGCGCGTAGCGACGGTTGCCGTCGAGGATGATCCCCAGGTGCCGCGGGACCCCTTGCCCACGGACCTGTCGCAGCAGAAGCCGCCCGTAGAGGTAGTAGAGGAAGCTGCGCATCGCCAGAGTTTCACGCTAGCGCCCCCCAGCCGAGCGAGTCAAGAAAACCGAGACCGCGCCGCTCCGGCCTACGGCAGGGCGCTGACGGCGCTGCGCAGCTCCTGCACGTGCGCGGCTTTGGACACGGTCTGGCCCGGCACGATCGTCGGGTCCGTGTACGAGGGCAGCGCTCTTCCCAGCTTCGTGTAAACCGCGTTCACTGCGGTCCGCAGCTCCGTGATGTGAACGGACTTGATCACGGTCGAGCCCGCGGTCAAGGTCGGATCCGTCCACGTGGCCGCCGCGAGCCCGTTGCGCGTCCGGGCCGCGTTGATCGCCGTGCGCAGCTCGTTGGTATGCGTCGCCTTCTCGACGGTGGTCCCGGCGACGAGCGGGTTGTCGGTGAAGCTGGTACCGGTGGTGAAGGTGGCCGTGACGGTCGTGGCCGCGTTCACCGTCGCGATACACGTGCCGGTGCCGGAGCAGCCGCCGCCGCTCCAGCCGGAGAAGGTGGAGCCGGCCGCCGGCGTCGCCGTCAAGGTGACCGCGGTGCCCATCG
>CAYVHH010000233.1:0-5236 GCA_964450175.1 uncultured bacterium | reverse complement strand
CCGCACGCGCAGCATGGATGCGGCGGCGCGCTGGATGGAAGGTCACGGTCTGCCGCCGCCGGCGCGCGGCGTGCGCAACACCGGCGAGCAGGCGATGCTGGTCGGGCCGGAGCAGGCGTGCGGCGCCTACATCGGCTTCGTCGGGCCGGCGTAGACCTTCCGCGCCGGCGTGTCAGGGCAGGAGATCGGCGACGCGGATCGAGGTGTCCGGGGCGAAGAGCGGCTGGGCGATCGCCGGCGGGCGTAGCGTGGTCACGCTGCGGTAGCGCCAACCCTGGGCTGCGTCCGCGAACGCCTCGGGCACGCGGTGGACCTCGAGGACGTTGGTGACGACGTCGACGATCCAGTAGTCCTCGACCGGTGCGCGCGCATACAGACCCGTCTTGTACTCGCGGTCGATGCGGCACGACCTCTCGGCGATCTCGACGATCAGCGCCGCCTGGGAGGGATGCGCGTCCACGTACGCGCCCGGCTCGTACCGCACCACGCTGATATCCGGCTCGGGCTCCGAGGCGTCGTCGAGTGCGATTGGGAGCTGCGAATCGATTAGCCAGTTATCGCCGACCGCGCGACGAAGCGCCGCCGTCACGCGCCGAATGGCCGCGGCGTGCCGGCTTCCTTGTGGCTCTCTCACGACGAGCTGGCCGTCGAGCAGCTCCAGTCGCTCGCCGGCTCGGAACACGCCGAGCTCGATCAGGCGCTCGTACTCGACGCGCGTCCAGCGCCGAGTTCGGGGAAGCTGGGTGACCGGAGACGCCATCGACCTGCAAGGCTAGCGAGCGCGCCCCGCCGGGTCAACGTGCGAGAACGGTCACGCCTGTCGCTCCACCGCCGGCAGGCGTAGAATTCACGCACCTGGCGCCGGGGAGCACGCGGCTGACCGCGGGGCTGGGGCCCGCGGGCCGAGGCGCGCTTCTGAACAAGGAGGATCTGAATGGACTACGGACTGTTCACGATGCCGTCGCATCCGCCCGAGCGCAATCTGTACGACGGGCACCGGTGGGATCTGCAGCAGCTGCGCTGGGCGGACGAGCTCGGCTTCAGCGAGGCGTGGATCGGCGAACACCACACGGCACCGTGGGAGCCGCACCCGGCGCCCGACCTTCTGGTGGCCCAGGCGCTCATGGAAACCACGCGCATGCGCATCGGGCCCGGCGGCTTCCTGCTGCCCTACCACCATCCGGCCGAGCTGGCCCATCGCGTGGCGATGCTCGATCACCTCGCGCAGGGGCGACTCAACTTCGGCGTCGCGGCCAGCGGATTGCCGAGCGATTGGGCCATGTTCAACGTTGACGGGATGTCGGGCCAGCACCGCGAGATGACGCGCGAGGCGCTCGACATCATCCTGCGTCTCTGGAGCGACGAGGCCGAGTTCGACCACAAGGGCAAGTACTGGCACGTCACGAAGACCGGCACGATGCTCGACACCCTGCGCCCTCACATCAAGCCGTTCCAGAAGCCATACCCGCCGATCGGGGTGGCCGGCGTCAGCAAGGGGTCCGACACCCTGAAGCTCGCCGGCGAGCGCGGATTCTGGCCGATGAGCTTGAACCTCAACCCGACCTACGTCGGTAGCCACTGGGAGGCCGTGGCGCAGGGGGCCGCGCGGACCGGCCGCACGCCGAAGCGGTCGGAGTGGCGTCTCGTGCGCGAGATCTTCATCGCCGATACCGACGCCGAGGCGATGCGGCTCTCGGCCGGCGGCATGATGGGCCGAATGATGAAGGAATACTTCCTGCCGCTGCTCGCGTCGTTCCAGTTCACCGAGTTCCTGAAGCACAAGCCGGACGTACCGGACTCCGACGTGACGCCCGAATACTGCGCCCGCCACAACTGGCTGGTGGGCTCGCCGGCGACGGTGGCGGCCAGACTCCACGAGATCTACGAAGAGGTGGGCGGCTTCGGGACGATTCTGCTGTTCTGCTTCGATTACTCCGAGAATCCGCAGGCGTGGCGGCACTCGATGGAGCTCCTGGCCAAGGAGGTCATGCCTCGGTTCAAGAGCCTGGTGCCGAAGTAGACCCGGACCCCGACGTGACCTCGCGGGCGCGCTCGGGCGAGTAGCCGAGCAGCGCTCCGAGCACCGCTTCGTTGTCGGACCCGGGACGGCGCGACCAGTCGGTCAGCCGTCCCGGCGTTCTCGTCAGCACCGGCACGATCCCCTGCATGACGATCTCGCCGCGCTCGCCATCGGCGCACCGCACCAGGTCGCCGCGGCTCCACAGGTGAGGCTCCCGCACGAGGTCGGCGATCGAGTTGACCACGCTCGCGGCGAGCCCGGCTTGACGCAGCACGCGCACCGCCTCGTCGGCGGCCAGCGCGCCGACCAGCTTCGCGAGCTCTTCCTGCACACGCGCGGGATCGTCGGCGCGGAGCCGTCCCAGCCGCCCGAGCGCGTCCGCGAGCTCGCCCCAGCCGGCGGCGGACACGGCGACATGGCGGCCGTCGACGGCCTCGGCGGTGAGACTCGACGGATAGAGCGGCGACTGGCCGGCGGCGCGCTCGCGGCGGATGCCCAGCGCGCTGCGCACGGCCAGGAGATCGCCGGTGAGGCGCAGGGCGCACTCGAACATCGCGGTGTCCACGACCTGTCCCTGGCCGTCGACGTCGCGGCGCAGGAGCGCCGCGACCATGCCCAGCACGTTGAAGAGCGCGGTCGAGTAATCGCCGGCCGTGACGCCGTCGCGGCAGGGCGGCCGGTCGGGGAAGCCGTTGAGATAGGTCATGCCGCCGAAGGCGAGGCCGACCGGGTTGAACGCGGCGCGGGCCGCGTACGGTCCGTTCTGCCCGAATCCCGACGATCGCAGGATGATGAGCCGGGGATTGACCGCGTGGAGCTCCGCGGGCCCGAGGTTCCAGCGCTCGAGCGTGCCCGGGCGGAAGTTCTCCACGACGAGATCGCTCACGCGGACCAGCTCCAGGAATACCTCGCGGCCACGCGGGGACCGCACGTCGAGCGTGATGCTGCGCTTGTTCCGGTTCGTTACCGGGAAACCCGTCCCGCGACTGCCCGGGCCGTCCATCGGCGAGGTCCCGGTCGCGGGGAGCTCGACCATCACGACCTCGGCGCCGAAGTCGCCGAGCAGGGCGGCCGCCGCCGGGCCCGCGAGCCACTGCGACAGGTCGAGCACGCGCACGCCGGCCAGCGCGCCCGCGCCGGGCGCGCTCGGCGATCTCACGTCCGGCCTCGGTCGCGCGGCCATGCGCTCGATGTTCGCGCGCACGATCGCCGTGTGCTCGCCGAGGCGCGGCGCGCTGCCCGCGTCGCGCGCGCTCGTCCGCGAGAACCGGGGCGTCGGCGCGGGCGCGAGGAAGTCGCGGCCCGACGACGACTTGAGCGACAGGGTGCCGCGGCGCGCCCGCACGTGCGCATCGCCGATGATCTCGTCGACCGAGCGGACGGCGGTGCCCGCCACCCCCGCCTTCATGAAGCGCGCCTCCACGTCGGCCAGGTCGTGTTCGACGACCCACGACCGCACCAGCTCGTCGGCGGCGGCGCGATTGGCGAGACGCGCCGCGCTGGTGGAAAAGCGCGGGTCCTTGACGGCCTGGGGCGCTCCGATCGCGTCGCACAGACGGGCGAACGGCTGGTCGCCGGCACCCGAGAGCGCGACGAATCCGCCGTCGCGCGTGGGATAGACGTTGGCCGGAACCACCGTCGCGGATTCGGTGCCCATGCGCGACGCCACGGCGCCCGTCGTGGAATGACGGATGACGACATCCTCCTGCATGCGCAGCGCGGTCTGGTAGAGGCCGAGGTCGACGACCTGCCCGTGGCCGCTGCGTCGGGCGTGATGAATGGCCATCAGGAGCGTGCCGGCGCCCAGGATCGCCGACCACGCCTCGGCCAGCGGGACCGTGACCGGAATCGGCGGCCGATCGGGGAATCCGGTCGCGAACTGCATCCCCGAGAACGCTTGCGCGATCCGATCGTCGCCGCGCTCGCCGGCCAGCGGTCCCGTCTGACCGAACGGCGAGATCCGCAAGCACGCCAGGCGGGGGTTCTTCGCGAGCAGCGCATCCGGCGAGAGCCCGGCCGACTCGAGCCGTCCGGGGCCGAGATCCTCCACGACGGCATCGGCGGACATCAGCAGCTGCGCGAGCCAGGGCTCTCGCGCGAGGTCGCCCAGCTCCGCCACGACCGAATACTTGCCGCGGCTCTCCGACTGGAAGTAGAGCGAGTCTTCGCCGGCGATGCCCGGACCACGGCGCCGGAGCGGCGATCCGTCGCGAGGCTCGATCTTGATCACCGTCGCGCCCAGATCGGCGAGCAGCCCGCCTGCCAGCTCGGCGGCGAAGCCCTGGGCCAGCTCGAGGACCACGACACCCTCGAGCGTGCCGCCGCGGTCGGCGCCCGGCAGTCCGGAGAGATCGGCCGTCATGATCGGCCGGTCAGGCCAGCCCGAACACGCGCGCGGCGTTGCCGTAGAGCCACTTCTCCTTCACGGTGTCCTTCAGCGGCAGGTTCATGTACTCGTCGATCAACGTCTCGTACGGCTGGCCGACCAGTCCCGCCGAGAGCCCCACGAGCACCTTGTCCTGGATGAGCGTGTTGCCGAACTGCATCAGCATCTCCCAGCCCGAGCCGGGCTGCCCGAGGTACTTCGCGCGATGCGCGGAGGTGTCCATGTGGAGGTTCGGGTGCCGGCGCACGAGCGCGACCATCTCGTTGACCCAGGGCCAGCCGCCGAGCCCGCCGATGATCCGGAGCTCCGGGAAATCCATCGCGACCTGGTCGAGGTGACGCGGGTGGCCGAGGTCGTAGGGCCGGTCGTTCGCGTAGTTCATCGACGAGTAGATCCGCACGGGGATGCCGAGCTCGGCCGCCTTCGTGTAGAGCGGGTAGTAGCGCCGGTCGCTCGCGGGAATCATGTCGACGAGCGCCGAGACGCCGAGCGCCTTGAAGCCTTCCTCGCGCACGAGCCGCTCGAGCTCGCGCACACCCGTCATGCCCTTGAACGCGTTGATGCTGATGCGCGCCAGCCCGATGAAGCGATCGGGATAGCGGCGCAGGAGCGTCGTCTCCTCGTCGTTGGTGATCCCGAAGGGCACCGAGCGCACGATCCCGAGCTTGCCGAGCCTGGCGACGTAGGCGTCGAGGCCGATGTCCGGACGATGGTCGGCGCCCTCGCGCCGCGAGCGGAAGATGCGGCTATAGTTCGCCATGCCGTAGCCGGCCGGCTGCGCCGCGGTCGGCTCCTGATCGTGTCCCGGCTCCGGCTGGCTCGCCTCGGTC